>NZ_FMCH01000053.1 GCF_900091855.1 Streptomyces sp. DvalAA-14
CGCGCCCCTTTTGGGGCGGGTGCGGCTGGCCCGGGGGCGGTGTCGCGTCGTTGCCTTGTGCGGGTGCGTCGTGGTTGGTCGCGCAGTTCCCCGCGCCCCTTTGGGGCGGGTGCGGCTGGCCCGGGGGGCGGCGTCCCGGCGTTGTCGGGGGCGGGGGCGGTGTGACTGGTGGCGCAGGTTCTCGTGCCGCTTTGGGGGGGGTGCGTGTGTGTCGGCGGGTGAGGTGGGCTCCGGGAGGGGCGCGGGGAACTGCGCGGGGGGGTGCCACCGGGGGGTGGTTGGCGAGGGCCGGGAGGGGGATGCCGCCGGGGCGAGGTGCCCTCACGGCCCGGGGGCTCGTACCCCCCGTCGGCCGCCCCCCGCAAGGGGAAGGCGGCGGTGTCGGCGGGAGGTCGTAGGCTGGATGTAACCCCGGCCCGTGACACGTGTCGGGCGGTTCGCGTTGCCCGAGCGGCAGCGTGCCCACTCGCTCTGCCTGCCCCCTGGGACGGAATCCTGATGAGTCTGAACGGTCTGGTCGACGTCGTCGTCGAGGACCCCGCCCTCGCCGAGGCGGTGTCCGCCGCCACCTCCGGCGCGCGCCCGCTGGTGGACCTGGTCGGTCCGCCCGCCGCCCGCCCGATGGCGATCGCCGCGCTTGCCACCCGCGCCCGCCGCACCGTCCTGGCGGTGACCGCGACCGGCCGGGAGGCCGAGGACCTCGCCTCGGCGCTGCGCTCGCTGCTGCCGGACGACGCCGTCGTGGAGTTCCCCGCGTGGGAGACGCTGCCGCACGAGCGGCTCTCGCCCCGCAGCGACACGGTGGGCCGCCGGCTGGCCGTGCTGCGCCGTCTGGCGCACCCGCGGGCCGACGACCCGGGCGCCGGACCGGTACAGGTCGTGGTCGCCCCGATCCGCTCCGTGCTCCAGCCGCAGGTCAAGGGCCTGGGCGACCTGGAGCCGGTGTTCTTGCGCAGCGGGCAGAGCGCGGATCTGGGCACCGTGGTCGACGGGCTGGCGGCAGCCGCGTACGCCCGGGTGGAGCTGGTCGAGAAGCGCGGCGAGTTCGCGGTCCGCGGCGGCATCCTGGACGTCTTCCCGCCGACCGAGGAACACCCGCTGCGGGTGGAGTTCTGGGGCGACGACGTGGAGGAGATCCGCTACTTCAAAGTCGCCGACCAGCGCTCCCTGGAGGTGGCCGAGCACGGTCTGTGGGCCCCGCCCTGCCGTGAGCTGCTGCTGACCGAGCAGGTGCGCGCCCGGGCCGCCGCCCTGTCGGTCGAGCACCCGGAGCTGGACGAGATGCTCGGCAAGATCGCCGAGGGCATCGCGGTGGAGGGCATGGAGTCGCTGGCCCCGGTGCTGGTCAACGACATGGAGCTGCTGCTGGACGTGCTGCCGGCCGGTTCGATGGCGGTGGTCTGCGATCCGGAGCGGGTGCGTACCCGGGCCGCCGACCTGGTGGCCACCTCGCAGGAGTTCCTGGAGGCGTCCTGGGCGGCGTCCGCGGGCGGCGGCCAGGCGCCGGTGGATCTCGGCGCGGCCTCGCTGTGGGCGATCGCCGACGTCCGGGACCGGGCCCGGGTGCTGGGCCTGCCCTGGTGGTCGGTGAGCCCCTTTGCCGCCGACGAGATCGCCGCGGACGAGCTGGCGGTCAGCCGGCGCGCGACGGGCGACACCAGCCTGGAGCGGGAGTTCGGCGACACCCTGCGGCTGGGCATGCACGCCCCCGAGGTCTACCGCGGCGACACCGCCAGGGCGCTGGCCGACACCAAGGGCTGGCTCGCCGAGGGCTGGCGCACGGTCTTCGTCACCGAGGGCCAGGGCCCGGCGGCCCGGATGGTGGAAGTGCTGCGGGGCGAGGGCATCGCCGCCCGCGCGGCCTCGGCCGACGGAGCGGCGGGCTCGCTGGCGGCGCTGGCGCCGTCCGTCGTCCATGTGGCGACCGGCTCCCTGGAGCACGGCTTCGTCGACCCGGCGCTGAAGCTGGCGGTGCTCACCGAGACCGACCTGTCCGGCCAGAAGTCGTCGACCAAGGACATGGGGCGGATGCCGTCCCGCCGCCGCAAGACCATCGACCCGCTCACCCTGGTCGGCGGCGACTACATCGTGCACGAGCAGCACGGCGTCGGCCGGTACATCGAGATGGCCCAGCGCACCGTGCAGGGCGCCACCCGCGAGTACCTGGTGGTCGAGTACGCGGCGGCCAAGCGCGGCCAGCCCGGCGACCGGCTGTTCGTCCCCACCGACCAGCTGGAGCAGATCACCAAGTACGTCGGCGGCGAGGCCCCCTCGCTGCACCGGCTGGGCGGCGCGGACTGGACGAAGACCAAGGCCCGGGCCAAGAAGGCGGTCAAGGAGATCGCCGCCGACCTGATCCGGCTGTACTCGGCGCGGATGGCCGCCCCCGGCTACACCTTCGGCGCCGACACCCCGTGGCAGCGCGAGCTGGAGGACGCCTTCCCGTACGCGGAGACGCCGGACCAGCTCACCACCATCGCCGAGGTCAAGGAGGACATGGAGAAGTCGGTTCCGATGGACCGGCTGATCTGCGGCGACGTGGGGTACGGCAAGACCGAGATCGCGGTGCGGGCGGCCTTCAAGGCGGTGCAGGACGGCAAGCAGGTCGCGGTGCTGGTGCCGACGACGCTGCTGGTGCAGCAGCACTTCGGCACCTTCTCCGAGCGGTACGCGCAGTTCCCGGTGAACGTACGGGCGCTGTCGCGCTTCCAGACCGACACCGAGGCCAAGGCGGTGCTGGAGGGGCTGCGGGACGGCTCGGTCGACCTGGTGATCGGCACCCACCGGCTGTTCTCCTCGGAGACCACGTTCAAGGACCTGGGCCTGGTCATCGTGGACGAGGAGCAGCGGTTCGGTGTCGAGCACAAGGAGCAGCTGAAGAAGCTGCGGGCCAACGTGGACGTGCTGACCATGTCCGCCACCCCGATCCCGCGCACCTTGGAGATGGCGGTGACCGGCATCCGGGAGATGTCCACCATCACCACCCCGCCCGAGGAGCGGCACCCGGTGCTCACCTTCGTCGGGCCGTACGAGGAGCGGCAGATCGGCGCGGCGGTTCGCCGTGAGCTGCTGCGCGAGGGCCAGGTCTTCTACATCCACAACCGGGTCGAGTCCATCGACCGGGCGGCGGCCCGGCTGCGCGAGATCGTGCCGGAGGCGCGGATCGCCACCGCCCACGGGCAGATGGGGGAGTCCCAGCTCGAACAGGTGGTGGTGGACTTCTGGGAGAAGAAGTTCGACGTCCTGGTGTCCACCACGATCGTCGAGTCAGGGATCGACATCCCCAACGCCAACACGCTGATCGTGGAGCGCGGCGACACCTTCGGCCTGTCGCAGCTGCACCAGCTGCGCGGCCGGGTCGGGCGGTCCCGCGAGCGCGGCTACGCGTACTTCCTGTATCCGCCGGAGAAGCCGCTCACCGAGACCGCCCACGAGCGGCTGGCCACCATCGCCCAGCACACCGAGATGGGCGCGGGCATGTATGTCGCCATGAAGGACCTGGAGATCCGCGGCGCCGGCAATCTGCTCGGTGGCGAGCAGTCCGGGCACATCGCGGGCGTCGGCTTCGACCTCTACGTCCGGATGGTGGGCGAGGCGGTGGCGGACTACCGCTCGGCGCTGGATTCGAGCGGCGAGCCCGAGGAGACGCTGCTGGAGGTCAAGATCGAGCTGCCGGTGGACGCGCACGTCCCGCACGACTACGCGCCCGGCGAGCGGCTGCGGCTGCAGGCCTACCGCGCGATCGCCGCGGCGACGACCGAGGCGGACATCACCGCGGTGCGCGAGGAACTCACCGACCGCTACGGCAAGCTGCCCGAGCCGGTGGAGAATCTGCTGCTGGTGGCGGGCCTGCGGATGCTGGCCCGGAAGGTCGGCGTCAGCGACATCACGCTCCAGGGCGGCAACGTCCGCTTCAGTCCGGTGGAGTTGCGGGAGTCGCAGGAGCTGCGGCTGCAGCGGGTCTATCCGCGTTCGCTGATCAAGCCGGCCGCCAAGCAGGTGCTGGTGCCGCGCCCGGCCACCGGCCGGATCGGCGGGAAGCCGGTGGTGGGGCGTGAACTGCTCGAGTGGACAGCGGAGTTCCTGACGACGGTGCTGGGGTCCTGAGCCCGCGCCCGTGATCGGGGCGATGCGGTGCGGGCCGAGGGACCCGCACCGCCGTCGCATGTGTGACCAGTGGTGCGGGATGGGCACGGAGCTATTGACAGGTCCAGACCAATCCGTTTGAGTGCTGACACGACCCCACTCGAACCTCCCCCCACAAGGAGTGGTCACGTGTCGAGACAACGTCTCATCGCCCTGCTCGCCGCCCTCGCGGCCGTCATCGGGCTCGCGCTCCTGCTGCCGATGGCCTCCACCGCCTCCGCCGCGACCTGCGCGTCGCCGTGGAGCGCCGGCACCGTCTACACCGGAGGCACGGCCGCCTCCTACAACAGCCACAACTGGTCGGCCAAGTGGTGGACCCAGGGCGAAACGCCCGGCGTCGCCGACGTCTGGGCCGATCAGGGCAGCTGCGGCGGCTCCTCGGGCGGCACCGGCGGTACGACCGGCGGCAGCGGCAGCTGTTCCTACCCGGCCTGGGCCGCGGGCCACGCCTACGTCGCCGGCGACATCGTCCGCTACACCGACGGCAACTACTACATCGCCGAGCACGACAACCCGGGCTACGACCCCACCGTCAGCACCTGGTACTGGGACCCGTACTCCTGCACCGGCACCGGCACCACCGGGGGCAGCAGCGGAGGCACCACCACGCCGCCCGCCTCCGGCTCCTTCGTCGTCAGCGAGGCGCAGTTCAACCAGATGTTCCCGAGCCGGAACTCCTTCTACACCTACAGCGGACTGACCGCCGCCCTGAGCGCCTACCCCGGCTTCGCCACCACCGGCAGCGACACGGTCAAGAAGCAGGAGGCCGCGGCCTTCCTCGCCAACGTCAGCCACGAGACCGGCGGCCTCGTCTACATCGTCGAGCAGAACACCGCCAACTACCCGACCTACTGCGACACCAGCCAGTCGTACGGCTGCCCGGCCGGCACGGCCGCGTACTACGGGCGCGGGCCGATCCAGCTCAGCTGGAACTTCAACTACAAGGCGGCCGGCGACGCGCTGGGCATCGACCTGCTGGACAACCCGAACCTCGTGCAGACCGATCCGGCCGTCGCCTGGAAGACCGGCCTGTGGTACTGGGACACCCAGACTGGACCCGGCACCATGACGCCGCACAACGCCATGGTCAACGGCGCCGGCTTCGGCGAGACCATCCGCAGCATCAACGGCAGCATCGAGTGCAACGGCGGAAACCCGGCCGAGGTGCAGAGCCGGGTCAGCGCCTACCAGAGCTTCACCTCGATCCTGGGCGTGCCGGCCGGCAGCAATCTGTCCTGCTGAGCGGCGCGGATCACCCGCGCGCGCCGCTGGGCGCGCACCGATGAGAAGGCGCCACGACCGGGCCCCCGCGCCGACCGCAGAGCGCGCCCGCTGAAGCCGCGCCCCGCTCCCGGACCTCGAGGAGCGGGGCGCGGCACGCGTTAAGGTGAGCGGCTGTGACGATCACCGCTGCCGGTACGAACATCAGGCCGCTTGCCCCGGGTCAGCGCGCCCGGCTGCTCGTCGGCGACATCGACGGCGGCGCGCCGCGGCTCGTGCACCAGACGACCGGCAGCGCCCTGGAGGCGCCCAACTGGACGCCGGACGGCCGCTGGCTGGTCTTCAACCAGGACGGACTGCTGCTGCGGATCGCCGCCGACGCCACCTACCAGGGCCCGGGCGCCGGCCCCGCCCCCGAGGTGATCGACACCGGCGGGATCACCGACGCCAACAACGACCATGTGATCTCCCCCGACGGCCGGACGCTGTACCTCTCGGCGGGCGACGGCCACATCCACGCCGTCCCGCTGGCCGGCGGCCCGGCCCGCCGGGTGACCAACGAGCCGCGTCCCGGCCCCTTCCGGCACTTCCTGCACGGCGTCTCCCCGGACGGCCGCACCCTGGCCTATGTCGGTGTCGAGCCCTACGGCGGTGACGAGTGGGGCTACCGCAACATCTTCACCCTGCCGGCCGCCGGCGGCCCCGACACCCGGCTGACCGACAGCCCGGCGCCCGCCGACGGCCCGGAGTTCACCCCGGACGGCGAGTGGATCTACTTCAACTCCGAGCACGGCGCCACCGTGCCCGGCCACGCCCAGATCTTCCGGATGCGTCCCGACGGCTCCGGCCTCACCCGGCTCACCTCGGACGAACGCGTCAACTGGTTCCCGCACCTGTCGCCCGACGGCCGCCACGTGCTGTACATCAGCTTCCCGCCCGGCACCGAGGGCCACCCGGCCGACCGCGAGGTGGTCCTGCGCCTGATGGACCCGCTCGGGGCCGCCCGGCGCGACGTCCTCGCCTTCACCGGCGGTCAGGGCAGCCTCAACGTCAACAGCTGGGCCCCCGACTCGCGGCGCTTCGCCTACGTCGACTACCCGGCGGACGCGGCCGGCTGACCCGCGAACCGCCCCGGCTGCGGCACGCTCAGCTCTGGCGGTGCAGGATGACGTACCCCTCGGAGTTCGCGATCACCTGGTACGTCGCGGCCGGGTGCAGCTGCTGCGCGTAGACCACCGGGTCCGGCACCCAGCCCGTCGTGTTGTCGATCGCGATGTAGTCCGGCGTCACCCCCGGGGTGTCACCGACCCAGTACACGGTGGTCCGGTGCACCAGGCGGCTGATGGGCCCGACGTTCGCCTCGACCGTGGCCCCGTCGGGGATCTCGTCCAGCAGCTTTTCGACCGCCTTGGTGTGCGCGTCGACCTTGTACGTGGCGCCCTGGTCCAGGGCGGCGAGCGGCAGCGCGAGGGTGAGCGCCAGCGCCGCTCCGGCCACCGCGGCCGGCGCGCCCGAGGCGTAGGAGCGCAGCCAGGGCCGGTGGCTGCGCCGCGACCGTTCGGCGGCGTCCACCAGCGCCAGGAAGACCACCGGCATCAGCACCGCGCTGTAGTGCCAGTCGGTGCCCCAGTAGTGGTCGTCGTGCGAGACGAACCGCCAGCCGATGGTCGGCAGCGCGGCGAGGATCAGCGGCGAGCGCAGCGCCAGCAGGCCGCTGGTCGGCAGCAGGATCCACAGCAGGGTGTGCACGGCGGTGGCGAGGGGGATGTGGCCGGGCATCGGGGCCCCGTTGCCGTTCAGCTTGTTCCAGTAGTCGTAGCCGCCGGCGGTGTTGAACGCCGGGATGATGACGCCGAACGCCAGGGCCGAGGCCGCCACACCGAAACCGGTCAGGCCGATCGCCCAGGGCCCGAACCGCAGGGCGTCCGACAGTCGGCCCACCGGGCCCGCACCGGCCTCCAGGTCCCGGTCCCGGTCCTCCTGGTCCCGGTCGTCCAGGTCCCCCCGGGTCGCCCGCCCCTCCCGCTCCGCCGGCGCCGTCCCGTCCGCGAAGTCGCCGTCCGGCACGGGCTCCTGCTCCTGCCGGGTGCGCCACCAGACGATCACCCCTATCGCGGCGGCCGTGACCCCCATGTCCTCCTTGACGAAGACCAGCGGCACCGCCCACCACATCGCCGCCGCCCACCGCTTGCGCAGCACCGCCTCCAGGGAGAAGGCCAGCAGCGGCATCGCGAACGCGATCTCGTGGAAGTCGAACTGGACCGCCTTCTGCACCCCCCACGACAGCCCGTAGGCGACGCCGATCGCCAGGCCCCGCCCCCGCCCGAGCAACCGCGCCGCGCCGCGGGTGACCGGGATCACCGAGACCGCGAACAGCAGCGCCTGCGCCACCAGCAGCGTCACCGGGGTGGGGAAGACCCGGTAGAAGGGGGCGATCAGCGCGGTGATCGGGCTGAAGTGGTCGCCCAGGATGTTGAAGCCGGGCCCCTTCAGATCGGCGACCGGCGCGTGCAGGTGCGCGTAGGACTTGACGGCCTGCTCGAAGATGCCCAGGTCCCAGGACATGGTGAGCATCTGCCGGTAGCGGGTGACCGACAGCAGCAGGTAGGCCACGAAGAACACGGCGGTGAGCAGATAGGGGTCGAGCCCGGCGCCGGGCGTCCGCAGCCGCCGGCCGGGGCCCGCGCCGGTGTCGTCCGCGCCCGTGCCCGCCGGAGTGGGCGGCGCCGCGGACGCGGTGTCCCTGGCGTCCTTGGTGTCCTGCGCCGGAATGACAGCCTCGGCCCTGTCCATCGGTCGTCCTCCTCCGAAACGGGGTCGGGGTCTGCCGGAAAAGATACGGGACGGCCCGGGCGGGCGGGACCCGTGGGACGGATCGTGCGTGTTCGGCGGCGCCGGCCCCCGGCGCTCGCCGAGCGGGCGGGCCGCGCCGGAGAACCGGCCGCTCCCGCTGCCGCACCGTATGCTGCCCGCCGTGAAAACTTGGATACGCGCGCACTGGCGCTGGGCAGCGGGCGGCGGTGCGGTCTGTGTGGCCGCGGCGGTGGCCGTGGTGGTCACGATCGCGGCCGGATCGGGTTCCGGCCACCCGCGTACGCTGCCGCCGACCCGGGCGCGCGCCTACACGCAGGCGCAGGCGTGCCTGCTGACCGGGGAGCGCGGGATCGCCGACCCGGCGGCCGTGCCGGTGTGGGCGGGCATGCAGGACGCCTCGGCGAAGACCCACGCCGAGGTGACGTACCTGGCGATGGCGGGGGAGCAGACCGCGGGCGCGGCGGGGCCCTATCTGGCGACGCTGGCCGGCCGGAAGTGCACCGTGGTGCTCACCGTCGGCGCGGCGCCGGACGGCGGGGCCGCGGCGGCCGCGGCGAGGTATCCGGACACCCGCTTCGTGGTGGTGGCCGGGTCGGGCGGGTCCGCCGGGTCGGGCGGATCGGGCGGGTCCGGCGGGACTCCCGAAGCGGGCGGTGCGACCCCCGGTCACAACCTCAGCACCGTCACCGGGAGTTCGGCCGCCGCGACCCGGACCGCGGTGTCCGCGGCGTTGATCGAGGCATTGCGTCCGTGACCCTTTGACGGAAGGCAGGCGCCCTGCCGGGACCGCCGGCGGCCCGGCGCCTGCCGTCGCCGGGGGCCGGCGGCGACGATCCGTTCACCCGGCGGGGGGACACCGCGCCCGCCGCGCCCGCAACTGCGCGCTATTTCCCGGTGATCGGGGCAGATACCCAGATGAACGGCACCGGCCGCGGGCGCGCACGCGCCCCACGACACCCTCCCGAGGTGGTAGATGGACAGACGGATAGCCCGAGGCCTCGCTTGCAGCGCGGTACTCGCCGCGGTGCTCGGCGTCGCCGGCTGCAAGGACACCACGATCGGCGCCGACGGCCCGAATGGCAGCGGTGACACGGCCGCCGGCAGCGGCCCCGTGGTCAGCAACGGGCGGGCCGCCGACCCGCTGGACAACCCCGACGGCACCAAGGCCGGGCTCGCGGCCATCACGTCCTCGGCCGAGCGGGCCAAGGCGGTCGCGCTGATCAAGAAGGTGGCCACCAAGGGGCGCGGCCCCAAGACCGGTTACAGCCGGGAGGAGTTCGGCGCCGCCTGGATGGACTCCGCGTCCAATGTGCCGTTCGCACACAACGGCTGCGACACCCGCAACGACCTGCTCAAGCGGGACGGCCTCGATCTTCGCTTCCGGTCCGGTTCGAAGTGCGTGGTGATGGCGATGACGCTGGACGACCCCTACACGGGCAAGGCCATCCACTGGACCAAGGCCAAGGCGACCGCCGTCCAGATCGACCATGTGATGCCGCTGTCGTACGACTGGCAGATGGGCGCCGCGCACTGGACCAAGGCCAAGCGCGAGTCGATCGCCAACGACCCGCTCAACCTCCTGCCGGTGGACGGCCCGTCGAACGGCGCCAAGAGCGACTCGGGGGCGGCCAGTTGGCTGCCGCCGAGCAAGGTGATCCGCTGCTCCTACGCGGTACGGATCGCGGAGGTCTCCATCAAGTACGACCTGCCGGTGACCAGTCCGGACAAGCAGGCGATGCTCACCCAGTGCGGCGGCTGACACCCGGCCCCGCCCGGCCGGAGCCCACCGGGCGGCCGGACCGCCCCGCGCGGTCGGTCCCCACCG
>NZ_FMCH01000357.1 GCF_900091855.1 Streptomyces sp. DvalAA-14
GACGAGGTGGCGGCGAGGGGCGCGCGGTGGCCGGCGGACGGGCCGGTCGACGGCTCGGTGGGCGGCCCGGTGGGCGGCCCGGCGGACGGCTCGGTGGCGGGCGCGCAGCCGGCCAGCAGTGCGCCCGAGGCGGTCACTTGGAGGAGATTTCGGCGGGAGATGGACATCGCGCATCACTTTAGGGCGTAATGGCAGATTCGCCCGGGTGGCCGGGCCCGCGTCGCGCGGATGGCCCGCACCGGCCGAAGACGCCCACCGCGCCCGCCGGCGGCCAGCGGTGACGACGAGCCAGGTCGTAGGGTGGGCTTCCGTTCGTCTCCGGGGGAAGGAACACGCCGTGGCCGGTTCCGGCACGTGCCGCAGACTGCTGCTGGTCTCCACCCACTACGCCCCCGAGCAGGCGGGCACCAGCAGGTACGCGACACAGATCGCCGAGCACTGGGCGGCCGGCGGGGCGGAGGTGCACGTGCTCACCGGCATGCCGCACTACCCGGCCTGGCGGCTCGACCCCGCCTACGCCGGCATCCGGCGCACCGAGGAGGACCGCGGCGGAGTACGGGTGCACCGGCGTAGTCATACGGTGCCGGCCCGTCAGACCGCGCTCGGCCGGGCCCGGTTCGAGCTGTCCGTGCTGCGCGGCGGCCTGGGCGCGCCGCCCGCGATCGAACGGCCGGACGCGGTCGTCGCCCAGCTGCCGACGCTGGCCGCCGGCATCATCGGCGCGCGGCTCGCCCAGGGGTACGGGGTTCCGTACGTGGCCGTGGTGCGCAATCTGCTGGGTGCGGGCGGCGGGGGCGGTGCGGGCGGTGCGGGCGGTGCGCGGGGCCGGGCGGCGGTGGCGCTCGCCGGGTCGGTGGAGAAGTACGCGCTGCGGCGCGCCGCGCTGGTCGGCGTCGTGCACGAGTCGATCGTCGCGGAGGTCGCCGCGATGGGCGTGCCCGCCGGACGCATCCGGCTGATACCCAACTGGTCCCATCTGCCGATGCCGTCGCGCCCCCGCGAGGAGATGCGGGCCCGGCTGGGCTGGCGGCCCGGGCAGACCGTGGCGCTGTACTCCGGCGCGCTCGGCGCCGAACAGGACCTCGACCTGCTGATCCGGGCGGCCCAGCTCGATCCGGGGCTGCGGGTGGTGCTGATGGGTGCCGGGGAGCGGCGCGAGGAGCTGCGGGCGCTGGCCGGGGCCCTGCCCAACCTGGACTTCCCGCCGACGCCGGACGAGGCGGAGTATCCGGACGTGCTGGCCGCGGCGGACGTGCTGCTGCTCACCCAGCGGGCCGGGCGCGGCGGGACGGCGGTGCCGCCGGAACTCCCCGCCTGTCTGGCCGCCGGGCGGCCGGTCGTCGCCGCGGTGCCGGCCCGGGGGGCCACCGCACAGGAACTCGAGCGCTCGGGCGCGGGCGTCCTCGTCCCGCCGCAGGACCCGGCGGCCCTGCTCGCCGCGATCCGCGCCCTGGCCGCCGACCCGGCCCGCACCGCCGCGCTCGCGGCGGCCGGCCCCGCCTACGCCACCGCCCACCTCACCCGCGAGGCGGGCCTGACCCGCATCGACGCCCTCCTGACCCGAGGCCCTCCC
>NZ_FMCH01000500.1 GCF_900091855.1 Streptomyces sp. DvalAA-14
GGAGCGGCACCCGGCGGCCTGCCGGCGCTCCCCGCCGGCGGCCACAGCGGCGGCTTGCACGGCGGCTTCCACGGCGGCGCGGACAGCTGGCTGGCGAAGCTGGGCGGCCTGCGGAACACCGTCCGGCAGGAGCTGGTCGCCCGCCAGCTGGACGAGCAGCTGGCCGCGCACTTCCCCGAGCCGGTGGGCGGCGCGCACGCCCGGCGCCGGCTTCGGGTACTGGACATCGGGCCCGGACAGGGCACCCAGGCGCTGCGGCTGGCCCGGGCCGGCCATCTGGTGACCGGCCTGGAAGCCGATCCGGCGATGCTGTCGGTGCTGCGGGCGGCCGTCGCCGCCGAGTCCGCGGACGTCCGCGAACACTTTGTCGTCCTGCAGGGCGACGGCCGGGAGACGGGACGGCACTTCGGCCCGGCCTGCTTCGACGTGGTGCTCTGCCACGGCGTGCTGATGTACGTACCCGACCCGGAGCCGATGCTGGCCGCGCTGGCCCGCGTGCTGGCCCCCGGCGGGCTGCTGTCGCTGCTGGTGCGCAACGGGGACGCGCTGGCACTGCGGCCCGGCCTGCTCGGCGACTGGGCCTCGGCGCTGCACGCCTTCGGTACCGACGGCTACACCAACCGGCTCGGCCTGGCGACGCGCGCGGACCGGCGCGAGGCGCTGACCGCGACCCTCGCCGGGTTCTCGGTGCCGCTGCGGGCCTGGTACGGGGTGCGGGTCTTCACCGACACCGCGTCCGACCTGGCGAGGGCGCCGATGGACAGCGGGGAGCTCGCGCTGTTACTCGCCGCCGAGGAGCGGGCCGGGCGGACCGATCCGTACCGCTCGGTGGCGGCGCTGCTGCACTGGTGCGGCGTGCGGAGCTGAGACCGGGGCACGGCCCTCAGGGGTGCGGGAGCCGCCGCAGCAGCCCGCCGGTCGCTGCACCCGATTGGCGTTCCGGCCGAGCCCGCCCGCCGGACAAAAGCAACAATGCGGACATGAGTGGATCGCATCCGTCCCGTACCCGCATCCTGCTGGCCGGCGCCGCGGCTTTGTGCGCCACGGCGCTGCTGGCCACCGGTTGCAGCCCGGCCTCCGACACCGGCGCGGCCGGTTCCTCGACCGGCCATCCGGCGGGCCATGCCGCCGCGCAGGCCGCGGTCGCCGCGTCGTCCGGCGGCAACGGCCTGCAGAACGCCTACCAGGACGAGGTCAGGAACGTTCTGCCGTCCGTCGTACAGATCACCACCAATACCGACCTGGGCTCCGGTGTGGTGTTCGACAGCAAGGGCGACATCGTCACCAACGCGCACGTGGTCGGCAAGGCCAAGAGTTTCCAGGTCTCGGTGGCGACCGGCGGCAAGGCGCTGGGCGCCAAGCTCATCTCGACCTTCCCGGCCAACGACCTGGCCGTGATCCGGCTCACCTCACTGCCGAACAACCTCAAGCCGGCCACCTTCGCGGATTCCAGCAAGGTGGCCGTGGGCCAGATCGTGCTCGCCATGGGCAATCCGCTGGGCCTGTCCGGCAGCGTGACGGAGGGCATCGTCTCGGCGACCGGCCGTACGGTGAGCGAGAGCGAAGGCCAGTCCAACAGCACCGGCGCCACCATCCCCGACCTGATCCAGACCTCGGCGGCGATCAATCCCGGCAACAGCGGCGGCGCCCTGGTCAACCTCGACAACCAGGTCATCGGCATCCCGACGCTGGCCGCCACCGATCCCCAGCTGGGCAGCGGCGCGGCGCCCGGCATCGGCTTCGCCATCCCGTCCTCCACGGTGACGATGATCGCCAACCAGATCATCCGCAACGGCAAGGTCACCAACTCCGGCCGGGCCGCCCTGGGCGTCACCGTGCGCGGGGTGGTGGGCAAGAACTTCGAGCCGGCCGGCGCGGCGATCGTGAGCGTGCAGAAGAACGGCGCGGCGGCCGCCGCGGGACTGCGGGCCGGCGACGTGATCACCAAGCTGGGCAACACCGTGATCGGCACGGTCCAGTCCCTGACGGACGCGCTGGCCAGGCTGAAGCCGCACCAGAAGGTCCGGCTGGAGTTCGGCCGCGGCAACACTGGTCACGCGACGGAGGTCACGCTGGGGACGCTGTAGCCCCGCCGCGGCCGGGCCGGGCCGGGGCAGGCACGGCAGGTGCGGTGAGGGGGCCCGCCGGGTGATCCGGCGGGCCCCCTCGCCGCAGCGGCGGCCGGGCGTCAGGATTCGTCGGCGGCCGGCCCCGCGGCGGGTTCGGCCGGTTCGGCCGGCTCAGCCGCCTCGGCGGATTCGCCGTGCAGGCTCATCGGGCCGTAGATCCGGGTCTCGCCGTCGAACAGCACGACCTGGTCGGCGCCACCGGCGAGCAGGTCCTTCCAGATCTCGCCGATCCAGGACTCGGCGTCCCCCTGCGTGGTGAACTCCTCCGGCTCCACCGCGGGCGGCACCTCGGTGCCGTCGGCCTTCTCGAACCGCCACGTCCACGCCATGTGCTTCTCCCTCGGTCCGGTGGTCAGGGCTGCTGTCGTCTGTCGGTCGGGTCTGTCGTCGTCGTTGATCTCCGCTGGCAGCGTATCGGCAGCGGCCGTACGGGAAGAGGCCCTCGCCGCATGGCGGGGCCCCGCGCGCCGCGCCCGGGCCGACGCGAGACGATCGTGCCGTGGAACTGACTCTGCTCGGCACCGGTGGCCCCGGGGGACTGCCGCTGCCCGACTGTCCCTGCGCGGCCTGCGCGCTCGCCGTCGGCGCGGGGGCGCGGGCGGCGACCTCAGTGGTGGTGGACGGTGTGCTGCTGCTCGACCTCACCCCGGGGGTGGCACTGGCCGCGGCCCGGGCCGGGCAGCACCTCGGCGGCCTGCGGCTGGTCGTGCTCTCGCACCCGCACGACGGCCCGCCGGTGGACGATCCCCCCCGGCCTGCCCGCGCCGGCCCGGGTGCCCGACGGGCAGCGGCTGCCGCTGATCACCGGACACCGGGTGGAGGCACTCGCGATGGACGCGCCGGGGACCGGGTACGCCGTCGAGGCGCCCGGCGGTCTGCGCCTGCTCTACCTGCCGCCAGGTTGCGCGCCGGCCGGACTGTCCGGGCACGACGGGCCGCCGTACGACCTCGTGCTGCTCGACCTGATCGGCCGGCCGGACGCGCTGGCCCGGCTGCGGGCGGCCGGCGCGGTCACCAGGACCACCGACGTGGTCGCCGTCCACATCGACCACCACGCCCCGCCGGAGCCGGAGTTGACCCGCCGGCTCGCCGCACTCGGCGCCCGCGCGGTGCCCGACGGTACGACGCTGGCCGTCGGCGACTACCAGCAGGTGCCGGAGGTGCCGCGACGCACCCTGGTCCTGGGCGGGGCCCGCTCCGGCAAGTCCGCCGAGGCCGAACGACGGCTCGCGGCCTTCCCCGGCGTGGTCTACGTGGCCACCGGCGGCACCCGCACCGACGACCCCGAGTGGGACCTGCGGGTGGCCCAGCACCGCGAACGCCGCCCGCCCGGCTGGCGCACCGAGGAGACCTGCGACCTCGTCCCCCTCCTCGCCGACCCCGACGGCCCTCCCCTGCTCATCGACTGCCTCGGCCTGTGGCTCACCCACACGATGGACGCCGCCGACGCCTGGTCCGACCCCACCGCCCTCCCCGACGTCCACGCCCGCACCGCCGCCCTCACCAGCGCCTGGCGCACCACCCGCCGCACCGTCGTGGCCGTCTCCAACGAGGTCGGCTCCGGCGTCGTCCCCGCCACCGCCTCGGGCCGCCTCTTCCGCGACGAACTCGGCCGCCTCAACACCGCCCTCGCCGCCGAATCCGAACATGTCCTCCTGACCATCGCCGGCAACGCGATCCCGCTGCGCCCTCTTTTTGCCGCCCTCTCGCCTCCGGGCGCTTAGACCCGGTCTCGACGGTCGATCGTGCTCGCTCCTTCTCCCCCAGACTCCGTCCGGGGGTGCCCCCACTCAGGACCTCCGCGCGTTCTTCCCCCAGCTAACGCTGGGAGGTGCCCCCACCTTCGAAACCGGCGCGGCCTTTGGCTCCGTCGCTACCGGCGAACCGTCGGGCATATTGCGGAGGCCGAAGCGCGCCCCTTTGGCTCACCCTGCGCCGGAGGGCACACCGGTGCGGTGAGTTGGCGCCGTGGGGTTCGCCGGTAGCCAGCGAGCCGAAGGGCGCGCCGGTTTCGAAAGAGACGAACGACAAGCGAGGAACGAGCGCAGGAGAGAGGAACGTCGAGACCGGGTCTAAGCGCCCGGAGGCGAGAGGGCGGCAAAAAAGGGAAAGGGCGGCACCCTCACGCCAGACGGCTCCCACCCGACGGCACCCTCACGCCCGACGTCCCCGCCCCACGGCACCCCCACCCCCCACGTCCCCACCCCACGCCGCTACCTCCCCCACCCCGCAACGCCCCCCACGTCCCCACCCCACAGCACCCCCACCCCCCGCTCAAGCCCCTCCGGCACGGAGACGGGTACTGTTCGGGCCGTGAGCGGGATCGAGATGGATGACTTCGGGGCCCTGGTGGAGCGGCCGGACGCCGGGGTGCGGCGGGAATCGCTGGAGCGGTGGCGGCGGCTGGTGCGGCCGGCCGGCGGGCTGGGGAAGGCCGCTGAGCTGGCGGACTGGCTGGCGGCGGTGCAGGGGCAGGTGCCCGCGCGGCCGATCGAACGCGCGCGGGTCGTCGTCTTCGCCGCGGACCACGGTGTGGCCGCCCTGGGCGTCTCGGCCCTGCCCGCGGGCACCGCGAGCGTGCTGGCGCGGGCCGTGATCGACGGCACCGCGCCGGTGAGCGTGCTCGCCCGGCGTTACGGCGCCCAGGTCCGGGTCGTGGACATGGCCCTGGACTGCGACCCGGCCGAGCTCCCCGCCGAGGTGACCGCCCACCGGGTGCGTCGCGGCTCGGGCCGGCTGGACATCGAGGACGCGCTGACCCGGGAGGAAGCCGAGCAGGCGTTCCGTACCGGGATGGCGCTGGCCGACGAGGAGGCCGACTCGGGCACCGATCTCGTCCTGCTCGGCGACATCAGCGTCGGCGGCACCACGCCCGCGGGCGTGCTGATCGCCGCTTTGTGCGGTACGGACGCCTCTGTCGTCACCGGTCGCGGCTCGGGCATCGACGACCTCACCTGGATGCGCAAGTGCGCCGCGATCCGGGACGGCCTGCGCCGGGCCCGGCCGGTGCTGGGTGACCAACTCGCCCTGCTCGCCGCGGTCGGCGGCGCCGACTTCGCCGCGATCACCGGCTTTCTGCTGCAGTGCGCGGTACGCAAGCTGCCGGTCGTCCTCGACGGGGTGGTGAGCGCGGCGTGCGCCCTGGTGGCGCAGCGGGTCGCGTTCCGGGCGCCGGACTGGTGGGTGGCGGGGCACGCCAGTTCCGAGGCCGGCCAGGACAAGGCGTTGGACCGGATCTCGCTGGAGCCGCTGCTGGACCAGGGGATCTCCTCCGGTGGCGGTACGGGCGCGCTGCTGGCCCTGCCCCTGCTCCAGGCCGCGGCGGCCCTGTCCGCCGAACTGCCGGACGAGCCGGAGCCCGTGGCGCCCGCCGCGCTGGAGCCGGACCCCGTGGAGCCGGAACCCGTGGAGCCCGCCGCCGCGGCGCCCGTCCCCGCGGCCCCGGACGCCCCGGACGACGGGGGCGCGGCCGCCGACGTCCCCGAATCGCCCGCATCGCTCGAAACGCCCCCGGACCGGCCCGAGGCGTAGCCCTGTCGCCATCGGCCGCGCTTAACTGAAAATACGACAAACGCCCGTAAACTCCCCGAGTATGGGAACGGGCAGCTTCGCCGTCGACCGCAAAGCGCCGCCACGGCGCCGCGTCCTGCCCGCCCGCGCCGCCACCCTCACCGTCTGGTACCTGCGCGCGGTCGCCGCGGTGAATCTGCTCGGCGCCGTCTGGGTCAGCCTCGGCGCCGACATCCGCCGCCACAACGACCAGGACTACTTCACCCCCTACCTGCTCACCGCCGGTTTCACCTCCGGCGCCTTCGCTCTCTTCCTCGCGGTGACCATGCGGCGCCGCAAACGCGCCGCCTGGATCCTCAACCTCGTGCTGTGCGGGCTGTTCTTCGCCGCCCTGGCGGTGAGCATGGTGTGGCCGGACATCCACCGCCACGCCCAGAACTGGGTCTCCCTGGTCCTGACCGGCCTCTTCCTGGCCGCCCTCGTCGCGGGCCGCAGTGAATTCCGGGCCAAGGGCGACCGGGCCAACCCCTGGCACGCCGGGCTCACCGCGGTGGTCGGCCTGGTGGTGGCTGCCCTGATCGGCACCGGGCTGGTCGCGGCGACCAACTCCGAGCACGGCGCGACCTACGGCGACACCTTCGGCTACGCGCTGATCCGGCTGGTCTCGCTGGTGCCGAACGACACCTCGTTCACCTCCATCTCCACCCCCGGCTGGGTGGACGTCCTGGTCAACGTGATGAGCACCGCGCTCTTCCTGCTGGTGCTGTTCGTCGCCTTCCGCTCTCCGCGCGGCCAGGAACTGCTGTGCGCCGCCGACGAGGAGCGGCTGCGGGGCCTGCTTGGTACGTACGGCGGCCGGGACTCGCTCGGCTACTTCGCGCTGCGCCGCGACAAGAGCGTCATCTGGTCGCCGAGCGGCAAATCCGCGATCGCCTACCGGGTGCTCGGCGGAGTCACGCTCGCGGCCGGCGACCCGATCGGCGACCCCGAGGCGTGGCCCGGCGCCATCGACGCCTGGCTCGCCGAGGCCAAGCGGCACGCCTGGGTGCCGGCCGTGATGGGCGCGAGCCAGGAGGCCGGCACCGTGTACGCCCGGCACGGCCTGGACGCCCTCGAACTCGGCGACGAGGCGATCGTCGAGACCGCCGACTTCACCCTCGACGGGCGGGCGATGCGGACGGTCCGGCAGGCGTACAACCGGGTGGCGCGCGCCGGCTGCACGGTCCGCATCCGCCGCCATCGGGAGATTCCGCAGGCCGAGTTGGACGCGCTGGTGGAGCGGGCCGACCGGTGGCGGGACAGCGGCAGCGAACGCGGCTTCTCGATGGCGCTGGGCCGGCTCGGCGACCCGATGGACGGGGACTGCGTGATGGTCGAGTGCAAGGACGGCCAGGGCGTGCCGCGGGCGCTGCTGAGCTTTGTGCCGTGGGGGCCGCACGGGCTGTCGCTGGACCTGATGCGGCGGGACCGCGGGGCGGACAACGGGCTGATCGAGTTCATGGTGATCGACTTGATCCAGCGGGCCGGCGAGGTGGGCGTCGAGCAGATCTCGCTGAACTTCGCGATGTTCCGTTCGGTGTTCGAGCGGGGGTCGAAGCTCGGCGCCGGGCCGGTGCTGCGGCTGTGGCACTCGCTGCTGACGTTCTTCTCCCGGTGGTGGCAGATCGAGTCGCTCTACCGCGCCAACGCGAAGTTCCGGCCGATCTGGGAGCCGCGCTACGTGCTGTTCGGCAAATCGAGCGAACTGCCCCGGATCGGGCTGGCCGGCGCCCGGGCCGAGGGCTTCCTCGGCGTGCCCCGGCTGCCGGCGCCGCTGCGACGGCGCAGGAGCGGCGTATGAGGGGCGGCGGCCCGTCCAGGGTCGGTGCGCCTGCGGGCCGGCTGCGGCGGTTCGCGGCCGGCGAATGGGGGGCCGTCTTCCCGGCGGCCTGGCGCCGGCTGCGGGCCCGTGGCGCCCGGGCGGTGCCGCTGACACTGGCCGGGTGCGTCGGTGTGCTGGCCCTCCAACTGCTGCAGCACGCACCGCGGACCAGCGGGTGGGTGGACCGGCTGGGCGGGGTCTACGCGACCTCGCCGTGGTGGCAGGAACTGCTGCGGACACCGCTGTCGGTGTTCGTACCGGATCCCTCGCTGCCGGTGTGGGGGCTGGTGCTCCAACTGGTCGTGGTCTTCGGCATCGCCGAGACCACCCTGCGCACCCCGCGCACGCTCGCGATCGCCCTCCTCGCCACCCTCGCGGGCACCTGCTTCGCCCGCTACTCGCTCTGGATCGGCCCGCACGGATTCCTCGGCCTCCCCCCGCACGAACTCCGCGTCCGCGACACCGGGCCGTCGGCGGCGGTCGTCGCGCTCGGCGTCTACACGGCGTGCCGGTACCGGGCGTGGTTCACCTCGGCGGCGATCGCCGCGGCGATGGTCGTCGAGGTGCTGTACGTGCCGAATCTGGCGGGGTACGAGCATCTGGCGGGGGTGGCGGTGATTTTGGCCCTGACCGCGGCGGAAGCGGCCCGCCGCCGCACCGCGGACCGGCCGGGCCGGCCTCCCACCCCGTCCCCCCCGCGATCCGCACCTGACCGGCCGCCCGCTGTCGGACCATCAGCCCGGCGCCCGACCGCCGGCACACCGTGGCCGGTCGCGCGGTTCCTCCCCCGGACTTCGCCCGGGAACCCCCGGCGCCCCTGACGGGCACCCCTCCTGTCACCTCCCGCGCTTCGGCGCCGTCCGGGGAGGCCGGAGTCCGGGGGAGGAACGGCGCGCACCACGGTCGGCACCGTCGCACCCTGGGCTGGGCCACCCCCACCCTGGGGCGGTAGGAACTGCGTGTCCGGCCCCAACGGACCCGCACCCACCACCCCGTGCCCGCGTCCGGCGGCACAACCCCGTCCCCGGCCGACCGGCCGCCCGGCCGGCCCCGGTAGCCTCGGGCGGTGACCGACTTCGCCCCGGGAAAAGCCACCGCAGGGGACGCCGTCCGGTTCGCCTTCGGCACCCTCAGCGTGTTTCCGGTCGGGCTGCGGCGGTGGGACCGGCCGGCCGCGGCCGCCGGGATGGGGGTGGCGCCCGCGGTGGGCGCGGTGGTTGGCGCCGCCGCGGCCGCGGCCGGCGCCGTGCTGGCCGTCCTCGGCGCCGGCCACCTGCTGGCGGCTGTGGCAGCCGTCGCCGTACCCGCCGTGCTGACCCGCGGCCTGCATCTGGACGGGCTCGCC
>NZ_FMCH01000487.1 GCF_900091855.1 Streptomyces sp. DvalAA-14
GGGGGCCGGCGGGGTCGGTTGCCCCGGCGGGCCGGTCGGACCGGGCGGGACCGACGGTTGCGGACCCGGACCGGCCGAAGGAGTCGGCGCGGGGGCCGGCGCGGGAGTCGGCAGGGGATGGGGTCGGGGATCGGGTCGGGGAGTCGGCCCGGGCGCCGGCGCCGGCGCGTGCGGCGCCCCGGAGGTGGCTCCGGGGGCCGGTGTCGTCGGGGCAGGGGACGGATGACCGTCGCCCGCAGCCGGGCCGGTCGCCGGATCAGGCCCCGGACCCTCCCGCGGATCGGGCGCCGGACGGGGCCCCGGGGCGGGACCCGGGCTGTGGCTCGGACCGGGAGCCGATTTGTGGCCCGATGCGGGCTCGGTCGCCGGGTCGGGAGCCCGCCGATGGCTCGGCGCCGCGTGGTGATCCGGTGCGCGGCGGTGGCTCGGCGCCGGGGCCGGCTGCCCACCCGGGCCGGCGGACCCGGCACAGGCGGGGCCGGAGCCCTGGGTCGAGTGAATGGCCTGATGGGGCGACGAACAGGGGGCCCGGGGAGCCGCCGAAGCCGGTCCGCCGAGTCCCCAGGAGCCCGTCGCCATGACGGTGACGGCCATGGCCGCCCATAAGCGGGTGTGCTTACCCCACTGAGTGCTCATTCGCTCATGGTCAGCACCCGTCGGCAGACCCGCCCGGGTCGGTCCGAGCGTTCCCCCGAACGGGTTATTCGGATGCCAAACCATCGATCACACGATCGAACCGGTCACCCGGGAGCGGTGGGGAAACGACGCAGCCCGCCACCGGAGAGGGCGACGGGCCGGGAGGGTGGGCGTGGACGGTTTCGAACCGCCGACATCCGCCTTGTAAGGGCGGCGCTCTACCGCTGAGCTACACGCCCGGGAGTTGCGACGTCCCAGACTACCGTGCCCCGGGGGCTGGTCAGCAACCGTGCGCGGACCGCCCGGACGGTGTGTTCGCGGCCCCCGGGTGGGAGGATGGACCGGACGGTGGTGACGGCTGAGCGCGGGGAGAGAGTGTCACGGTGACGACGGCACGTTCGTGGTGGCGGCGCGGTGACAACAACCTGCGTGCGGAGGCCCAGGCGGCGAAGGACGCGGCCGGACAGGCGTTCTACGAGCTCGATACCGCGCAGCGCGACCTGGAGATCTCGATAGAGACGATCTCGGCGGTGGACGACTCCCCCGAGGCCCGTCGCGCGCTGGCCGGATTCCGGGCCCTGGGCGAGCGGATCGACCAGGTCAGCGGCGCGTACATCGCCGCGGTGGACGCCCACGACCTGGACCGGGACGAGCTGGACCACTCGGCGGCCGCCCAGGCTCGTACCGAGCTGACCCGGGCCAAGGAAGAGCTGGAGAAGGCGCGGACCGAGCTGGAGCGCTTCCAGTCCGGCCTGGGCCCGCTGCTCGGCAAGGCCGAGACCCAGCTCGCCCGGCTCGCCCCCGCCCGGGAGAGCGCCAAGGCGTCGCTGCTCGCAGCGAGCAACGCGCTGGACGCTGTACGCGCCGCCGGACTGCGGTCGGACGACCTGGCGGCCCGGCTGGCCGCGCTCGCCCCCGAGCTGACCAAGCTCAACGAGGGCGCGAGCAAGCACGGCGTGGGCGAGACCGTGCGGCGCGCCGACACCGTCCGGCGCGCCGCGGAAGCGGTCCGGGCCGAGGCGGAGCGGCTGCCCGAGCAGGCCAAGGAGTTGGACAAGCGGCTGGTGTCGCTGCGGACGCGGGTCCAGGCGCTGGCCACCCGGGCGGAGGGCGTCTCCCCGGTGCTCAGCGAACTGCGGCGGCGGTTCTCGGTCGCCTGCTGGCAGGACCTCCAGCAGGTCCCCGAACAGGCCGCCCAGGCCGTACGGCAGGCCGAGGAGGCGCTGGCCGAGGCCCGTCGGGCGCGGACCGAGCAGCGCTGGGCGGACGCCGCAGCCAAACTGGCCGCCGTCCGGTCGCTGATGGACGAGGTGGACGGGGCGGTCGGCGCCGCCGGTGACCGGCTGCGCCGCCTGAACGAGGTCAGCAAAGACCCCAAGGCCGAGGTGGAGAAGACCCGGTTCGCCATCCGGGACGCGCAGCGGCTGGCCATGCAGGGCCGCGCCACTCCCGAGCCCCGGCACGCCCGCCCGCTGGACGACGCCGTGGCCCGCCTGGACCGCGCGCTGGCCGCCCTGGAGGGCCGCCACCCCGACTACTGGGCCTTTCTCACCGAGACCGCGGCCGTCCGCGAGACCGCCAACCGCGTGGTGGCGAACATCCGGGAGGACCGGGCGGCGGGCCGCTGAATCCGTCCGGCTGCGGCGCCCCGACCGACACGGCCGAAGGCCCGGCCGTGCGTCGGCCGGACCCCGGGGTGATCTTCCCGCGTCAGCTGCAGCAGCCGCCACCGCAGCAACCGCCGCCACCACCGCTCGCGGGGGCGGGGGCCGACGACGCGGCGGACGAAGACGACGACGAGGCGCCCACCGACACCGTCGACAGCAGCTTCACCGTGTCGTCGTGGCCCTGCGGGCACGGCGGCGCGGCCGCGTTGGCCTGCGACATGGGGCGGCGCATCTCGAAAGTGGCTCCGCAGGACTTGCACCGGTACTCGTAACGAGGCATGGGCCCAGCGTATCCCCCGGTCCGCGGATCGGGGCGTGTTCATGTGCCGGTCATCCGCGGGTTGCCGACCGCCCGGACACGTATGCGATGTTCCGGGACATGAACGGCGACACCGGTCACCCGGCCGAACGGACCGAAGCAACCGAAGCAACCGAAGCAACCGAAGGCACCGAACCGACCGGACCGACCGAG
Source organism: Streptomyces sp. DvalAA-14 (assembly GCF_900091855.1). Lineage (GTDB taxonomy): Bacteria > Actinomycetota > Actinomycetes > Streptomycetales > Streptomycetaceae > Actinacidiphila. The sequence goes on from NZ_FMCH01000487.1 coordinate 2,776, forward strand.
CCGACCGATCCGCTGGACCTGCTGGCGGCGCTCTTCGCGGGCGCGGGCGCCGACCAGTACCTCGGCGAGGACGTCACCCAGGCCCAGCACATGCTGCAGGCCGCCGCGCTCGCCGAGGCGGCCGGTGCGCCGCCCGCGCTGGTGGCCGCCGCCCTGCTGCACGACGTCGGCCACTTCCAGGGCCCGGTCAGCACCGAGGAGTTCCTGCGCGGCACCGACAACCGGCACAGCCACGCGGGCGCGGACCGGCTGGCGGCCTGGTTCGGGCCCGAAGTGACCGAGCCGGTGCGGCTGCACGTGGCCGCCAAGCGCTACCTGTGCACGGTCGAGCCCGGCTACTTCGGCCGGCTGTCCGCCGAGTCGGTGCGCACCCTGGAGATGCAGGGCGGCCCGATGACGCAGGCGCAGGTGCGGGCGTACGAGGCCGGCCCGTACGCCCGCGACGGGGTGACCGTGCGCCGCTGGGACGAGGAGGCGAAGGACCCGGGCGCCGAGGTGCCGGACTTCGCCCACTACCGCCCGCTGCTGACCGCGCTGCTCACCACGGGCTGAGCCCGCACCGCCCCGCTCACCGCACGCCGGGCCGGCCGCGGGGCGCCGGGAGCGGCGGCCCGCACCGGCCGCCGCCCGGACGCGAGCCCCGGGGCTACCGCTTGCGTGCCAGCGTCAGCCCGTCCGCGACGGTGAGCAGCACGTGGTCCACCCGCTCGTCGGCCTGGATCCGGTCGTTGAAGGCGCGGATGGCCGCCGCGCCGCCGCCGGCCGCCGGGTCGGTGACCTGGCCGTGGAAGAGGGTGTTGTCGGCGACGATCAGACCGCCCGGGACGAGCCGCGGCACCAGCTCCTCCCAGTAGTCGATGTACGAGTCCTTGTCCGCGTCGAGGAAGACCAGGTCCACCCACTGGCCGCCGGGCAGGGCCCGCAGCGTCTCGATCGCCGGGGCGATGCGCAGGTCGATCCGGTCGGCGACACCGGCCTTGGCCCAGGCCTCGCGGCCGAGCGCGGTCCACTCCTCGGAGACGTCGCACGCGATGAGCCTGCCGTCCTCGGGCAGGGCCAGGGCCATGGACAGGGCGGAGAAGCCGGTGAAGGTGCCGACCTCCACGATCTGGCGGGCACCGGTCAGCCGGACCAGGAAGGACAGCAGCGGGCCCTGCTCCTCGGCCGTCTGCAGGCCCGCCGCGTCGGGCAGCTTCTGGTGTGTGGTGTCGACCAGTTCCCGCTGCACGGGGTCCAGCGGCGGATTGTGGTCGAGTACGTAGCCGTACAGATCTGCTGTGAGCTCAGGATTCTTCGTCTCGCGCAACGTCTGCTCCCATGATTGAGGCTCCCGGCCTGAGGGCTGTCCCGTAATCCGCGGTGGATCAGCGTGCGGCGTCAGATGCGGTGCATCGCAAGGCGGTGGGTCGTCCTCATACCGGGTCGTATTCGGACGGGCCCGACAACGCAGCGAGGTGCCGTAGCTGTCGTCGCGCCCGCCGGGGATTACGGGACAGCCCTTAGGCTATCGAGATGCTCGTCGATGACGCGGTCGCCCTGGTACCCGGCATTCCTGGCCGCAGGGCCCTGCTGGGGCTGGTGGGCGCCCCGGCGGCCGGCAAGTCGACGCTGGCCAGGCGGCTGGTGGCGGGGGTCAACGAGCGGCTGGGCGCCGATACGGCCGCCTATGTGCCGATGGACGGCTTCCATCTGTCCAACGCCCAACTGGACCGGCTGGGACTGCGCGACCGCAAGGGCGCGCCGGAGACCTTCGACGTGGACGGCTACGTGGCGCTGCTGCGCCGGCTGCGGGCCGAGCGCGAACGGCCGGTCTACGCCCCCGACTTCGACCGGCGGCTGGACGAACCGGTGGCCGCCAGACTGGTCGTCCCGCCCCGGGCCGGGCTCGTCGTCACCGAGGGCAATTACCTCGCCGACGACGGCCCCGGCTGGGACCAGGTACGGGATCTGCTGGACGAGTTGTGGTACGTGGACGCGCCGCGCCGGCTGCGGGAGCGCCGACTGCTGCGCCGGCATCTGCGCGGGGGCCGCTCCGAGGCCGAGGCGCGCGCGTTCATCACCGGCAGCGAACGCCCCAACGCCCGGCGGGTGGAGCGCGGTCGGGCGCACTGCACCCGGGTGGTGGTGCCGGGGCGGCCGGGCGCGAACGGCACCGTGGAGGCGTGAGCGGGCACGTCGTCCCGCACCCGGCACCCGGCGCGCGGCACCCCGCACCCGGCACCCGGCACCCGGCGCGCGGTAACCGGAGCCGTCGGCCCGGGTCGGCCTCCGCGGCGGCGGTTACGCGGCCATCTCGTCGCCCGCGACCGCGACCAGCATCCGGCGCAGGATCTCCTCGCCGGCGCCGACTCCGACCGTGCCCAGCGCGGTGATGTGCGGGGCGGTCCAGCCGCTGTCGGCGAGTTCCCCGTGGCCGGGGCTCCAGCCGCTGTCGGCCGCCAACAGCAGGTCCGCGTCGAGGATCGAGTCGCCGGCCGCCAGCACCTGTTCGGCGCCGGTGCGGCGGACCACCTCGGCCAGCGCGGCGCTCTTGCTGAGCGGTTTCGGCACGGCGTAGATCTTCCGGCCCTGGAGGGAGACCGTCCAGCCGCGCGGCTCGGCCCACGCGGCGAGTTCCTTCACCCAGCCCACCGGCAGCCGCTCCCGCTCCACCACCAGATAGGCGAAGAGGTCCTCGGCGATCCGCTCCTTGCGCAGCCACGCCGGGTCCGCGGTGGCGGCCAGGTGCGCGCGGATCTCCGCCAGCGGCGCCGAGCCGTCGGCGAGCCGGCGCCGCATCTCGGCGTTCCAGTCGTGGTCGGTGTGGCCGTCCACCAGCAGGTGGCCGCCGTTGGCGCAGATCGCGTAGCGCGGCTGGCGGCCCGGCAGGCTGATCCGGCGGTACTGCTTGCGGGTTCGGGTGGTGACGGGCATGAAGCGGGCCGAGTCGGCGAGTTCGACCAGCAGCCGGCCGGCCGCCTCCGTCATGAAGGACAGCGGCTTGGCCTCGTGCACCTCGACGCACAGCAGCCGCGGCGCCTGCTCGTCGGGCATGGTCAGCGCCAGAGCGGCGGTGGAGTAGATGAGGGTGCGGTCCAGGTCGCTGGCGATCAGGGTGCGGCGGGCCGGCGCGGGAGGCGCGGACTGCGCCGATGAGGGTGTCATGGGGGCCGTCACTTGCTGCCTACCGCCTTGCCGTCGGTTCCGGTCGCGCCACGGGTGTAGCGGGGGTGGATCAGCCCGACGCAGGAGTACGGCAGGCCGTCCACCTCCTCGACGGGGACGCCGCGTTGGGCGGCGAGCAGCCGTACGTGGTCGAGGTCGGCGCCGGCCCCGCGCTGGGCGAGGATCTTCCACGGGACGCGGCGCAGCAGGACCCGGGTGGTCTCGCCGACGCCGGGCTTGACGAGGTTCACGTCGCCGATGCCGTATTCCTCGCTGATCCGCTCGACCGCACGCCAGCCGGCCCAGGTCGGTGAACGGTCCTGCCCGCGAAGGGACTTGACGTCGTCGGCGACCACGTCCCCGACGGTGTCGAACTCGGCGGCGACGGTGTCGAGGAAGAAGCCGGACACATCGGCGTCGAGCAGTTCGCGGTAGAACTTCGCGCCGTGGAAGTCGTCGGGGCCGATCAGGTCGGCGTTCAGCACGGTGCGGGAGATCAGGCCGGAGACGGTGGAGTTCAGGCACGCGGACGGGATGAGGAAGTCGTCGCGGGTGCCGTAGGTGGACACGCAGCCGCCGGGGTCGGCGAGGACCGCGATGTCCGGGTTGAATCCGTCGAACTCCGCCACGGCGTCGGCGAGTTCACGGGTGATGGCGCCCTTGCCGGTCCAGCCGTCGACGAACACCGCGTCGGCCGGGTCGTGGTGGGCGGCCAGCCAGCGCAGCGCGTTGGCGTCGATGCCGCGGCCGCGGACGATGGAGACGGCGTAGTGCGGCAGCTCCAGGCCGTGTGCGTGCCGGGCCCAGCGGCGCATCAGCACGCCGACCGGGGTGCCGGCCCGGGCCAGCGAGACCAGCACGGCGTCCGGGCCGCGCTCGGCCAGCACCAGCTCGGTGACGGCGCCGACCGCCCGGGCGATCCGGGCCGCCGAGCCGGCCAGCGCGCTGCGGAACAGCTCCACGTACTCCGCGGTCGGCTGGTACTCCACCGGCAGCGACTCGGCGTAGTGCGCGCCGCCGCTCTGGATGGCCTCCTCCCGCTCCTCGGTCGGCGCCTCCAGCTCCACCCCGGACAGGTCCTTCAGCAGCCAGCCCACTTCGTCCGGCCGGTACGACGAGAAGTCCGGCCCGCGCAGCGGCTCCGGCAGCGGGCGGCGTGCGGTCTCGGTCATGGTGCGGATGCTTCCGTTCGGTCGATGGGACGGCACGACGGCGACCAGCACCGTGTCCGTGAGCCCGGCCAGCCGGTCGAGCAGGCCCCCGGGCGCGTGCAGGGCGGCGGTGTCCCCCGCGGAGTCCACCACGCACACCACCGCGTCGAAGCCGCGCACGTTGTACGCGTACCGCTCCTGCGATCCGCCGTCCGTCGGGCGGTCGTGCGCGGGGAAGACGATCCGGCTCCGGATCGCGTAGCCGGGATCGTCCACGGCGAGCACGGGCGAGCGGGTGGTGGTGGAGTACAGCACGACGGCCTGCGGCCGGCTCGGGTGAGCGGCCCCCGGGGCGGGGGCCCCGGCCGCCGCCGCCTCGGCGCCCGGCGGGCGCAGCGCGGCCTGCAGGGCCTGGGCGAGCCGCAGGGGCGCGTACATCAGCTCTTCGTTGCCCAGCACCAGGACGCGTCGCGCACCCGCCGGCACCGCTGCCGCCAGCCGCCGCCCCATCCCCGGCAGCGCCGCTTCCAGCCGCTCCCGATCCGCCGGCCAAAACCCGTGCCCGCCCCCCATCGGGCACCCCACCGGGCCACCCGATCTCCACCCGCCGAACCCCGCCAGCGGCAGCCGCAAGGCCGCCCGCCA
>NZ_FMCH01000430.1 GCF_900091855.1 Streptomyces sp. DvalAA-14
GCCAGGACCGCCCGCATGTCGCGGACCGCCTGCCAGGTGCCGCGCCAGGTGCCGGTCACCTTGGATTTTCCGGTCCGGGGCCGGTAGGGGACGTCCTGTTCGGTGATCCGCCAGCCGGCGTCGGCCGCGCGGACCACCATCTCCAGCGGGTAGCCGCTGCGCCGGTCGGCCAGTTCCAGGCCGAGCAGCGGCTCGCGCCGGGCCGCCCGCAGCGGGCCGAGGTCGCGCAGGCGCTGGCCCGTTCGGCGGCGCAGCATGCGGGACAGCGCCAGATTGCCGGCCCGTGCGTGCGCCGGCCAGGCGCCGGCCCCCTCCGGGCGGCGCCGGCCCAGGACGAGATCGGCCCGGCCGTCCGCGAGCCGGCGGACGAAGGCGGGCAGCAGCGCCGGGTCGAGCGAGGCGTCGCAGTCGCAGAAGCACACGAACTCGGCCTCGGCGGCGAGCAGTCCGGCGTGGCAGGCGGCGCCGAAGCCGCGCCGCGGCTCGTGCACCACGGTCGCACCCAGCGCCGCGGCGATCGCGGCGGAAGCGTCGGTCGAGCCGTTGTCGACGACGATCGCCCGCCATCCGGGCGGGACCCGCGCCAGCACCCAGGGCAGCGCGGCCGCCTCGTCCAGGCAGGGCAGTACGACATCCGCGGTGGCCGGGGTCACGCCGGTCCCTTCCCGGAGGAGAGCGCGGCCGGGGTCGCGCGCTGGTCGGGAACGGGCACCGGGCGCTGCGCCGCCGTCGCGAACTCGGCCACGCCCGCGGCGAATTCGACCTCCGGCCGCCAGCCCAGCTCGGTGCGCAGCCGTTCGGAGGACGCGGTGATGTGCCGCACGTCGCCGAGCCGGAACTCGCCGGTGACCTGGGGCGCGGGACCGCCGTACGCCGCCGCCAGCGCGGTCGCCATCTCGCCGATGGTGTGCGGTGTCCCGCTGCCGGTGTTGAAGGCGCGGAAGGATCCCGGCGCCCGCCCGGGCAGCGCGGTCAGCGCCAGTACGTTGGCCGCCGCCACATCGCGGACATGGACGAAGTCCCGCCGCTGGCCGCCGTCCTCGAACACCCGGGGTGCCTGCCCGCGGGCCAGCGACGAGCGGAAGAAGGACGCGACCCCGGCGTACGGGGTGTCGCGCGGCATCCCGGGCCCGTACACGTTGTGGTAACGCAGCGCGACCGCGCGGCCGTTCACCGCGCGGGCCCAGGCCGCCGCCAGGTGCTCCTGGGCGAGCTTGGTGGCGGCATAGACATTGCGCGGGTCGGCCGGCGCGTCCTCGACGACCAGGCCGGGGGCCAGCCCCGCGCCGCAGGACGGGCACCGGGGCTCGAACCGGCCGGCGGCCAGGTCCGCGGCGGCCCGCGGCCCCGGCGCGACCCGGCCGTGCCGCGCGCAGTCGTAGCGGCCCTCGCCGTACACGACCATGGACCCGGCCAGCACCAGATCGCGGACGCCCGCCTCGGCCATGGCCGCCAGCAGGGTGGCCGTGCCCAGATCGTTGCAGGCCACGTACGCCGGGGCGTCGGCGAAGTCCTTGCCGAGGCCGACCATGGCCGCCTGGTGGCACACCGCGTCCACCCCGCGCAGGGCCCGGGCCACCGCCGCGGTGTCCCGGACGTCGGCGTGGATCCAGGGCGCGTCGGGCGGGGCCGGCGCCACCGCGTGCGCGGAGGGCAGCAGAGCGTCGAGCACGACCGGTTCGTGGCCGCGGGCGGTGAGGGCGGCGACGATGTGCGAGCCGATGAAGCCCGCGCCGCCGGTGACGAGTACGCGCATGGCGCCGACCCTAGGGGCCGATGACCCTGCGTAGGCGCACCGTGACCGTGGAGTCCCGGGTTTGTGACGAATTCACCTGCCCGACGGGCGCGCGGATCGGCTGTTCAGGTGGCGCGGGGCCGGCCCGCCTCCTTCGCCCGGCGCCGCCATCGCCACCGCCGGACACCGAACAGGACGGCGGACCCGGCGAACAGCGCCGCGGTGATCAGCCCCCAGCGGGGCAGGAACACCCCGGGGGTCAGGCCGGTGGTCAACGCGTACTTCGGGCCCGGGCGTTGGGAGATCAGCGGCCAGTACACCAGCAGCAACAGCAGCGAGACGAACGCCGGGACCCGGATGTGGTTGACCGCCGCGATCCGGGCGGCGCGCCGTTGACCGTCCCCGGGCGCGGCCCCGCCCCCGAGCAGGGCCCGGTGCAGCAGCCAGTCCGCCCCGCCGTACAGGGGCACCAGCACCAGGTCGTGCAGCAGCGCCGCGCCGACGAACCACTCCACGACCCCGGACCAGTCGCCGGCCAGCAGTTTCGACGCGGCGTAGCCGCACAGCACGAAGGCGGCCAGCAGGAGCAGCAGGTGCCACGGCGAGCCGCCGTACAGCGCCCGGAAGCGTTCGGCGGCGCGGCTGCGGCCCGTCACGACCGCCGCCCGAGGGCCGCGGCGCCGAAACTGAGCTGCCGCACCCACTTGGTGTTCATCACGCCCGGCGCGCCGGGCACGATGACGCGGGCCGGGTAGCCGTGGTCGTGGGAGAGCGCCGCGCCGTTGACGCGCAGCGCCAGCAGCGACCGCGGGTCGCGCACCTGGTTGTCGCGCAGCGCCACCGCCCGGAAGGAGCCGGCCAGTTGCACCGACTCCACGAACACCCCCGGCGGGTCGGAGTCGTAGCCGACCAGCCGCGCCAGGTCGCGCAGCCGGACACCCTCCCACTGCTGGTCGTCGGTGGACCAGCCCTCCACGCAGGCGATCGGCAGCGCCGAACGGTGCTGGGCCAGCCGGCGCACCTCCGCGAGCGTCAAGGTGACGCGGCGGCTGTTCCCCTTGACGACCAGCCGGTAGCTCTCGCCGAGATCCTGCGCCCTGATGTGCAGCGCGGCGGCGGTCTTGTTGATCTGGAAGCCGTCCGGCCCCGAGCCGGGGTTCCGGCCGCGCGGCGCCAGCAGCGCCGTCCCGCGCAGCGACCCGCCGATGCTCTGGCCGGCCGTCACCACGAGCAGGACCAGTGAGCCCAGCCCCACCGTGCCGAGCGCGCCGCGCCGGGACATCGTCGGATCGGCCGGGTGCGACGACACCAGCCCGGTGTCGTCCGGCGGTTCGGGCCGGGTGCCGGCGGTGTTCGTCCGCAGCTCGGCCCGGAAGCCGCGGTCGCGCAGCGCCCGCAGCGCGCGGGGCAGCCGCTGCGCCACGTGGGCGACGACCGCGAAGACGAACACCCAGGCGCCGTAGAAGTGCAGCGGGTAGAAGGAGCCGGGGAACACGTAGTCCAGCTGCACATTGAGCAGCCCCGTGACGAATTCGAACAGGCCGCCGCCGACCAGCAGCAGCAGCGCCAGGCGTTCCAGCGCGTGCGCGACCGATCGCACCGGCGGCAGCGTGAACAGCTTCGGCACCACCGACCAGAGCTTGGCCAGCAGCACCGGCACCAGCACGACACCGAGTGTGACGTGGACGCCCTGGGTCAGCCGGTAGAGCCAGGACGGATCGGTCGGCCAGGAGAACAGGTAGAAGCCGAACAGCCCCTTGTCCGGGGTCTTGTCGTTGACCGGCGCCAGGTCCGGGTTGTACGCGGCGTACGACAGCAGGCCGGTGACGAAGACCAGCGGGATGCC
>NZ_FMCH01000358.1 GCF_900091855.1 Streptomyces sp. DvalAA-14
CCAAGATCGTTAATCAACCGGCTGCCCGAATTCAACCGATCGGGCGGAAACACCCGGTGCGCCCTGACACGCGCCCGGGGCCGCCGCCTAGCGTGGTGACCGGGTGATGATCGCCGACCGGAAGGCCTCCCTGGACATGCCGCAGCCCTTTGAACTGCCCCAGTTCTACGTGCCGTACCCGGCGCGGCTGAACCCCCACCTGGAAGGGGCCCGGGAGCATTCCAAAGCCTGGGCCCGTGACATGACGATGATCGAGGGATCCGGCATCTGGGAGGAGTCGGACTTCGACTCCCACGACTACGCCTTGCTGTGCGCCTATACCCATCCCGACGCCTCCGGCCCCGAACTCGACCTGGTCACCGACTGGTACGTCTGGGTGTTCTTCTTCGACGACCACTTCCTCGACATCTTCAAGCGCACCCAGGACATGGCCGGCGCCAAGGAGTACCTGGACCGGCTGACCGCCTTCATGCCGGTGGACCTGAGCCAGCCGGTGCCCGAGCCGACCAACCAGGTCGAAGCGGGCCTGGCCGACCTGTGGGCGCGGACCGTGCCGGCCATGTCGGAGGGCTGGCGGCGCCGCTTCCACGAGAGCACCCATTACCTGCTGGAGGAGTCCCTCTGGGAGCTGGACAACATCAGCGCCGGCCGGATCTCCAACCCCATCGAATACATCGAGATGCGCCGCAAGGTCGGTGGCGCCCCGTGGTCGGCCAACCTCATCGAACACGCGGCGAACGCCGAGGTCCCGGACCTGATCGCGGCCAGCCGCCCGATGCGGGTGCTGCGCGACACCTTCGCCGACGCCGTCCATCTGCGCAACGACCTGTTCTCCTACCAGCGGGAGACCGAGCAGGAGGGCGAACTGGCCAACGCGGTCTTGGTGCTGGAGCACTTCCTCGGCCTGAGCACCCAGGAGGCCGCCGAGCGGGTCAACGACCTGCTGACCTCCCGGCTCCAGCAGTTCGAGCACACCGCCTTCACCGAAGTCGAGCCGCTCTTCCAGCAGTACGGCCTCGGTCCCCGGCAGCGGGCGGACGTCTTCGCGTACGTCAAGGGGCTGCAGGACTGGCAGTCCGGCGGCCACGAGTGGCACATGCGCTCCAGCCGGTACATGAACGGCGCGAGCGACAGCTCCCGTCCGCCGGCGGTGCTCGGCGGGCCCACCGGTCTGGGTACGTCGGCGGCGCAGATCCTCGGCTCCCTGGCCGGGACGATGCCGCAGCGGGCGCGCTCCTTCAGCCACGTACCGCACCAGCGGGTCGGCTGGGTGCGGCGGCCCGAGATCCCGATGCCCTTCCCGACCACCCTCAGCCCGCATCTGGACGCCTCCCGCGAGCACAACCTGGAGTGGGGCCAGCGGATGGGCATGCTCGACCCCGAGCCCGGATTCCCGCTGCCCGGCGGCCTGTGGAACGCACAGAAGCTGCGGGGCTACGACTTCGCGCTGTGCGCCGCCGGTATCCATCCGGACGCCACCGCGGACGGCCTCGACCTGACCACGGACTGGCTGACCTGGGGCACCTACGGCGACGACTACTACCCGATCGTCTTCGGCCGCGGCACCGATATGTCGGCGGCCCGGATCACCACCGAGCGCTTCAAGCTGTTCATGCCGCTGGACGGCGACGCGCGTTCGGTGCCGCCGCCGCTGACCGTGCTGGAGCGCGCGCTGGCCGACCTGTGGCACCGCACCGCGGGCCCGATGACGCCGGCAGCGCGCCGCAAGTTCCGCGCCTCGATCGAGGACATGTGCGAGAGCTGGCTGTGGGAGGTGGCCAACCAGAAGCAGAACCGGGTGCCCGACCCGGTCGACTACATCGAGATGCGCCGCAAGACCTTCGGCTCCGACCTGACCATGAGCCTGTCGCGGATCGGCCACGGCGACGCGCTGTCCGAGGAGATCTACCGGTCCCGCCCGGTGCGGGCGATGGAAACCGCGGCGGCCGACTTCGCCTGCCTGATCAACGACGTGTACTCGTACCAGAAGGAGATCGAGTTCGAGGGCGAGATCCACAACGCGGTGCTGGTGGTGCAGAACTTCCTGGACTGCGGGCCGCAGGAGGCCATGGGGGTGGTCGGCGATCTGATGGCCAGCCGGCTGCAGGAGTTCCAGCACATCACCGAGACCCAACTGCCCGCGCTGTTCGAGGAATTCGATCTGGACCCGGCGGCGCGCACCGCACTGGCCGGTTACGCCCAGGAGCTGCGCGACTGGCTGGCCGGCATCCTCACCTGGCACGAGGGCTGCGACCGCTACCGGGAGGAGACGCTCCGCCGGGACTTCCCCCATCTGGCCTCGGCGCTGCCCGCGGCGCCCGGCGGCGCGGCGGGGGGCCTGCTGCCCTGGCGCACCCCGAGCGGCATCGGTACCTCGGCGTCCCGGCTGCCGTCGCTGCTGGCGGCCGGCCAGTGAGGCGACCGGGCTTCGCCCCGGGAGAGGAGGCCGGGCCGCGCGGGCGGGCGCCCGGTTGATCCGCCGTCGGACGCGGTGGCGGCCGGCGGGACGGCTTCAGCGGCGGCTCGAGGACCGCACTCCGTGGCGGGCTCAGTAACGGTAGGGGTCGTACGGGTCCGGGTACTCCGTCGGATCGGCGGTGTACTGCGGCTGCGGCTGCGACTCGTAGGGCGACTGGTGCTGCTGCTGCGGGATGTACGGCTGCGCCTGCGGGTCGTATCCGTATCCCGTGGCGGCGTACGGGTCGGCCGGCTGCTGGCCCTGATACGGGGGCTCGGGGTGCTGCGGGTGCGGCTGCGGCGTCCAGTCCCCGGTGCCGGTGGCCTGGGCACCGTACGCGTCGTAGCCGCCGTATCCTTCGGTGCCGCCGTAGCCGTTGCCGTTGCCGCCGTTGTAACCGTCGTAGGCGGCCGCCGCGGCCTGCTGCTGCTCCTGGTAGCCGCCGCCCTGGTCGTAGCCGTAACCCTGGCCGCTCCGGCTGCCCCAGCCGGACTGCGGGTCGTAGCCGGTACTCGCCGCGGCCGGCTGCGGCTCGCTGCTCCAGCCGTCGTAGCCCTGGGTGCCGTAGCCCTCGTAGCCGCCGCTCGTGTACGGGTCCGAAGTGTAGGCGGACTGGCTGTTGTAGAGCGGGTATTCGCCGCTGTCGTCGTGTATCGGGACCGGCTGGAAGACCGACGGGTCGTCGGCGTCGGCGCCGAACTCGCCTTGGGCGGCGAGCACATCGGCGTCCTGGCGGGCGGCTGCCGCGCCCTGCTCGGCGTCCGCCTCGATCGGGGTGACCTCCAGGACCGGCTCGCCCGACCGCGGGGCGCCGCCTTTGCGGCGGCGGCTGGAACCCGGCCGGCCGCCCAGCGACCAGCCGGTGGAGAAGCCCCGCTTGTAGGAGAGGGTGACGAGCGACTGCCCGGCGCCGAAGGCGAGCGCGCCGAGGATGATCACCACCACTTCGCGCAGCGCCACCCCGCCGACCACGCCCAGGAATCCCACGAAGGCCAGCAGCCGCCAGCGCAGCCGGGCCTTGTACTGCAGCAGGACCTCGCCGAGCAGCCACAGCGCGACGATGCCGAACGCGATGTAGAGCACCGAGTAGCCCATGTGCCCGCCCACTTCCTCACCTAGGGGGTGTCACGCCGCCCGCTGGTGCAGCCCGAGGTTCTCGTAGATCTCCAGCGATGCGGTGGAGTGGTTAAGAGTAATGAAGTGGAGCCCCGGAATGTCCTCGGCCATGAGTCGGCGGCACATCTCGGTGGTGAACTCGATGCCGATCGCCCGGACCGCGGCCGGGTCGTCCGCCACGGCCAGCAGGCGTTCCGCCAGGTCCGGCGGGAACGGCGCGTTGCCGAGCTGGGCGAAACGTTCGATCTGCTTGACGTTGGTGACCGGCATCACCTCGGGGATGATCGGGATGGTGCCGCCCGCCGCGTCCACCCGGTCGCGCAGCCGCAGGTAGTGCTCGGCGTCGAAGAACATCTGGGTGATCGCGAAGTCGGCGCCGGCCCTGCACTTGTCCACGAAGTGGCGGGTGTCGGCGGCCGGGTCGGTGGACCGCGGGTGCATCTCGGTGAAGGCGGCCACGCCCACGCAGAAGTCGCCGGACTCCTTGATCAGCCGGACCAGGTCCGCCGCGTAGGTGAGGCCGTCCGGATGCGGGACCCAGTCGGCCAGCGGGTCACCGGGCGGGTCGCCCCGCACGGCCAGGATGTTGCGGATTCCGGCGTCGGCGTACTGCCCGATGATGTTGCGCAGCTCGGCGACCGAGTGGTTGACCGCGGTGAGGTGCGCGCACGGGGTGAGCGTGGTGTCCGAGACGATCCGGTCGGTGGCCCGGATCGTCCCGTCCCGGGAGGAGCCGCCGGCGCCGTAGGTCACCGACACGAAGGTGGGGCCGACCGCCTCGATCCGCCGGATCGCGTTCCACAGCGTCCGCTCGCCCTTCTCGGTCCGCGGCGCGGCGAACTCGAACGAGTACGAGCGCTCGCCACGGGCGAGCAGCTCACGGATGGTGAGCGCGCGGTCGGTGCGGGTGGAGGGTGTGCCGAAGGCCATGCGGCCAAGGCTATCCGGGTCCCACCCCGCCGCGCGCCTCCCGCGCTTCTCGCGCTCCCCCGCGCGAGGGGCCACCGCCGACCCGACGCCCGGCACCGGCCCGAGCCCCACAGGGGCACGCCCCCCGCCCTGACGGGGAGCTCCCGGCCCACGCCGTACCAGCCGGCTGGTACGGGGCTGAGCGCGCCGTTCCCCGCGCCCCGATCGGGCACCCCGCACCCCCCCGAGGGCGCCGACCCGCCGGGGTGGCTCCGGCCCACGCCGGACCAGCCGGCTGGTACGGGGGCTGAGCGCGCCGTTCCCCGCGCCCCTACGGGGCAAGCCGCAGGTGGCCGCTGGTCCGCGCCCCTAGGGGCGCGGGGAACTGCGCGAACAACCACGACGAATCCGCAGCCTGCCAGCCACCCCAAGGGGCACTTGCTGCCGCCACCGGGCCACCGGGCCACCAGCCGGTGGCCGACCGAGCACGCCGTACGGCGCGGACAACCACGGCCGACCAGCCGGTCACCGCCGCGGCGGCAGACTCACCCAGAGCGGAGCATTTCGCTGAAGGTGGCGGCCGCTGCCGCGGGGTCCGGAGCGTCGGTGATCGCTCGGACGACCACGATGCGGCGGGCGCCGGCCGCAAGCACCTGATGGACGTTGTGGTGGTCGATACCGCCGATGGCGAACCAGGGGCGATCGCTGCCGAGCGCGGCGGCGAAGCGGACCAGATCGAGGCCGGGCGCGGAGCGCCCCGGCTTGGTGGGGGTCGGCCAGACCGGCCCGGTGCAGAAATAGTCCGCACCGGGCTGGACCGCGGCCGCCCTGACCTCCGCCTCGGTGTGGCAGGAACGGCCGATCAGCACCTCGTCGCCGAGCAGGGCGCGCGCCGCCGGGACCGGCAGGTCCCCCTGTCCGAGGTGGAGGACCTCCGCGCCGGCCGCGTGCGCCACGTCGGCGCGGTCGTTGACCGCGAGCAGCCGGCCGTGCCGGCGGCACGCCTCGGCCAGCACGGCCAGTGCCTCCAGCTCCGCACCGGCCTCGATGCCCTTGTCGCGGAGCTGGATGACGTCCACCCCGCCGCCGAGCGCCGCGTCGGCGAAGGCCGCGAGATCACCGCGCTCGGTGCGCGCGTCCGTGCAGAGGTACAGCCGGGCGTCGTGGAGCTGCTGACGTGCGGTGGTCATGTGGTCCCCCAAGGCGCGCCCCGGCGGGGCTCGCCCCGGGGCGCGGATCGCGGCTACACGGCGAGCGCCTGCGCGCGACGCTTCACCTCGGTCCCGCGATTCTCCCGCAGCGCCTGCGCGGGGGTGCCGGGCAGGGTCGGGTCCGGGGTGAAGAGCCACTCCAGCGCCTCTTCGTCCGAGAACCCGTCGTCCTTCAGGACGGTCAGCGTGCCGGACAGGCCCTTGATGATCTTCCCCTCACCGAGGAAGTCACTGGGCACCATCAGCACCCTGTTCTCACCGCGGCGGACCGCAAGGAGTTGTCCTTCCTTGATGAGCGGCCGGATCCGGGTCACTTCGAGACCGAGACGCTCGGCGACCTCCGGCAGGGTGAGCCAGGAAGGGACGAGAGCGTCAATGTGTGCGTCAACAGACGAGAAAACTGTCACGGGACAAGCCTGCCACCTGCCACCGACAAGCGCTGCGGCACGACGCCGACCGGGCTACGGACCGGTGTCGTCCGGGCGGCCGTTCCGATCGCGACCCCGAGGCGATACGCAAGCGGTACGCGAGCGGTGCGCGAACGGAATCAACCCGCGCTCAACGGGCGACGGACTTGAGCGGCACGGCCGGATCGGCGGCCGCGACCGGGTCCAGCGCCGCCGACCGGGTGATCAGCTTGCGGGCCTGCGCCATGTCCCGCGGCCTCCCCACCGCCAGCAGCGCCACCAGCAGCCCGTCCCGCAGCCACAGCACCGACCAGGCGGGACCGGCCGGGTCGCCGCGCGTCACCATCGTGTCGTCCTCGGAGTGGTGGCCGGCGTACTGCACGAAGCGGCCGAACTGCTCGGACCAGAAGTACGGCACCGGGTCGTACTGCTCGTCCCCGCCGTTCACGTTGGCGGCGGCGGTGCGCGGGCCCTGCATGGCGTTGTCCCAGTGGTGGATCAGCAGCCGGCGGCCGTAGCGGGCCGACGGGACGGAGGCGCAGTCGCCGACCGCGTAGACGTGTTCGGCGGTCGTCCGCAGCCGGTCGTCGGCGAGCACCGCGCCCGCCGGGTCGAGTGCGACCGCGGAGCCGGCCAGCCAGCGGGTGGCCGGCCGGGCGCCGATGCCGACCACGACGGCCCCGGCGGCCAGTCTGCTGCCGTCGGCCAGCACGACGACGCCCGGCTCCAGGGCGGCGACCGGGGTGCCGGTCCGCAGCTCCACACCGGCCTCGTCGTACCAGTCACGCATATGGGCGGTGACGGAGGCGGGCAGCACACCGGCCAGCGGCCGCGGCGCTGCCTCGACCACGGTCACCTCGCAGCCGGCCTGGCGCGCGGCGGTGGCGAATTCGGCGCCGATCCAGCCGGCGCCCACCACCACGACCCGCTGCCGCGCCTCCAGCACCGGGCGCAGGGCGACGGCGTCGTCCAACGTCCGCAGCGGGTGGACGCCGGGCAGGCACTCGGTCCCCGGCAGTTCGAGAGCGTAGGCGCCGGTGGCCAGCACCAGCCGGTCGTACGGGACGGTTCCCCGGTCGGTGACGAGCTCGTGGGTCTCGGCGCGCAGGGTCTCGGCCCGCTCGCCGAGCCGCAGCTCCACGTCGAGGGCGCCGAAGTCCACGTCGAACCGCACATCGACGGGGTCGCTGCCCGGGGCACCGAGCAGCACCGCCTTCGACAGCGGCGGGCGGTCGTACGGGGGGTGCGGTTCGTCGCCCAGCAGCGTGATTCCGCCGCGCCAGCCCTGCCCGCGCAGTTCCACCGCGGTCTGCACTCCGGCCATCCCGGCTCCGACGATCACCACGTTGTCGCTCACGCGCTCACCGTAAGCCCCTCGCCGCGGCCGGCGAACCCATCCCCTCCACGACGCCGGCCGCCCCACCCCTCACCCGCCCACCCAACCGGGCACCTACCGCCGCCACGGGACCACCGGCCGGTGACCGGCCGAGCGCGCAGTTCCCCGCGCCCTTACCTACGGGCACCCCGCAACCCCAGGCACGCCCGAGACGGCACGCCCCGCGACCCACCCAACGACCCACTTGCTGCCACCTCCAAGCCACCGGCCCGTACGGGGCTGAGCGCGCAGTTCCCCGCGCCCCTACGGGGCGCCCACCAACCCAACGCGGCCG
>NZ_FMCH01000359.1 GCF_900091855.1 Streptomyces sp. DvalAA-14
TGTACAGGTGCGGGGACTGCGTGGTCACGGTGACCGCCTCCGTGGTTGGACCGTCGAACTGCCGTATTGCTGTGTACGGTTCGACGCTACGGGGGCGGTGCGGGCGGTCCCATCCGGTCGTCCACCCACTTGACCCTGAGCCTGACCCCCTAGGGATGGTGGGGTTGTCCCCACCCCTGGGTCGGGGTCGGATCCGGGCCGGTCGGATCCGGGCCGGGGCCGGCCGGGTCCGGGCCGGGTCGGCGGGGCGGGGCGGTCAGCCCATGCGGGCGGCGATGATGGCGATCACCGCGACGAACGCGGGCACCGCCATCATCAGACCGAAGACTTTCAGCAGGCGCCGCTGGGGCTGCGGAGGATTCGGATCGAGTACGGGCATGGCTTCAGTCTGGCACCGCCGCCCCGGCCGCCCGCGCCGGGGTCGCTCTTCGGCCGCGGCGTGTCGACGGCGCCCCGCACCGCAGGGGTGCGGGGCGCCCGCGGCGGGATGGCGATCGGGTCGTCAGGCGCCGATCGCGTGCAGCCCGCCGTCCACGTGGACGATCTCGCCGGTGGTCTTGGGGAACCAGTCCGAGAGCAGCGCGACGACACCGCGGCCGGCCGGCTCGGGGTCGGACATGTTCCACTCCAGCGGGGAGCGGTGGTTCCACACGTCGGCGAGTTCGGAGAAGCCCGGGATGGACTTGGCGGCCATCGAGCCGAGCGGGCCGGCCGAGATGAGGTTGCAGCGGACGTTCTGCTTGCCCAGATCGCGGGCGATGTACCGCGAGGTGGCCTCCAGCGCGGCCTTGGCCGGGCCCATCCAGTCGTACTGCGGCCAGGCGTACTGCGCGTCGAAGGTGAGGCCGACGACCGAACCGCCGCCGTCCATCAGCGGCAGGCAGGCCATGGTGAGCGACTTCAGCGAGTACGCCGACACGTGCATGGCCGTGGCGACCGACGCGAACGGGGTGTTGAGGAAGTTTCCGCCGAGCGCGTCCTGGGGCGCGAAGCCGATGGAGTGGACGACGCCGTCGAGGCCGCCGAGCTCCTCGCGGACGATCTCGGCCAGCCGGCCGAGGTGCTCCTCGCTGGTGACGTCCAGTTCGACGACCTTGACCGGCTGGGGCAGCTTCTTGGCGATGCGCTCGGTGAGAGTGGGCCGGGGGAAGGCGGTCAGGATGATCTCGGCACCCTGCTCCTGGGCCAGCTTGGCGGTGTGGAAGGCGATGGAGGCTTCCGTCAGCACACCGGTGATCAGGACGCGCTTGCCCTCGAGGATTCCGCTCATGGCGATCAGTGACCCATGCCCAATCCGCCGTCAACGGGGATGACGGCTCCAGTGATGTACGAGGCGTCGTCGGAGACGAGGAAGCGGACGACCGACGCGATCTCCTCCGCCTTGGCGTAGCGGCCGAGCGGCACCGAAGCGACTATTCCGGCGCGCTGCTCCTCGCTGAGCGAGCGGGTCATGTCGGTGTCGACGAAGCCGGGCGCGACCACGTTGAAGGTGATGTCGCGCGAGCCCAGCTCGCGGGCCAGGGAGCGGGCGAAGCCGACCAGGCCGGCCTTGGAGGCGGCGTAGTTGGCCTGGCCGGCCTGGCCGGTCAGGCCCACGACCGAGGAGATGAGCACGACCCGGCCCTTGCGGGCGCGCAGCATGCCGCGGTTGGCGCGCTTGACGACCCGGAAGGTGCCGGTGAGGTTGGTGTCGAGGACGCTGGTGAAGTCCTCCTCGCTCATCCGCATCAGCAGCTGGTCCTTGGTCATGCCGGCGTTGGCGATCAGCACCTCGACATTGCCGTGCGCCGCCTCGACCTCCTTGAACGCCTGCTCGACCTGTTCGGGGTCGGTGATGTCGCAGCGGACCGCGAGCACACCGAGGTCGATCAGGTCGGCCGGCGGCTTGCCGGTCCGGTAGGTCACGGCGACCTTGTCGCCTGCCTCGGCGAGTGCCCGGGCGATGGCGAGGCCGATGCCCCGGTTTCCTCCGGTGACGAGAACCGAGCGGCTCAACGGATCACCCTTCCCACTAGACGTGCTGTCCAGTGAAAGGTATCGGTCCGCGCCCGGTCCCGGGGGATCGGCCCCGACAGGCTGACCCCGCGGTCCCCTGTGGGATTCCTACAGGTGGCAGGTCAGCTCCCGGCGCGTGCTCCTGCCTTGCGACGGCTCCAGAAGAGCAGCCCGAGGGCGCCGGAGGCGAGCACCGCGCTCGCCGACAGGGCGGCTTCCAGGGTGGCGCCGCTGGGAGCGGCGTCGGCTGCGTCGCTGGTCGCGATGGGCTCGGTGCCGCCGTGGCCGTGGTGGCTGACGGTGGACTTGGACTCACCGGCCGCGATCTGCGCGTCGGTGGGCGCCTTGAACGCGGTGTCGGCCGCCGCGGCGGCCGTCTGGCCGAAGACGACATCGGCGCAGCCGTAGAAGGCCTCGGGGCTGTCGCTGCGCTGCCAGACCTGGTAGATCAACTGCCGTCCGGTGCGGGCCGGCAGGTTGGCGGGGAAGGTGTAGTACCCGCTGGGCGCCGAGGCGGCGGTGGTGTAGGTGGCGATCGGGGTCGTGGCCAGGTCGGACCACTTCAGCGGCTTGGTCGGGTCGTAGCCCTGGTTGGTGATGTACAGGGTCATGGTGCCCTTGTGCGGGGCGGTCACCCGGAAGGTGACGGTGGTCGATCCGGCCGCGACGGCGGTGGCGGGCCAGTCGGTCCGGGCCCAGTCCAGCGCCCGGTACTTGTCGCGGTTGGCGGAGCAGAGGTGGCCGTCGGGGATGATCGTGCGGCTCTGCCCGTTGGCGTTGGCGATGTTGACCTCGTTCCAGTCGTACAGCGGCTGGGTGCCGCTGTCGGCCACGAGGTCCTTGCAGACCTGGGACTTGGGGTTCTCGGGGCCTTCGGCGTAGCAGCCGGAGATCCGGCTGACGGGCGCGCTGAGCGCTCCGTGCGCGCTGGCCGTGCCCGGGGCGAAGGCGCCGATCAGCAGGGCGGCGGCGCCGACCGCGCCGAGCGATGCGGTGGTGCGGCGAACTGACATGTGGGGGGCTCCTGTCGTGCCTGAGGTGGTGCTCTGCGGACAAGAGAGGGCGGTTGTCATGAGCATACTAATTGGTCTGGACCAAGCCAAGAGGGCAGTCGGCCGGGCCGGGCCGGCGGCGCGGTAGGGAGCGGGCGCCGGGTTGTCCACAGGGCCGGGCAATGTCCGCGCCGGCGGCACCGTGCCCGTGATTCACTGCCGTTACCTGTCGGAAGATCGAAGGGGAACACCGCCGTGCCTCATGAGGTCGATCAGTCATTCCTGGCGCTGCCGCTGCGGGCACTCGCGGACGCGGCGCTCGCGCGGGCCCGCGCGCTGGGGGCCGAGCACGCCGACTTCCGGCTGGAGCGGGTGCGCAGCGCCTCGCTGCGGCTGCGGGACGGCCGGCCGACCGGGAGTTCGGACAGCACGGGCCTCGGCTTCGCGGTGCGGGTGGTGCACGGCGGCGCCTGGGGTTTCGCCGCCGGGGTGGATCTGACGATGGACGCGGCCGCCCGGGTGGCCGGGCAGGCCGTCGCGATGGCCAGGCTGTCCGCGAAGGTCACCGCGGCCGCCGGCTCGAAGGAGAAGGTGGAGCTGGCGGCGGAGCCGGTGCACGCCGACCAGGTGTGGGTCTCCTCCTACGAGGTCAATCCCTTCGACGTGCCGGACACCGACAAGAGCGCGCTGCTCGCCGACTGGAGCGCCCGGCTGCTGGCCGCCGACGGCGTCTCGCACACCGACGCCGCCCTGCTCACCGTCCAGGAGAACAAGTTCTACGCCGACACCGCGGGCACCAGCACCACCCAGCAGCGGGTGCGGATCCAGCCGCAGGTCACCGCGGTGTCGGTCGATCCGGACAGCGGCGACTTCGAGTCCATGCGGACGCTGGCACCCCCGGTCGGCCGCGGCTGGGAGTACGCGACCGGCACCGGCTGGGACTGGGACGCCGAACTCGCCGCCCTCCCCGGCCTGCTGGCCGAGAAGATGCGCGCGCCCTCGGTCGAGGCCGGCACGTACGACCTGGTGATCGACCCGTCCAACTTGTGGCTGACCATCCACGAGTCGGTCGGACACGCCACCGAGCTGGACCGCGCGCTGGGCTACGAGGCGGCCTACGCCGGCACCTCCTTCGCCACCTTCGACCAGCTGGGCAAACTCGCCTACGGCTCCCCGCTGATGAACGTGACCGGTGACCGCACCACCGAACACGGCCTGGCCACCATCGGCTTCGACGACGAGGGCGTGGCCGGTCAGTCCTGGGACCTGGTCAAGGACGGCGTCCTGGTCGGCTACCAGCTGGACCGCCGCATCGCCAGGCTCACCGGCTTCGAGCGCTCCAACGGCTGCGCCTTCGCCGACTCCCCCGCCCACGTCCCGGTCCAGCGGATGGCGAACGTCTCCCTGCGGCCGGACCCGGCCGGCCCGTCCACCGACGAGCTGATCAGCGGTGTGCGGCGCGGGCTCTACGTGGTCGGCGACCGGTCGTGGTCGATCGACATGCAGCGCTACAACTTCCAGTTCACCGGCCAGCGGGCCTACGCGATCCGCGACGGCCGCCTCGACGGCCAGGTCCGGGACTTCGCCTACCAGGCCACCACCACCGACTTCTGGGGCTCGATGGAGGCCCTCGGCGGCCCACAGACCTACGTCCTCGGCGGCGCCTTCAACTGCGGCAAGGCCCAGCCCGGCCAGGTCGCAGCCGTCAGCCACGGGTGCCCCTCCGCACTGTTCCGGAACGTGAACATCCTCAACACCACCAACGAGGCCGGGCGCTCGTGACGGGGTGATCGATTGGGTCCGAAAGTCTGCACGCGGTCGACACGGCGTCACAACGAACCACTCATGCATCCTCGCCCCACTCCTCGGTGTCTCCCTCCAGGGGAGCCACCGAGGGCGGGACGATAAGGCCTTTGTACGGCCTCAGCTCCAGCCGGTTCTGCATGGCCCGGGCCCCTCTGTCCATGGCCCGACGGACGAGGTGCCCGTAGACGAGCTCCGTCGTCCGAGTGGTTCGGTGCCCTACCCACGCAGCCACCTCGAAGAGCGGAATGTCGGCATGGATAGCCTCCGAGACGAAAAAGCGCCGGAAGCTTTTGGGGGTGTAGCCCGGAGTTCCGGCCTTTTGCGCGGCTGCCTTGAACTGATCCAAGAACCAGTCGTACGACGGATGACGGTCGTTCAGCCGGGGGGACTCGAAGAACTATCCCCGATTTCCCCATGTGCCAAAGGGATCGATGTGGTCATTGAAGACCTCTTTGATTGACTCAGGCACGGGCGTCCGGCGAGCCTGCTCAAACGAACGATGCTTCGTTCCCCTCTTCACCCCGCGGCGGTAGCCGGAGATCTCCTGGCAGCCGTAGGCCGAGACCTGGTGGTTTACTGCGAGGACGCCGTGCTCCCAGTCCATTGACCGCCCGGAAATGGTCGGGCGACGCCTGCCGGGCTTCGCGCGCAGCCGCTCGAAAGCGGCCCTGCCGTCGCCGAACACGGCTCTACGTTCGCGGCGGTCCAGCACCTGGTCCTGTCGCTTCAGGGCGAGACAGTGGGTTATGCCCAGGGATTCCGGATGCGTTCGGCGGCAGCCGCGACGTGCCGGGTGAAGGTGCTGAGCCCGATGTCGCGGCCTGGCCATTCAACCGTCAGCCCAGCCGCGCCGGAGGGAAGTCCACGAACAACCGTCACCCCGTAAGATCACAATGCGCGACTGGAGTACTGGATTTCCACTCACATGAGCCCTTTTGCCAAAACGAATGAAACAGCGGCAATTATTATGCAAATGCCGACACAGGCCGGAAGGCCGATTTTTCTCCTCGTGAGCCTCATGAGTCCCGCCATGAGAAAAAGCGATCAACTGACATTGAAGAAAATAATGACGATGTGAGGGTTGTCACTTGCGACAACGGCAGCCGACGATCCGATTGCGGTACCACTCGCTGCTGATGCTATCGGAACCACCCATATCTTGGAGAATCCACGTTGTTCGACTCTGGCATGCCGGCTCCCGGCACGCCGGTCGCGAAATTCTGCTACGAGCAGCATGGCGGATGCCAGAAGAGGTGGAAGGACGTAAATTATCGCAGGAATTCGAGTTCTCCATCTCCCAGGGCTCGGACAGTCTGTGGCGGCGGTCGCACGTATGGTCCGCCCCTCGGAGGCCTGAATTTTTCAGATCTCCGACCGACCGTAGGCCGCTGGGTAAACTACTGATGCGTTACACTTTCGCGTAGTGGTGAACGGTGATTTTAACGCCGCGATTCGGGTACGAACTCAACACTCGCCGAATTTGGGTTGCGACCCATCCGATAATTACTGAGAGGATTCCGATAACGACCCCAGCGGGCCCACCGGCGACTGTCCCGCCGAGAATGAAAGCTGCGGCGGCCCACGCGCTCGCGCCAGCAAGGAAATCGTACGATGCCTTCCAAGCTCGCCACCTACTCATCTTCATGACGCACCTAGCGTGCCAGAATGAGCAGCTCTTGGAGTTCTTGTTGTACTTCGTCCGGACGGACCGGCCGTCGAGATCGTACTTGTTGATCGGGTCGCCTGGGTAAGTGTAGGCGTTGGCGCCCCATTCGATGAACTGAGATCATTTCAGCCGATCGACGACCATCCCAAACCAGCGATAAGGCAAGCGGTCAATGTAAAGACTTCCCATCTGCTACAGCGATAGCCTTCGATTCCCTTGTGGTACTCGATGATGTAGCGAGAAGAGTCGGCCGCCATCCCGGTTATCCCCGCGAGAAATAGGCCGAGGACTCCATGAGCCGGTGCAAGCAGGACGGAAAGACCGATCCCAGTCGCTCCGGCGGTGGCCCCCAAGATCCCAGCGCGCGTCGGCAAGCTGATGCTGCGCAGCCCAACCGCCTGTGGATAGTGATCAGGACGGAGGGTCACACGAACGCTCAGAAATATCCCCGTCGCTATCAGTGCCGCGATGAAGGTAGTCGCGATGGCATTGCATATGCCGATTATTACCATTGAATTTTTTCTGTTATTGGGGTCCCCACGCGACAGTTGGACTGTGCTGCGCGGGGACCCATTGGTCGAGTGGACGCTCAAGCGGTCAGAATTTCACGATCGACGCCGTACTAAAAGATTGAGTACCAGTGTTTCGGATGTCCAAAGCATGCAGTTTTGACAGCCTTATATCCGACAACTTGAGCTATAAGTCCCCAACCTGCATAATAGAGAAGGCGAACAGCGGTTTTGAAGCTGTAGCCCATTATCATTCCCTTTACAACCCTCGCTATCGTGGTTACGCTTCGCAGCTCCCTGTAGGTCTTGAATGCTTTGGCATATGGGGCAACTGCGGCCAGGATAGCGGCTATACAGGTCATGCACTTTACATATTTGCTCCAACTGGATGTGCCGGTGAGGTCAAAGTTTTTGATCGGCTCCTGGTTGGCATAGTCGTATGCGTTGGCGCTGCCGCCGGGGACGGGGTCGGTGGTGAGGAAACGGCCGGTGGTGGGGTCGTAGAGGCGGATTCCCATGAGAGTGGCGCCGGTGACGGTTTCGTCGGAGCGTTGTTTGCCGCCGAGCCAGCCGTAGCGGGTGGCGGGGGTGCCCGATTCGGGGTTGCCGTATTCGTCGTAGGCGAGGGCGACGGGTGCCTGGCTGATGTCGAGGGGGAGCTGGACGGTGACGTCGCTGTGCAAGTCGGTGAGCTGTAGGACGGTGCCGTTGCTCCCCGCAGTGGTGGCGTCGAGGTTTCCGCCAATGCCCTGGACATTGCGGGTGATGGTGCCGGCGGCGTCCTCGGCAACCCACTCGGGGCTGTCGGTGTCGCTGCCGTAGTGGTTGGTCTTGGCCGCCGTCTGGGTCCAGGTGCCGGTGGTGTTCGTTTCGGTGGTCCAGGAGGCCAGGCGCTGTGCGGCGTCCAGGGTCCAGGTCTGCCGGCTGGTGCCGGCGGTCTGCTGGCGGACCAGGTCGTTGGTGTAGTAGCCGATCGAAGCGCCGGACGCCTGGGTGGTGGTGCGGCCGAAGGCGTCGTAGACGGTGCCGGCGGTGGTGAGCCGGTCGGCGCTGTCGTAGGTGTAGGCGGTGGTGGCGGGGGTTCCGGCGGTGCCGTCGGGGTTGTCGGTGCTGGTGGTCAGGCCGGTGCGGTTGGTGTTGTTGTCGAAGGTGTAGGCGCGGTGGGTGGTGGTGTCGGCCTGGGTGTCGTCGACGGTGGTGAGGCGGCCGGCCGCGTCGTAGGTGTAGGCCTGCTCCCCGGTGTCGGAGGCGTGGGTGGCCTGCTGGCCGTCGATGGTGTCGCTGGCGGTGTCCTCGGCGACGGTGACCGTGTTGCTGCCGGTACCGGTGGTGTAGGTGCGGGAGGTGTCCGCGCCGGTCTCGTCGGTCGTAGTGGTGAGGGTGTAGCCGCCGGGCAGGTTCTCGGTGGCCAGGTTGCCGTCCGCGTCGTAGGTGGCGGTGAAGGTGCCGGCCACCGAGTCGGTGCGGGAGGTTTCCAGC
>NZ_FMCH01000513.1 GCF_900091855.1 Streptomyces sp. DvalAA-14
GCGGGCCGCCCGGGCGGTGTCCTCGGTCCATGCGGCGCGGTCGAGGAAGGTCGCCCGCAGGCAGTCATACGCCGCCAGGTACTTGTCCGCGGCGCGCTTGGTCTCCCCCGCGTCCGCGTCGGCGACGGCCAGCGCGCGCAGCGTCCAGGGCGAGGGGTGGGCCGCCAGCGAGCGTTCCCAGTTGCGCACCGCCTGGGCCCGGTCGCCCGCGGCCCATTGGGCGATGCCGAGGTGGTAGTCGCGGAACCATTCGTTGCCGGGGTAGGTGTCGGCGGACTCCAGCAGATCGCGCCACTCGGGGGAGACCGGACAGGGGCCGGGGGCGGCATCGAGGGGCGGGCGCGGGAAGACGCCGGCCAGCAGCAATTCCAGCCAGGGCTTCTGGTCTTCGCCGAGGGTGCCGGCCGGGAAGGGGGTGCCGGGCAGCCGGTGGCGGCCGCGCTGGACCTCCAGGGCGCCCCAGCCGGAGCCGGTGGCCAGCGCTTCCCCGGGCTCGGCGTCGGCGACGCCCAGCCAGCGGTCGTAGGCGGCCTCGACGGTGGCGCGCGGCAGGGCGGCTTCCAGGCTCCGGCCGGCCTCGGCGCGGGCGGCGGCCCAGTCGGCGCCGTGCACCAGCGCGGGATCGGCGTCCAGCGGGCCGTACGCCTCCAGCCAGGAGAAGGCCGAGCCGGCCGCCATCGGCAGATGTTCGAGCTGGGTACGGGCCAGGCCGGCCTGGATCTCCAGGTAGCCGCCGGTGCCGGGCTCGGTGAGCCACTCCTGCCAGCGCCGGCCGCCGCGGCCGCGGCCCCACAAGAAGAGCTTGCGGCCGCGCAGCAGGTCGGTGGAGGTGTGGACGAGACCGCGGCCCGTCCCGTCGAGGGCAGTTGTCCACCGCCGCTGGCCGGCCGGGATGTCGAAGAAGTAGTCGGCGGCGTGCTCGGCGCGGGTGGTGTAGGTGATGTCGCGGGCGCCGTCCGGGTGTTCCGGACCGTCCGCGCCGCCGGGCACCGGCACATGGCTGAGGGCGCGGGTGTGGCCGAAGTGCCAGGCGGCGTCGGCGGGGGCCAGGACCCGGGTGTCCTCGGTCTCCGGGACCGCGACGTTGGACCACCAGTACGCGGGCACGGTGCGGTCGTGCGGGTTGCGGACCCGGATGCCGGCGTAGAGGAAGTCGGAGTCGGCGGGCAGCCACAGGTCTATCTGGAAGGGCAGGTCGCGCAGCCGCTCCCATTCCCACAGCCGCAGCATCTCGCCGCCGTCGGGAGCCGGCACCCGGGCGGCGTGCAGCGGGGCGCAGGTGAGGGCCCAGTGGCCGGTGGCGCCGAGGTTCCATTCGACGCCGCCGGAGAACCACGCCCCGGCCAGCGCGAAGTCGGCGGGCTGGAACACCGGGTTGCGGTAGAGCAGTTCGCGTCCGGTCGGCTTGTGCAGCAGGGAGTACAGCCGGCCGCCGAGACCGGGCAGGACGGTGGCGCGCACCCGCTCGTTCTCGATCACCAGCGCGTCGAGCCGGGCGGGGGCGCGGTCGCGGCCGTAGCCGTCCAGCACGCGGACGGGGAGCACCGACCGCAGCGGCGCGTAGCCGATCTGCCGGGCCATGTCCGGGGGGCAGGCCGTCCCGGTCGCGCGGGTCGATCCGGTGGAGTTCGTCCAGCGGGCGCAGTGCGGGCAGCGGATTGTCCGGGCCGAGGGGCGCGGCCGGAATGCCCACGGTGGTACGTCGCACGGTCGTAGCCAAGGCCACCTCATCCTGGCGCGGGTGGCCGCCTTCGCTGCGGCGGCCGGCTGATGACCATGGAACAGCTTTCCCGGCCGCCTGGCCAGAGGCCATCGAGATCCGGATCCGGGCCCGCG
>NZ_FMCH01000360.1 GCF_900091855.1 Streptomyces sp. DvalAA-14
ACCGTGGTGTTCTGCGATCTGAGCGGTTCGACCGAGCTGTCCGGCCGGCTGGACGCGGAGGCGCTGCGGGCGGTGACGCTGCGGTATTTCGCGGTGATGCGGGAGCGGTTGGAGCGGCACGGCGGGACGGTGGAGAAGTTCATCGGCGACGCGGTGATGGCGGTCTTCGGGGTGCCGGTGCTGCACGAGGACGACGCCCAGCGGGCGGTGCGGGCGGCGCTGGAGATGCTGACCGCGCTGGACGGCCTGAACGAGGAGCTGGAGCGCGACCACGAGGTCCGGCTCACGGTGCGGATCGGCATCAATACCGGCGAAGTGGTGGCCACCGGCGACCCGTTCGCCCGGCAGGTGCTGGTCTCGGGCGAGGTGGTGAACGTGGCGGCCCGGCTGGAGCAGAACGCCGGGCCCGGCGAGATCCTGATCGGCCCGGACACCTACCGGGCGGTGGAGCGGCTGGTGGTGGCCGAGGAGGTCGGCCCGCTGCGGCTGAAGGGCAAGGCGGCGGCGGTCACCGGGCGGCGGCTGCTGGATCTGCGCGGCGACGACCCGGCGGTGCTGCGCCGTTTCGACTCGCCGATGGTGGGCCGGGCTGGCGAGCTGCGCGAGATGCGGCTGATCGCCCGGCGGGCGGTGCGCGGCCGGCAGTGCCAGCTGCTAACGCTGTTCGGCGAGGCGGGCATCGGCAAGACCCGGCTGGCCCGGCAGTGGCTGGCGCAGGCCGCCGCCGGGGGCATGCAGGTGGGCACCGGCCGCTGCCGGCCCTACGGGGAGGGCGGTTCGCTGCTGGCGCTGGCCGACGCGGTACGGCCGTTCGCGGACGCCGCCGGGGCGGAGCCGGACGAGGCCGACACCGACCGGGCCGAGGCGCTGGCGGTGCTGCGCGGCGGCCTGCTGCTGGACGGCGCACCCGACCCGTCGGTGGAGGACACCTGCTGGGCCGTCACCTGGCTGCTGGAGTGGGCCGCCCGGCGCCAGCCGCTGGTGCTGGTGCTGGACGACTGCCACTGGGCGTCGAGCGTGCTGTGCGACGTGGTGGACCACCTGGTCACGGAGATACGCGACGCGCCGGTGGTGGTGCTGTGCACCGCCCGGCCGGAGCTGCTGGACCGGCGGCCGGGCTGGGGCGGCGGGGTGCTCAACTCCGGCTCGCTGGTGGTGCCGCCGCTCGAACCGGACGAGGTACGGCGGCTGGCCGGCCATCTCACCGAGGTCGCCGCCCACGCCACCGGCGCCCGGGACGCGCTGCTGGAGCGGGCCGAGGGCAATCCGCTGTACCTGGAGCAGCTGCTGGCGATGGTCAACGAGGCGCCGGGCCCGGCCGCCGCGGGCACCTTGCCGCCGACCCTGCACGCGCTGATCGCGGCCCGGATCGAGGCGCTCGACCACGACCAGCGCGCCGCGCTGGACGTGGCGGCGGTGGCGGGACGGGACTTCACCGTGGACCAGGTCGGC
>NZ_FMCH01000162.1 GCF_900091855.1 Streptomyces sp. DvalAA-14
ACCGGCCGGCCCGTGCGTCCCGCCGGCCGCCTCGGCGCTCGCCTGGTTCGGGGTGCCCGCCGGGCGGCCGGCCGGAGCGCTGCTGGGTCTCATGGTCTTCAGCATAAACTGAACAGTCCAGCCTTATGATATAGCTGGCGTCATGAGTGAAATCTCTGCTACTGCCACCGGCTCCCTGACCGCGACCACGATCACCGTCGCCGGGCACGGCGAGGACCGGATCGAGGCCTACCTGGCCCGCCCCGAGGGCGAGACCAGCCGCGGCGGTGTCGTCGTCATCCACCACCTGCCCGGCTACGACCGCGCCACCAAGGAGATCGTCCGCCGTTTCGCCGAACTCGGCTACGACGCGATCGCCCCCAACCTCTACTCCCGCGAAGCGCCCGGCGCGGCGCCCGACGACGCCGCGGCGCTGGCCCGCGCGAACGGCGGCGTACCGGACGAGCGGCTGGTCGGCGACGTGGCCGGCGCGGCCGCGCACCTGCGCGCGCTGCCCACCTCCAACGGCAAGGTCGGAGTGATCGGTTACTGCTCCGGCGGCCGCCAGTCGGTGCTCGCTGCCTGCAGCACCCCGCTCGACGCCGCCGTGGACTGCTACGGCGCCTTCGTGACCGGCACGGTCCCGGACGGTTTCCCGCTGAAGGTCACCAACCTGGTGGAGCAGCTGCCCGACCTCGGGGCCCCGCTGCTCGGCCTGTTCGGCGCCGAGGACTCCTACCCGAGCCCGGAGCAGGTCGCCGAGCTGGAGCAGCGGCTCACCGACCTCGGCAAGGAGTTCGAGATCCACAGCTACGAAGGCGCGGGCCACGCGTTCTTCGCCCCGGACCGCCCCAGCTACAACGTGCCGGCCGCGAACGACGGCTGGGAGCGGATCGAGACGTTCTTCGGCCGCCACCTCGGGAGCTGACCATGTGCACGTACCTCACCGTCAAGGACGAGATCGACGGCAGCGCCAAGGGGCCGGGCAGCTCCTGGTTCCACGTCACCGACGTCACCGTCTACTTCGACCACCCCGTGCACGCGATGGCCGAGCACACGCTGAACATCGACTTCACCGACCCCGCCAAGGGTCCGGGGGCCCGCGTCGCGGTGGAACTCACCGCCGACTCGGCCCGCCGTCTGGTGGCCGCCATCCAACAGGCCCTGGACGCCGCCCCGGTGGAGATGCAGACCGCCTGACCGACCCGGGCCGCGCCGGCCCCGTCTCTCCCGGTCCGACCGGGGAGCGGGGTCCGGCGGGCGGCCGGAGGGGGTCCCGGGCACGTCCGGCGCCCGTCCGGTCGGGGCGCGGCCGGTTCCGGTCGGGCCGCGGCGTGGGTCCGGTCCGGCCGCACCATGGGTCCGGCGCGGATCCGCGGGCCCGCGACCCGGACGGGTGAATGACCGTTACATTCGCCTTTGCCCGCTGGTCACCGCACCTGCGGGACGCGGGCCGGACCATGTCTATGGGCGGAGGGGGCTTCCCGTTCACGAGCTTTTTGCGCATGCTTTGGGTACCCGGTTGCTGTCTCCCACTGGTTCCGGGTGACAATGCAAAGGTCGAAGTGTGAGTGGTCGGCCCTGAGAGAAGCGAGGATCCCATGTTGCGAAACGGGCTGGAGCCGTGGCACCTGATCGTGGTGGCGATCGTCGTCATCGTGCTGTTCGGTTCCAAGAAGCTGCCCGAGGCCGCCCGAGGTCTCGGTAAGTCGATGCGCATTCTCAAGTCCGAGGCCAAGGCGATGAAGAGCGACGACACGCCTGCCCCCGGCGGTGCGCCGACGTCTTCCACGGTGCCGGCGCCCGAGGCGATCACCCCGAGCGACGTGGTGACCGCCAACGAGGCGACCACCCCGCAGCCGACCGCGGCCACCACCGCCAAGTAACCGCGATCACCGCACCCGCGAGGACGATCGCCCCCGCGGGCCCCCGCTCCCCGACCGGGCGGCCTCCGCATGTTCGAGGCGCCCCGGGACGGGGCAAGCAACCGTAGGAAACGGTAGGGGGCCTGTGGTGGTGTCGGTGGCGGGGGCGGCAGCGCATGCCGTGGCGCCGGAGTTCGTCGCCGGTTTCCCGGAGACGCTCGCGGACGTGTCCAGCAGCTGTCGTACGCTCACCCGCGCGGAGCGGGAGAGTCGGCGAGTGCTCGGCGAGCAGGCGGCGGCCTCCGGGCTGGGCCTGCGCGAGCTGACCGCGGCGCATCTGGCCGCGGCCCGCCGCGCCTGGCCGCACCTGCCCGGCGTGGTCGGCGCCCGGGACACCGCCGAGCTGCGCCAGGTCGGCAGCGCCGTCCTCGGCGCGCTGGAGAGCGGCATCGCCGCCCTGGCCGAGGGCCACGACCGTGCCCAGCGGCACGCGGTGCACAAGGCCGAGGCCGACCGCCGGGCCTTCGTGGACGACCTGCTCTACGGCCGCAGCGACCCCGGCCGTATCGCCGAACAGGCCGAGCGGTACGGACTGCGGCTCGCCGACCGGCACCTCGTCGCTGTCTCCGCCGCCCCCGAGGGCGAGGTCTACGACGCCCGCCATCCGCTGCTGCAGCGGGTGGAGCGCGAGCTGGCCGGCCGCTTCGGCGACCACGACGCGCTGATAGCCCCCAAGGACGGCCGCCTGGTGTGCGTCACGCCCACCACCCAGCGGGCGGTGCTGGACGCCTTCGTCAGGCTCACCTCGACCCACCGGGTCGCGGTGAGCCGCCCGCACAGCGGGGCGCCGGGAGTGGTCCGCTCGTACGAGGAGGCACTCAGCGCGCTCGACCTGGCCGAGCGGCTCGGCATGACCGCCTCGGTGCTGAACGCGGCGGACCTCGTGGTCTTCCCGGTGCTGCTGCGCGACCGCGCCGCGATGGCCGACCTGATCCGTAGCGTGCTCGGTCCGCTCACCCAGGCCCGCGGCGGCGCCGAACCGCTGCTGGAGACCATCCGCGCCTACGCCGCTGTCGGCTATGTCAACGCCGAGGCGGCCCGCCATCTGGATCTCAGCGTCCGGGCGCTGTCCTACCGGCTGGAACGCATCACCGCGCTCACCGGCTTCGACCCGGACGACGCGCTGCAGCGCTACACCCTGGAGACCGCCGCGCTCGGAGCCCGGCTGATGGACTGGCCCGCCAAACCGCTCTGAGCGCTACGCGGGTAGTGCCGGGTCGCGTCAGGGTCGGCCGGGGTCGGCTCGGGGTCCGCTCAGCACGGCCCCTGGCCGGCGCCGTCCGCACCGCCGGCCGCGTCGGGGCAGGACTGCTCGTCCTCGGCGCGGGCCTCGGCGCAGTCCGCCTTCAGGCCGGCGCTGATGGCGTGACCAATATCACGCAGGGTGTCGAGCTGGGCCGGGGTGAGGACGTCGAAGAGCTTCTCGCGGACGGTGCTGACATGGCCGGGCGCGGCCGCGGCCAGGGCGTCGAAGCCCGCGTCGGTGAGCCCGCAGACCCAGCCGCGACGGTCCGCGTCGGCCGGGCGGCGCTCCACCCAGCCGTTCTTCTCCAGGGCGGAAACCGCGTGCGACAGGCGGCTGCGGGAGGACAATGACGCGTCGGCCA
Organism: Streptomyces sp. DvalAA-14; assembly: GCF_900091855.1. GTDB lineage: Bacteria > Actinomycetota > Actinomycetes > Streptomycetales > Streptomycetaceae > Actinacidiphila. Next base: position 3,512 of record NZ_FMCH01000162.1, read on the forward strand.
GCTCACTCATCCGCAGGCACCGCTCGGGCGCCTCGGACAGCCGGACCAGGATCTCGTAGTACGCCATGGGCATGCCGGAGTCCCGGCGGAGCTGCCGGTCGATGTGGGCCGCGAACTCCACACTCGCGGACAAGTAGGCCCGCCAGATCTCCTGCTCCGGCCCGGTGAGCCACCGCACGTCACGTACATCACTCATGGTGCAAGCATACGGGTGGTTGAACTCTCAACACCAAGGCGCTAGGGTTTACGTGAAAGCTCAAATATCTCTTTCCCCACCCTCCGTTCTTCCCGGTCCCCTAGGAGCTCCACGAAAATGACCACGCAGACCGATGTCATCGACGGCTACGTCGCCGGTACCTGGACCATCGACGCGGTGCACTCCGACGTCTCCTTCTATGTTCGTCACCTGGGTGTGTCCAAGGTCCGCGGTTCCTTCGCCTCCTTCGAAGGCACCATCACGACCGCCGAGAACCCCCTCGACTCCAAGGTCGAGGCGGTCATCCACACCAACTCGGTGAGCACCAACAACGAGATGCGGGACAACCACGTCCGCAGCGCCGACTTCCTGGACATCGAGAACTTCCCGGAGCTGACCTTCACCTCCACCGCGGTCCGCCCCAAGACCTCCGAGCTGTTCGAGGTCGACGGCGAGCTCTCCCTGCACGGTGTGACCAAGACCGTCACCCTGCAGCTGGAGCTCAACGGCTTCGGCACGCACTACGAGGGCCACGCGATCGCCGGCTTCTCGGCCGCGACCGAGATCAGCCGCTCCGAGTTCGGTGTCACCGGTGGCGCCGCCGGTGCCGCGGTCAGCGACAAGATCCGCATCGCCCTGGAGATCGAGGCCACGCAGGCCAAGGCCTGACCCGCCCGAGCCCACCGGCTCCGCCGGCCCTCACCGGCCGGCCCCACGGCCGCCGTCCGCGCCCACCGCGCCGGACGGCGGCCGTTGGTGTGTCCGGCCACGGACGACGCGGCGTTCGCGGCGGGGTGGCAGCCGTGCGGTGGCAGCCCGGCGGTGGCCGCCCTGCGGTGGAGGCGGTCGGTCCGGGCCGGAGACGCCCCGCCCCGCAGGATGGTTGCGGCTGCTTCCAGGACGTCAGGATGCCGCCAAGACTGCCGGAATCCGGCAATGCCGAGCGGGCCCCGGTACTGCCACGATCGCTGACGGCGGTCGAAGAGCCACACGGGGCACGGGGGGAGGCGCGAGGGGGATGGGGGAGTTCACCGGCGTCGTCCTCGGCTTTCCGACCGTCTTCTACGGTGGGGCCCTGGTAGTCGTGGTCGGTTACTGGCTGGGGGTGCTGGTCGGCGTCGCCGACGCGCACGGCCCGGGCGCCGGACACGGCCACATGGGGGCGGGGCACCACGGGGGGCACACCGGGCAGGCTGGACACGGGGGCCACCCCGGCTTGCTCGGCGCGGCCGGTCTCGGCGGGGTGCCGGTGGTCGCGGTCCTGTCGCTGCTCACCGCGTTCTCCTGGTTCCTGAGCCTGGCCGCGTCCGTCGCCCTCGACGGCGCCGGACTCGACGGCCGGCCCCGGATCGCGGTGGACTTCCTGGTCCTGGTCGCCGCGCTCTTCGGCGCCTGGCCGCTGACCTGGACGCTGGTGCGGCCCCTGCGCCACCTCTTCCCGCAGGAGCGCGCGCCCTCCCGCGAGGACTTCCTCGGCCGGATCTGCGTGATCCGTACGGGCAGCGTCACCGCCCGCTTCGGCCAGGCCGAGGTCGCCGCGCCGGACGGCTCCACCGCGATCCTCCAGGTCCGCCTGTCCGAGGCGGCGGGCGAGGCCCGCGACACCGGGTCCTCGGACGGGTCCGGCGCGAGGTCCGGCCCACGGTCCGGCCCCGGGCCCGGGGCGGCCGCCCTGAGTGCCGGCAGCACCGCCCTGCTCTACGCCTACGACACCGACGGCGAGTTCTTCTGGGTCGCGCCTTTCGACGCCCCCGCCGTCACCTGATCCGCCGCACCGCTCCACCGCGCTTCGTTCCGATTTGTTTCGGTCCGCTCCGTTCATTCCGCTGTTTTCCGCTGTCATTCGAGGATCCGCCATGGATGCCACCGCCATAGGGATCGGCGTACTGATCGCCGTTCTCGCCCTCATCGCACTCGGAGTGGTCTTCACCGTCAGCCGGCTCTTCCGCAAGGTCGAGCAGGGCCAGGCGCTGATCGTCTCCAAGACCAGGCAGGTGGACGTCACCTTCACCGGCGCCGTCGTCCTGCCGGTGCTGCACAACGCGGAGTTGATGGACATCTCCGTGAAGACCATCGAGATCCAGCGCACCGGCCGCGAGGGACTCATCTGCCAGGACAACATCCGCGCCGACATCCACCTCACCTTCTTCGTCCGGGTCAACAAGACCAAGGAGGACGTGGTCAAGGTCGCGCAGGCCATCGGCACCCAGCGGGCCAGCCACCAGGAAACGCTGCAAGCTCTGTTCAGCGCGAAGTTCTCCGAGGCGCTCAAGACGGTCGGCAAGCAACTCGACTTCGTGGACCTCTACACCCACCGGGAGAGCTTCCGGGACCGGATCATCCAGGTCATCGGCACCGATCTGAACGGATACCACCTGGAGGACTGCGCGATCGACTTCCTGGAGCAGACGCCCCTGACCCAGCTCGACCCGGCCAACATCCTTGACGCGCAGGGCATCCGGAAGATCACCGAACTGACCGCGATCGAGCACGTACGGACCAACGAGTCGCAGCGCACCGAGCAGAAGGAACTCACCCGGCAGAACGTCGAGGCCCGCGAGACCATCCTGGAGCTGGAGCGCCGCCAGGCCGAGGCGGAGATCAAGCAGCGCCGCGAGGTCGACACGCTCCGGGCCCGCGAGGAGGCCGTCACCGCCCGGGTCCAGGAGGAGGAACGGCTCGGCTCCCAGGGCGCGTTCATCCACACCGAGGAGGCGCTGGGCGTCCAGCGGGAGAACCAGGCGCGCGAGGTGGCGGTCGCCCAGAAGAACCGCGAGCGGGTCATCGCGGTCGAGAACGAGCGGATCGAGAAGGACCGCGTACTGGAGGTCATCGCCCGCGAGCGCGAGACCGAACTCGCCCGTATCTCCGCGGACAAGGAGGTCGAGGGCGAGCGGCGCGAGGTGGCCGACGTGGTGCGGGAACGGATCGCGGTGGACCGCACGGTCGCCGAACAGGAGGAGTCCATCAAGCACTTGCGGCTCGTCCAGCAGGCCGAGCGCGAGCGGCAGGCCCTCGTCATCACCGCCGAGGCGCAGGCGCAGGAGCGGCTGGTCAAGGACATCAAGGCGGCCGAGGCAGCCGAGCAGGCAGCCGAGCACAAGGCGCGCGAGACGCTGACCATGGCGGAGGCCCGCCGGCGCAGCTCGGAGATGGACGCGGCGGCGACGATCCGGCTCGCCGAGGGGCTGCGGGCCGAGGCGGCGGCCGCCGGACTGGCCGAGGCCGAGGTCCGCGAGCGCGGCGCCGAGGCGATCGCCAAGGTGGGCATCGCCGAGGCCGGGGCGACCGCGGCCCGGCTCCAGGCCGAGGCGGAAGGCGCCAGGCTGCTGGCCCTGGCCACCGCCGAGGGCACCGCGGCCCAGGCGAGCGCGGAGGCGGCCATGATCGGCGGGAAGCTCAAGGCCGAGGCGGCCGGTCTCACCGAGAAGGCCGCCGCCATGGCCGCGCTGGACGACGCCTCCCGGGGCCACGAGGAGTACCGGCTGCGGCTGGCCGCCGAGAAGGATGTCCGGCTGGCCGGGCTGGACAGCCAGCGCCGGATCGCCGAGGCCCAGGCCGCCGTGCTGGCGGCCGGCCTGGAGAAGGCCGACATCAGCATCGTCGGCGGCGAGTCGGTCTTCTTCGACCGGCTGCTCAACGCGGTCAGCGCGGGCCGCTCGCTCGACTCCTTCGTCGCCAACTCCGAGACCGCGCAGGCGCTGGCGGCTCCCTGGCTGGACGGCTCGGAACGCTTCACGGCGGACGCCACCGCGGTCCTGAGCGCGCTCGGCGCGAACAACGGGGCCAATCTCGCGGCGCTGCTGGCCCGGGTGACCGCGGACGGCGCACGGTCGGAGGCACCGCCGGCCCCCGTGACGCCGGGCGCACCGGCCGCACCTGTGGCTCCCGTGGCTCCCGTGGCACCGGCCGCGGCCGGCTCGGCGAACGGTCGCGTGGCGAAGTGAGCGGCACAGCCGGGCAGTCCGGTACGGAGGGGGCGCCCGGCGCCCAGGTCAGGGAGAGCGCGGGCGGCGGGGACAGCGTGGACGAGGCGGACAGCGCGGACGGAGTCCGGGGCCCGGACGCCGCCGACGCCGACGCCTACGAGGTGCTGCGCGTCCGACTGACCGCCGGGGCAGAAGAGTTGGCGGCGCGGGCGGAGGCGTTGAACCTGGCGCGGCAGGAGGTCTTCGGCTCGGCCGAACTCCGGCTGGCCGGCACCGAACGCCTCCGCACGGCCCGACCGGCCCTGCCCGCCGACGTGGCCCCGGTCGGCGGCTGGCTGCTGTTCGCCGCCAACCCCGCCGAAGTCGCCGAGGTGGCGGACGTCTTCCAGCTCCGCGCGGCGTCCGACCAGGCCGGGCCGGCCTCCCCCGAGCCGCAGGGCCTGCTCGACGACCCCCAATTCGTCCGGGACTTCGGCGAGTTGTACCGCTACTACCGGGAGACCCGGCTGCTGCGGCTCCGCGTCGAGGACAGCCGCCTGCAGGCGGTCTTCCGGACCGGGCCGGCGGCCGAGGACGTACGGGTCCTCGGATGGCGGGTCGGGCGGGACGGGAACTGCGGCTACGAAGGGGCCGGCCGCGCGAGCGAGCCGGCGGCCACCGCGGCCGGCCTCAACTGGTTTCCGGTCGCCCGCGAGCACTTCGTACCCGGGCGGCAGCCCCACATCGAGCTGACCGCAGCCGACGGCGGCACCGTCCAACTGGACACCACCGGGGGGATGGTGCGTATCCGTACCGGGGAGACCCGGTACGAGGAGCCGGTCGAGGACGCGTTGCAGTCGCTCGCCGACGCGGAGGCCGCCTACGCCACGGTCGGACCGCTGCTACTGCTGCGGGTGCGGCCGTACCGGGAGAGCGCGGACCGCCACTTCGCCGTCAACACCCGTACCGCGCTGGTGGAACGGATCGACGCACTCGGCCGGGCGTGCCTGCGGCTGCCCGACGAGCAAGGGGTGATCTTCCCCGGCGGGTACGCGCTCGCCGCCGGCGGCACCCGCACCTTCGACCTCGGCGCCGAAGTCCCCGTCGAGGGGCTGGAGTTCGAGCGGCTGGTGCGCTCGGCCAACGGCGAGGACGTGCTCTACGTCTTCCACGCGGCAGCCGACGGCCGGCGCCTGCTGCTGCCGTACAACCTGATCCGTGAGGAGGCCGCGGCGCCGCTGCACGTCCAGGGTGCCGCGCTGTACGAGGACGGGACGCTGCTGGCCCTGCGCGCGGCCGACGGCGGGGAGCCCGCCCGGGTGCACACCCTCCAGCGCTGGCGCACTCCCTACCTCGCCGACACCTGGGCCGCCGCCCAGCCCGTCGGCGACAGCCCGTTGGAACGCATCGGCAACCCCGATCTGGTGCGGGCGGTGGCCGACGCCCTGTCGGTGGCCCGCAGCGCGCTGGCGCCGGAGCCGGCCGCCGCCGTGTACGAGGCGCTGGTCGCCGCCGCCGAGCGGGTCCTGGACCGCTACCACTGGCTCGGCGACGCCGACCTGCGCGCCGGTGGTCTGGCCGGCCCGCTGGCCGACGTGCGGGACACCGGGCGGCAGGTGCTCGCCGAGTACGCCCGGGTGCGGGAATCGACCGCCCGGGCCGCGGCCTCGGTGGCCGAAGCCGGGCGGACCATCACCGCGTTGGGCCGCCGCCTGCGCGGCGAATCCGCCGCGGGCGCCCAGGAGTGGGTGGCCCGGCTCACCGAACTGCGCCTCGCACGGGGCCGGTTGGCGAGCCTGCGAGAGCTGCGGTACGCCGACCCCGGCCAACTCGACGCCTTGGAGCAGGCGCTGGCCGAGGTGACGGCAACCGCCACCCGCCGCGCCGCCACCCGCTTCGCCGACGAGCACGCCTTCGACGCGTACCGCGAGCGCATCGCGGCCCTCGCCGCCGAAGCCGCCTCGATCACCACCTCGGCCGCCGCCGAGCCGCTGGCCGCCGCCCTGGACGAGCAGGCGGCCGGCCTGGGCACCGTCACCGAGACGGCCGGCTCGCTGCGGATCGCCGACGCGACGGTCCGCACCCGCATCCTGGAGCGGGCCGCGGATGTCCTCGGCGCGGTCAACCGCGCCCGAGCGGTGCTGGAAGGACGCCGCCGGGAGCTGTTCACCACCGAGTCGGCGGCCGAATTCGCCGCGGAGACAGCGCTGTTGGCGCAGGATCTCAGTGGGGCGCTGGCCGCCGCCGACACACCCGAGCGGTGCGAGGAGCATCTCGGACGGCTGCTCGTCCAGGTGGAGGATCTCACCACCCGGTTCGGTGCGGTGCAGGAGCGGGTCAGCGCCCTCGACGCCCGGCGCGAGGAGATCCACCAGGTCCTCACCGCCCGCAAGCAGGCCCTCGCCGATGAACGGGCCGAGCGCGTCGAGCGGTTGACCGGCTCGGCGGCGCGCGTGCTGGACGGCGTCCGCCGCCGGGCCGCCGCCCTCGGCTCACCCGACGAGATCACCGCCTACTTCGCGGCCGACCCGCTCCCGGAGGAACACCGCCGTATAGCGGCCGAGTTGCGCGTCCTCGGCCACCCCGCCCGGGCCGCCGAACTCCACGCCGCCCTCGCCGCCGCCCGCCAGGACGCCAGCCGCACCCTCCGGGACCGCCTCGACCTCTACACCCCCGACGGCACGACCCTCCGCCTCGGCCGCCACCACTTCCCCGTCAACACCCACCCCTTCGACCTGGCCCTGGTCCCCCACGGCGACACCCTCGCCTTCACCATCACCGGCACCGACTACTTGACCCCGGTCACCGACCCCGCCTTCACCGACACCCGCCCCTTCTGGACCCGCCCCCTCCCCTCCGAATCCCCCGACCTCTACCGCTCCGAGTACCTGGCGGGCTGCCTCCTCCTGGACGCCCTCGCCCGTACCCCGACCTGGCCCGCGGGCCCGGCGGGCAGCGGCGCGGGCGGATCGGGCGCGGGGGTGCGTTGGGCGCGGTGGGGTGCCGGGGTGGCGGTGGACCGCGCGGAT
>NZ_FMCH01000280.1 GCF_900091855.1 Streptomyces sp. DvalAA-14
CACCGCGGCGGCGGTCACCGTACCGTCGCTGCTGCCGGACGCCGCGCAGCGGGCCGACGCCGGCACCCCGGCCGCGCTCGCCCTCAATGTGGCCGCGTCGAAGAAGGGCGCGCCCTACCAGTGGGGCGCCACCGGCCCCTACCGCTTCGACTGCTCCGGGCTCACGCTCTACTCCTTCAAGCGGGCCGGCAAGGCGATCCCGCGCACCGCGGCCGCCCAGTACAACAGCACCCGGCACATCCTGGCGCGCTCCCGGCGGGCCGGCGACCTGGTGTTCTTCCACACCGGCTCGAAGTGGTCCTCGGTCTACCACGTGGGGATCTACGCGGGCGGCGGCAACATCTGGCACGCCCCCAAGACCGGCTCGAAGGTGCGGCTGGAGCACATCTGGACCCGCAGCGTCTGGTACGGCCGGGTGCGGTGAGCATCCGGTGACCGGCGCCCGCCGCCGGGCGGTCACGGGACCGGGACCGCCCAGGGGAGCATGATCCACACCGTCTTGCCGCCCTCCTCGGTCGGGGTGACATGGAGGCCGCCGCCGGACTCGGCGGTGAGGTGACGGATGATCACCATGCCCCGGCCGTTGTCCTGCTGGACCGCGGGCGGCAGGCGGCGCGGCCAGCGGGGGTGGCTGTCGGTGACCCCGATGTGGAGGTGCTCGCCGTGTTCGAGCCGGACGTCCACCGTGAAGGTCGGTGACATGCCGTAGGTGTGCAGGACGGCGTTGGTGGCGAGTTCGGAGACAATCAGCCGCACCGCGTCCGCCGCCGGATCGTCGGGCGGCAGTCCCCATTCCTCGAGCAGCGCGCACACATAGCGCCGGGCCGTCGTCACCGACGCGGGATCGCTGGGGAGGGTGACCGTTGCTTCCTGTAGATCCGCCATGACGACGCCGTTCCCTTTCCTCCCGTAACCGGGCTACGGTGCGCCGGGGTTCCGTACCCGCCTTGCGACCTCAGGTCCGGATACTGCCGATTCGCGCCGCAGTGCACTCATGGTGCCGCCATTGCCGCCGTTCCACACCTGTCTGCATATATCTGTCGCTCAAATCGGTGAACTCTGCTACGTGGATACGCATTTGGTCGGCAGACTGTCGTAACGGCGGCCGCACGGCCGGCATCAGAGGCTCCAGGAGGCGCGAGGAAGCATGGAACGGGTCCCAGCCGTACGCCGGCGCAGACTTGGCGAGGAGTTGCGCCGATTACGCGACCTCGCCGGGCTGACCAGTGGTGAAGCGGCCACGCTGGCCGGATGGCACCAGTCGAAAGTCAGCCGGATCGAGACCGGTCGCAGCAGTGTCCGCACCGAGGACGTGACGGTCCTGCTCGATGTCTACGGGGTGCACGACCTGGCCCTGCGGGACCTGCTCGGCACCCTCGCGGGCGGCGGCTACCAGCGGGGCTGGTGGCACGACTTCCGCGATGTACTGCCGGTGGAGTACCGCGACTTCATCAGCCTGGAGACCGGGGCCGACCGGGCCCGGTCGATGGAGAACACCGTGGTCCCGGGCCTGCTCCAGACCCCGGACTACGCGCGGGCGCTGACCGCGGACGTGATGCCGCAGCTGAGCCGGCGGGAGCTGGACGCCCTGGTGGACGTACGGCTGGCCCGGCAGGCGGTGCTGCGGCAGGACCGGCCGCTGGAGTTGTGGGCGGTGCTCGACGAGGCGGTGCTGCGGCGCGGGGTCGGCGGGCGCGAGGTGATGGCGGCCCAACTGCGCAAGCTGGAAGCCGCCGCAGAACTTCCGCAGGTCCGGCTGCAGGTGCTGCCGTTCGCGGCGGGCGGCCACATGGGAGTGACAAATTCTTTCGTCATCTTCTCATTTCCGCGCATTGCCGATCTGGATGTGGTCGTTGTCGACCATTTGACGGGTAGTCTCTACGTCGATCGGAAAGAGGACATCACGGCCTACTCGGCCGCGTTCACCCGATTGCACTCCCGAGCTCTTCCCCGCGAGGAGTCGGCGGCCATGATCGCCGGTATCCGTAACGAGTTGTCGGGTTAGTTCGGTCCCGTCCGGGCAGCCGGACGAGCCGAGTCAGCCGCGCCGACCGAAAATTGGAGACCTCATGACAACGCGGTCCCTTTACCTTTCCCGCAGTACCGCGCTTTCCGGTGTGACCTGGCAGCGCAGCAGCTACAGTACGGCGGCGAACAACTGCGTGGAGACGGCCCGGCTGGCGACGGGGCAGCTCGCCGTCCGCGACTCCAAGGACCAGTCGGGGCCCGCCCTGCTCTTCCCGCCCGACGCGTGGTCGGACTTCGT
>NZ_FMCH01000363.1 GCF_900091855.1 Streptomyces sp. DvalAA-14
GTGATCATCCGCCTGCCGACGCGCGGCGGGCGGCGGTCGGTCGGCGCCGGTGCGTCGGCGGCAGTGCGTCGGCAGCGGTTGCGTCGGGGGCGGTCGGCGCCCGGCGCCACGTCGTACGCGCCGCCGACCGTCAGCGGGCCCGGTCGAAGTCGATCGCGCTGTAGGCCCGCAGCTTCGACAGCCGGTGCACCGAGTCGATCTGCCGGATGGTGCCGGACTTGGACCGCATCACCAGCGACGAGGTGGTCGCGGTCTCCGCGCGGTAGCGCACCCCGCGCAGCAGTTCGCCGTCGGTGATGCCGGTGGCGACGAAGAAGACGTTCTCACCGCTGACCAGGTCGTCGGTGTGCAGCACCCGGTCCAGGTCGTGCCCGGCGTCCAGCGCGCGGCGCCGCTCGTCCTCGTCCTTCGGCCACAGCCGCCCCTGGATGGTGCCGCCCAGGCACTTGATCGCGCAGGCCGCGATGATGCCCTCGGGCGTACCGCCGATGCCGAGCAGCAGGTCGACGCCGGTCCCGTCGCGCACCGCCATGATCGCGCCGGCCACGTCGCCGTCCTGGATGAATTTGATCCGGGCGCCGACCTCGCGCAGCTCCCGCACGATGCCGTCGTGCCGGGGCCGGTCGAGCACCACGACCGTGACATCCTCCGGCGCGCTGCCCTTGGCCTTGGCCACCCGGCGGACATTGACCGCGGGCGGCGCGGTGATGTCCATGAACTCCGCCGCCTCCGGGCCCGCCACCAGCTTGTCCATGTAGAAGACCGCCGACGGGTCGAACATCGTGCCGCGGTCGGCCACCGCCAGCACCGCCACGGCATTCGGCATGCCCTTGGCGGTGAGCGTGGTGCCGTCCACCGGGTCCACCGCCACGTCGCACTCCGGGCCGGTGCCGTCGCCGACCCGCTCCCCGTTGAAGAGCATCGGCGCCTCGTCCTTCTCGCCTTCGCCGATCACCACCACGCCGTTCATCGAGACGGTGTGCACCAAGGTCCGCATCGCCTTGACGGCGGCGCCGTCCGCGCCGTTCTTGTCGCCGCGTCCGACCCACCGCCCGGCAGCCATCGCGGCGGCCTCGGTGACGCGGACCAGCTCCAGGGCGAGGTTGCGGTCGGGCGCCTCCGGGCTCACTTCAAGTTGCGGGGGCAAGTGCTGTTCGGTCATCGCAGCGCACCTTTCTGTACGAGGACGGCCGGAAATGAGGGTCCTATGATCGTATCGACTACCCGCGAATATGAGCAGCGCGCATGTCACATGAGCAGTTTGGTGGCGTGAGGTTTGAGCGCCGGTCCGGCGGCGCAGGCCGCGGCCGACCCGGCGGTCGGGGCGCCCCGGGGGATGGGGGACGATAGGGGGCGTGGCAGCAGACAAACGTGGCAACAAGACGATGGTGGACCTGGCGCTGTCCATGGTGGTGCTGGGAATCGTCGTGTTTCTGATCTATCTGTTCATCCCGCACGACTCCAAGGCCGACCCGGTGCGGGCGGTGCCCTTCTCGGTGGAGCTGGGCCAGGCCCGGCGCGACGCCCCCTACCCGGTGGCCGGCCCCGAAGGCCTCGGCGCGGACTGGCGCTCCACCTCGGTCACCTACAGCGGGGCCGACCGCAAGGCGGTCACCTGGCACATCGGCTTCGTGGACCCGCAGCAGCAGTACGTGGCCGTCGAGCAGAGCAACGGCCCGGCCGACGCCTTCATCTCGGCCGTCACCCTGAACGCCCGCCCCGACGGCACCCGCACCGTCCAGGCCGGGGGCCTGACCTGGCAGCGCTACGCCGGCGGCCGCTACACCGCCCTGGTCCGCAAGGAGCACGACGTCACCACGGTCGTCCTCGGCACCGCCCGGGACCCCCAGCTCACGCAGATGGCCGCCGCGCTCCAGGAACGCGGCGGCCATCCGGCGTAACGGACGAATCCCGGGCCGCGGCAGGGCTCAAGCCGGCCGGCCGCCAGCTTCCTCCTCCGCGTCCACCGCGGCCTGCTCGGCCGCTCCCGCCGCCAGCTCCTCCTGCTCCTCCGCCGCCAGCACCGCGTCGAGGCGGGCCCGGGCGCCCTCCAGCCAGTGGCGGCAGAGCTTGGCCAGCTCCTCGCCGCGCTCCCACAGGGCCAGGGACTCCTCCAGGCTGGCGCCGCCCGCCTCCAGGCGGCGCACGACGTCGATGAGCTCGTCACGGGCCTGCTCGTAACCGAGCGTCGCCCGTGGGTTCTGGTCTGCTGCCATAGGGCCAGCCTAGGGCGTGGGTACGACGGTGCCGGTCTGCCCCTGATCCGCACGGTCAGCGCGTGAACCGCTAGCTCAGCCGGTGAACCGCACGGTCAGCCCGTGATCCGCACGGTCAGCCCGTGACCCGCACCCGGAAGCCGCCCTCGGCGACCCGCGCGCGCAGCTCCTCGTCCGGCGCCACGTCCGCCGGCGCGCGTACCACCGAGCCGTCCGCCCGCTGCAGCACCGCGTACCCCCGGCGCAGCGTCGCCGCCGGGGACAGGGCGACCACCCGGGCCAGGGTGTGGGACAGGTCGGCGTCCGCCCGGTCCAGCGCGTGCCCGAGGCTGCGCCGCGCCCGGTCCACCCGGTCGGCGATCTCCGCCGCCCGCTCGTCCACCATCCGGTACGGGGCCGCCATCGACGGGCGGCTGACGGCGGCGCTCAAGCCGCGCTCCTCGCGGTCCAGCAGGCCGCGGATCACCCGCAGCGCCCGGTCCCGCACCAGCTGCACCCGGGCCAGCTCCTCCCGGACGTCCGGCACCACCCGCTTCGCCGCATCCGTGGGGGTGGACGCGCGCAAGTCGGCTACCAGGTCCAGCAGCGGGTTGTCCGGCTCGTGGCCGATCGCGGAGACCACCGGCGTACGGCAGTCGGCGACGGTGCGCAGCAGCCGCTCGTCCGAGAACGGCAGCAGATCCTCCACGCTGCCGCCGCCGCGCGCCACGACGATCACATCGACGCCGGGATGCGCGTCCAGCTCCCGGACCGCCTCGATCACCTTCGGCACCGCCGTCGCGCCCTGCACCGGCACATTGCGCACCTCGAAACGGACCGCCGGCCAGCGCAGCCGCGCGTTCTCCCGGACGTCCCGCTCGGCGGCCGAGGCGCGGCCGGTGACCAGCCCGATGAGCTGCGGCAGGAAGGGCAGCGGGCGCTTGCGCTCCGGCGCGAACAGCCCCTCCGCCGCCAGTGTCTTCTTCAACTGCTCCAGCCGGGCCAGCAGTTCGCCCACGCCCACCGGACGGATCTCCACCGCCCGCAGCGACAACTGCCCGCGTGGGCCGTACCACTCGGGCTTGGCGTGCACCAGGACCCGCGCGCCCTCCCCGACCACCTCGGCGACCTGCTCGAAGACCGCGCGGAAGCACGTCACCCCGATCGAGATGTCGTGCGAGGGGTCGCGCAGCGTCAAGAACACCACGCCGGCGCCCGGGCGCCGCGACAGCTGGGTGATCTGGCCCTCCACCCACACCGCGCCGAGCCGGTCGATCCACTTCCCGATCAGCCGGGACACCTCGCCGACCGGAATCGGCGCGTCGGCCGAGGTGTTCAGAGCCATACCCGCACCCTAGTGCGCCCCACCGACATGTCGGCGCCTCCCCGTACGATGGACCGCATGACCACCGAAGCCAGCCGTCGCGTCCTTCTCGCCGCCCCCCGCGGGTACTGCGCGGGCGTCGACCGTGCCGTCATCACCGTCGAGAAGGCGCTGGAGCAATACGGCGCCCCGGTCTACGTGCGCAAGCAGATCGTGCACAACAAATACGTCGTGCAGACGCTGGAGAAGAAGGGCGCCGTCTTCGTCGACGAGACGGAGGAGGTCCCGGAGAACGCCATCGTCATCTTCTCCGCGCACGGCGTCGCCCCCGTCGTCCACGAGGAGGCCGCCCAGCGCAGCCTCGCCTCCATCGACGCCACCTGCCCGCTGGTCACCAAGGTGCACAAGGAAGCCGTCCGGTTCGCCGACTCCGACTACGACATCCTGCTGATCGGCCACGAGGGCCACGAGGAGGTCATCGGCACCATGGGCGAGGCCCCCGAGCGGATGCACCTGGTCGACGGCCCGCAGGACGCCGCCCGCGTCGAGGTCCGGGACGAGTCGAAGGTCGTCTGGCTGTCCCAGACCACGCTCTCGGTGGACGAGACGATGGAGACGGTGGACGCGCTGAAGAACCGCTTCCCGAATCTGCTCTCCCCGCCGAGCGACGACATCTGCTACGCCACCCAGAACCGCCAGGTCGCGGTCAAGGAGATCGCCGCCGAGGCGGATCTGGTGATCGTCGTCGGCTCCCGCAACTCCTCCAACTCCATCCGGCTGGTCGAAGTCGCCCTCCAGGCCGGCGCCAGCGCTTCCTACCTGGTGGACTTCGCCGAGGAGTGCGAAGATGCCTGGCTGGAAGGCGTGCGTACCGTCGGCGTCACCTCCGGCGCGTCCGTACCCGAGATCCTGGTCGAGGGTGTGCTGGAATGGCTGGCGGCGCGCGGCTTCGGCGATGTGGAAGTGCTCAGGTCCGCGGAAGAGTCCATTCAGTTCTCGCTGCCCAAGGAATTGCGCCGCGATCTGCGTGCCGAGCTCGCAGACCGGGCATCCGGCAAGAGGTGAGCGATTTCGCCACCCTTCAACGTGGAGGCCATGAACGTGTTCGGTGTGGACATCGGCGGTACCGGTATCAAGGGCGCTCCGGTCGATCTGGACGCGGGCACCTTGTCCGAGGAGCGCCATAAGGTCTTGACGCCGCATCCGGCCACCCCGGAAGCGGTGATCGACGGCGTTCACGAGGTCGTCTCGCACTTCGGCTACTCGGGCCCGCTCGGCGTGACCTTCCCCGGCGTGGTGGTGGACGGTGTCACCCGCAGCGCGGCGAACGTCGACCCCGGCTGGGTCGGGCTGGACGCGCGCAAGCAGATCAGCGACCGGCTCGGCATGCCGGTGGTCCTGCTGAACGACGCGGACGCCGCCGGCGTCGCCGAGATCACCTTCGGGGCCGGCCGCGGTCGCGGCGGCACCGTCATCCTGCTGACCCTTGGCACCGGCATCGGCAGCGCGCTGTTCGTCGACGGCCGCCTGGTGCCCAACACCGAACTGGGCCACCTGGAACTGCACGGGCACGACGCGGAGAAGAAGGCGTCGGTCAAGGCCCGGGAGGACGAGGACCTGAGCTGGGAGCACTGGGCGCACCGGCTGAAGAAATACCTCGCCCATGTGGAGATGCTCTTCTCGCCCGACCTGTTCATCCTCGGCGGCGGGATCAGCCGCAAAGCGGAGAAGTTCGTACCGCTGATCGAGGGAATCACCGCCGAGATCGTCCCCGCGGGCCTGCAGAACAACGCAGGGATCGTGGGCGCCGCGATGGCCGCCGCAAAGCTCTGATCCCGACGATCAGCGCGGCCAGCACGGTGCCGGTGTAGAGCCAGCCGGTCAGCAGCGCCAGCCCGGTGAAGGTGCCGAGCAGATGGCCGGCCAGGCCGCCGCTGCCGCTGTCCGAGGTCAGCGCGATCCCGGTGGCGAAGGCGATCGGCGCCGCGACCGGCGCGGCCACCAGGTCGTACGGGCGTACGTACACCGCGGCGACCACGCTGACCAGCACGAAGACCAGCCCGAACAGCACCCCGGGGCCGCCGAAGAGCAACGAGTCGACGGCCCCGCCCAGCACGGTGACCGCTGTGGTGAGCAGCCCGGTGCCCAGGCCGGTCAGCCGGGCGCGCTGGCGGTGGACGGCGCGCAGCCGGCGCACCAGCACGGTCACCGGGTGGGCGGGCGGCGGGGGACGGTAGACCCCGGCAGCGGTTTCACCGCCTGGCGGGCCGGGAGCGGGTGGGGTGCGCGCAGTGTGTTGATCCACATACTCACAGTAGGCGGAACCGCAGGCCGGCCGCATCGCGAGGACCGGTTTTCCACCCCGCGGGGGCCCCGCTCGCGGCGCCGCCGTACGGGTGGTTCCCGCGGCCCGGCCGCGCCCGCCGCCGCTGCGCCGGACGGCCGACCGGCGGGGTGCGGGGCGGCCCGTAAACTGGGGCCGTCTCGCACCTTCGCTTGCTACGGGAAGTCGCCACGTGTCGCTCAGCATCGGAATCGTCGGCCTGCCGAACGTCGGCAAGTCGACCCTCTTCAACGCCCTGACCAAGAACGACGTCCTGGCGGCCAACTACCCGTTCGCCACCATCGAGCCGAACGTCGGCGTGGTCGGGGTGCCCGACCCCCGGCTGGCCAAGCTCGCCGAGATCTTCGGCTCGGCGCGGGTGCTGCCCGCCACCGTGGACTTCGTGGACATCGCCGGCATCGTCCGCGGCGCCTCGGTGGGCGAGGGGCTGGGCAACAAGTTCCTGGCGAACATCCGGGAGTCCGACGCGATCTGCCAGGTCATCCGGGCCTTCAAGGACGACAACGTGGTCCACGTCGACGGCAAGGTCTCGCCCAAGGACGACATCGAGACCATCAACACCGAGCTGATCCTGGCCGACCTCCAGTCGGTGGAGAAGGCGATCCCGCGCCTGACCAAGGAGGCCCGCCTCCAGAAGGAGAAGGCCGCCGTCCTGGCCGCCACCGAAGCCGCCCAGACCATCCTGGCCGCCGGCGACACCCTCTTCTCCCACGGCATCACCAAGGACACCGAACAGGGCGCCCTGCTGCGCGAGCTGCACCTGCTCACCGTCAAGCCGTTCCTCTACGTCTTCAACGTGGACGAGGACGAGCTCGCCGACGAGGACTTCAAGAACGCCCAGCGCGCCCTGGTCGCCCCCGCGGAGGCGATCTTCCTGGACGCCAAGCTCGAATCCGAACTCGTCGAACTCGACGACGCCGAGGCCCTCGAACTCCTCCAGTCCGTCGGCCAGCAGGAACCCGGCCTCGCCACCCTCGCCCGCGTCGGCTTCGAAACCCTCGGCCTCCAGACGTACCTCACGGCCGGCCCCAAGGAATCCCGCGCCTGGACCATCAAGCGCGGCGCCACCGCCCCCGAGGCGGCCGGCGTCATCCACACCGACTTCCAAAAGGGCTTCATCAAGGCCGAGGTGGTCTCCTACGCCGACCTCCTCGCCACCGGCTCCGTCCCCGAAGCCCGCGCCAAGGGCAAGGCCCGCATGGAGGGCAAGGACTACGTCATGCAGGACGGGGACGTGGTGGAGTTCCGCTTCAACGTGTAGTTGAGCTGGCGGAAGGCCGTCTGACCTGCGGCGGGACGGTCGGGCGGCCTCAGCGGTCCGCACCGAGTCCGCAAGCGCGCTGGCGTGTGGTCAGTGCGGGGGAGTGGTTACGCGGCCTTCTCCGCCATCGTGTCGCCCTCGTCGGGGCTGTCCGCCTGCGCGAGATCCACCGGGCGGGAGTCAACCTCAACCAGATCGCCCGCGCCATCAACATGGGCACCCTGCCCGACACCACCGATGACGTCCTGGCCGAGATCCGCGCCCTGGCCCGCGCCGGCCGCCTGGCCCTGGAACACGTTGTTTCGGGGTGCCGCCACGGTGCCTGACGTCTCCACCGGCTCCCGCACCCGCGGCCTGCTGTCCTACCTCTTCGGACCCGGCCGCCGTGACGAACACACCGACCCCCACATCGTGGCCGCGTTCGCCATGCCCGGCATCCCCGACCCCGGCCGCGCCCCTCTGGACCAGCACCACGCCCTCCTGAGCGAGATGGCCGACTACCCCGACCAGCCCGTACGCACAAGAGGAGCTCGATGCGATCAAGGCGAGCATTCCGACCATTCTGAAGCCGGAGCAGAAGGCCCGAGTCAACGACTTCATTGCCAAGCTCAACAGTCCACCGCTGCGGCGGCAGTTGATGAAGGCGCTCGACGTGGACGGTGTCACTTACACGCCCGACGAGATCAACATGCTTTGGCAGCTTCGCACACTGCGCAACGACGTTGTGCATGGGAGGAGCAAGGAGATGCCGAAGGCCGAGGACGTCGAGTACGCCACGAGCGTCGTCGCGCGCATGCTGGTCTACCGGGCCGCGCGGCGTCGTCGGGAGGAGAGCTGAAGCGGTTCACTCCACCGCCGGCGCCTCCGCGGGACTTGAAGTCTGGCGGTGCCGCCGTCGGTGGAAGTGTTGGTACCGCGCGAGGTACGGCGTGGAGGCCCCTGCTGTGTGATCCGCTCTGGCCGGTACTTTCGGGCGCTGAGTGCAGTAGCGAGGCTCGCAGGCGGTCAGGAGTCGGGGATTCCCGTCAACACAGTTGTCTCAGCCAGACCCGACGCCAGACCGGTCGCGCCCAGCTCAGAGAGCGTGTGCAGCGCGGACAGTCGGCGGCTGTTGCTCCAAAGGCCGTCGGCGGGCGTGAGGAACGGCTCAACGAGTACATCGGCGGCCTCGAACGGAGCGTGATCGACGTATCGGAGACCGCCAGGGCCGCAGAGGTACGTGGTAGCTCCGGTGACGGCAGCGAGGTCGGAGAGCCGCTGCGAGCGTTCGCGGCGGGCTTGGAGTTGGCTGCTGCGGATGATCTCGCCCCGCCAGCCGAGCAGGTCGAGAAGAACCCGGGTGGAATTCTCTGCTACGACGCCGGTCCGGTCGGAGCCGGTGAAACCCTCAAGCACCTGATCCAGGACAGTGCTGACCTGTTGCCAGTGGCGGCTGCGGCGGTAGCAGTGGCGGATCGCCTGGGCGGTCCGGTCGCGGCTGCGTTGCGGGTCAGCCAGCCGGGCATCGCGGATCAAGGTGGACCGGCCGTCGGGGAGATGGGTGGCTAGGCTCAGCCAGTGCGCCAGGTCGGGTCGGTCGAGTGGGGCGATGCGGGCGCGGTGCTGGTAGTCGCGGCGGGTGAACTGGACGTCGTCGAGGACGATCCAGTAGTCCGCCGCGAACAGCTTCGCCAGCGTGCCGAGCCGGGGCAGGAAGTTGGGCTGGTGGATCGCGCACACACCTCCCGGCTGGGGAAGCAGTTCAACTGAGGAGGCGGCTGGTGAAGCCGTCGCGGACAAGGGCCTGGTAGGCGTCATGCACGTCCCCCGGGATTTCCTGCTCGACGGCGAAGCCGAGCTTCGGATACTCGATCACCCGCTGCAGGTCCCCGACGAGCATCTCGACGACCTTGCGCTCGTCGCCCATGCCCTTGAGGTAGTCGTTGAAGTCGATCGGCTGGGAAGCGCACACGATCTCGACTTCGGGCCAGACCTTGCGGGCCGTGGCGTAGGCGCGACGCTCCATGTAGGGCATTGCGATCAGCATCAGCGCGGTCGGTCGGATCCCGGCCAGGGCCATAACCTCGCGGGAGAGGGCGATGTTCTGGCCGGTATTGGTGGCGTTCGGCTCGACGAGGATTACCTCGGCCGGGACGCCGAGTTCGACGGCGTACTCGCGGAAGTGGATCGCCTCGCCGCGCGGGAAGCGCTCCGGGGCGGTGGGGTTCGGGCCGCCGGAGAAGACGAGGGTCGGGAAGAGGCTGGCGCGGAACAGCTCGGCGCTGTAGGCGGGCACGCCAAGGTCATGGCTGCCCAGGGCGATGGCCGCGTCGCAGGGCCGGAGCTGGTGGTGCATCTGGTGGTAGTCCCAGATCGGCTGGGCCTGCTCGCGCTGCTGGTCGGTCAGGCCGGGCTGGTCGTCGTGCCTCACGCGCTCTCCCTGGTCACCGTCGCCGGGGGCCGGACGATCCCCGGAATGAAGTCCTGATGCCCTCGATGGAGCGGAGCTGGTGGCTGAGGCCGAACTGGCCCGCCACCCCTGCCGCGCGGTCGAGGACACGCAGACCATCATCTACGGTCGCCTGGTCGGAGAGCAGGATGTGCCCGTGCGCGGTGTCGAGGCGTACCCGCTGCATCGGCGTATCGGTGGTTCCGGTCGTGCGGGCGGTCTCGATGAATTGCAGGGCACGGGTGAGGTCACCGGAGCCGCGGTAGGCCAGGGCCAGTTTCTGCTGGGCGACGGACCAGTCGTCGGGCTCGGCGAGGTCCTCGAAGTCGCGGCTGGCGGCAAGCATGACGCGGGCCGCGTATTCCTGATTGCCGTCCTTGCTGAGCGCGGTCCCGACCCACAGCTGGGCGAGGGCGCGATCGCGGCGGGAGAGCCGCTCGTCGCCGGCGAGGGCCTCGTAACGGTGGGCGGCAGCGTCCAGTTTGCCCGACATCTCGGCGACGACGGCCTGCGAAAGCTCGATCTGCGCAATCCGCCGCGGGATGTCGAGCTGGGTGAAGATCTGGCGGCCCTTGGCGTACGCGCTCTGTGCGGACAGAGGGCCGAGGAGGACGCCCTGATCGCGGTACACGTCGGCCTCCAGGACCGCGGTGCGGCCGAGCAGGTAAAGCCCGCGGTCGCCCAGTTCGCCGACCGGCCAGCGGGCGCTCCAGCGAGTGAGCAGGCTGTGGGCGAACCCGAAGTTCTGCCGGTTGAGCGCCACGAGGGAGCGCTCCAGGTCCTCGCCCCAAGTCTCGTACTCCCACAGGCGCGGGCCCGCCGCCGTTACCCGCAGCGCTTGGCCGGTGGCCCGCCCGGCCTCGGAGAGCAGCACCTCGAAGCGCATGTGGACAGCCGGGTCAGCCCGGGCGAGCGCGGTATCGAGAATGGCCTGGTTGTCCGGGTAGGGCTCGGTCGCGGTACGGAACTTCTCCCACTTGGCGACTGTGCGCGGTGCGACGCCCAGGTTCTCGGCGAATCCCCGCACGCTCATCCGCAGGGCGGCGCGCAGCGCAGCGGCCTCAAGCCCAGTCCAGCGGTGCACCGTTGCCACGTTTTTGCCTCCCTTCGCACACATGGAAGCACTGCAGACCCGCACGGTGCGGCGGAAGTGCACCGGAAGTGCAACAGGTGGTCATTCCCGCACCGGCCGGTCGGCGGCAGGCTCAAGACGTCCACCCCCGAGCACCCTTGCCTCCCACGGTGAAGGACGGTCCGCCCCATGGAACTGCTGACCGAGCACCGCCCGGTCAATGGCCCCGTCGTCTACGGGTTCCTGCACCTGGCCAAGGCGCCTGCCGGACGTGCCGGCGCACTCACGTCGGCGCTCACGGAGTACTGCCGTTGGCACGAGCTGGTGCTTGGCGCGGTGTTCATCGAGCACACCGCGCCCGACGAGACCGAACTCCACGAGCCCGGGCGCTCCGCTGCGTTCACCGGTCTGCTCGACGTCCTGGCCCTCCCCGACACCTACGGCGTCGTCCTGCCCGCCGCCTCCCACCTCGGCCCGCGCACCCTTGCCGCCGCCCGCCGCCTACGGCTCGCCGAGACCGGCACCCGCGTCCTTCTGCTCCGGCCGCCGAGCCGAGGCCGTGAATCCACCGACTGGGGAGCAGCCGGTCACGCAATCCGCCGACGGAGCCCGACATGATCACCGCATTCACCCTCGCCACGACCCTGACCGCCGTGCCTGTCTCGGTCACCCAGGTCCGCCACGACGCCATGGCCGCAGCGGCGGAGCACGGCCTGGACCGGCAACACCCCGCCGTTGACGCCTGGCTGGTGGCCTTGAGCGAACTCGCCTCCAACTGCGTCCGCCACGCCGCCGCCACCTCCCCGACCTTCGACGTGCGCCTCACGATCGATCAGGACAGTCTCGCCCTCGCGGTCCACGACCGCCACCCGCGTCAACCAGTCGCGCTGTCCGAACCACACGCCGACGACAGCGGCGGCTGGGGCCTCTTCTTGGTACAACAACTCGTCACCGAGGCCGGCGGCCACACCAGCGTCGACCCCGACACCGACGGCCATGGCAAGACCATCCTGGTCCATCTCCCCTGCTCTAACCCCACCTCGCCAGCGAGGTAACTGGGGTCTTACGCGGGCCGTAGCCAAACGGCCGGCCCTACGCCTCGTCCCCTGGACGCTTCCGGAACCTGACCGCACTGCCCGAGCGGCGGGGCTTCACCCCCCAAAACCCACGGCCTCTGAGGGCTCCCTTCGCCCGCACTGCCCTCACGCTCTGCCGCCCCGACCGGCCAGAACGTAGTACGGCGGGAAACGCATCCACCCAGAAGGCAACCTCTGCAATGACCCACGCCAACTTGCTCTTCCCCATCTGCGGCCAGACCACCCGGCTTCCGGAGCATCTTGCCCAGGATGCTCTACGCCTCGCAGGACCGTACGGGGCTCCTGACGAGTTGGACGTAGAACGGCACTTACAGTGCCACCTCCAAGTCCACGAGACCGCACACCACTTCGCCCTGGTGCTGGACCTCGCCGGTACAGCCACCGGCGCCATATGGACCCGCTGGGCAGACGACGCTTCCCCCGCAGCATTGGACACCCTGCCGGACTGCTCGCACATCGATCCCGAGTCACACGAGCCGTGTGGCGAGTTCGCAGGCCACCCGGGCGCACACACCTACCAACTCACTACTCCGCCGGTCGTAAACCCCTGACCGCTGCCACCCAAACGCGCGCCCTGCAGAACGATTCTTTCGCGCCCGCTCCCCACCAGCACCGCGACTCCGATCGACCGCGCGCACAGACGATCCACGCCACCCCAAAAAGAGCCGTCCCCCTCCAATCCCCGTCCTCCGAAATGGAGCACCACATCAACAGCCGTGAAGCCCGTCTACGCCACCTCCCCCTCCCACCAGCCGCCCGCTGACGAACCCACCACACCGGACAACCGAACCTGGTCCATCACCACCACGGGCGGCCTCACCCTCACCGGTTACCTGCCGCCCTGGGCTGACGAGGACCCCAGCGACACCAACGTCCCCCTCGAAAAGCTCTCCACCACGCTGATCGACCTCACCCACTGGCAGCCCTTCGACGGGCAAACAATGCACGTCCATCCCCCCGCCCACGCAGACGGCAACAGCAAGGCCGGCGAAGGCGTAGACACCCTCTTCAACGGCAACATCACCTGCTACTCCTACAGCGAGGACCTGCGAGAACGGACCCCATACGTCAACGTCCATGTCGTCGACGACTTCTGGATGAACAAGCTCACCCCCGACGACCTCACTCACCTCGCCACCCAACTCCGCGCCCAGGCCGACCGCCTAGACAACGAGATACGCCCCGCCCTCATCGCCGCCCGCACCGACTGGGAGACCCACCACTCACAGCAAGCCACCGACCGTATGCAGCCTCCGGCCAACCCATCCACGAAGAACCTCACCGAAATCAATCCCGACGATCAGAGCCGCCTGGCCGGCCCCCGGTGAAGACCGTGTCTGATGTCCTCAAGGGCGGGCCGTGACCGTTGATCCGGCAGTGACCGCCCTCATCATGGGCGGGGCCGACATCACCGTCCTTGTTGCGCTTGCCGTCGGCTGCGGACTCGTGATCGGCATGGCGATCGCCAGCCAGCCCGCCGTTCCCTGGCCCGCAGGCGGGCCACAGAGGACCGTCGCACAGCCCCACCCCACCGACGATCAGTGCAATTGCGGACCGCACCACCGGGCTGAGACCTATGCTGCATCCATGCCCGGTGACCCCTCGGCAGCCTGGTGGGACGCCCAGCTCTCGCCTGAGCGCCGCGCTTTGGACTTCATCGACTTCGCCGTGGACCAGGTCGAACAACTGGCCCCGATGCTCCCCGAGGGGGCCGGACTCGATGATGTGGTTCGGGCGGCATGCATGGAATCGTTCTGGGTCAACGTGCGGCTGCTCGCCGAGTTCCTGGCAAGAGACCCCAATCCGCGTGATTGGAACGCCCGCGACTTCGTACCTGAGTGGGGGAGCGCGAACACCGAGACCGCTGCCCGACTGAATCAGGCGTGGACGCTGGCCAGCCGCCACGTCATGCACCTGAGCAAAGAGCGCACGCCGAACTTGGGCGACGTCAGCATGGTCACGGCCCAGCAGATCGAGCAGATTGCGCAAGACTGCCGGTTGGTCTACAACGAACTCCGGGCGCAACTCCCCGGCTGATCTCTGTCGGGCCCCGCCTGGACCAAGTCCCGCCAGTCTGGCCAGAGGGGCAGCAGGATCGTCGGGTTCGCCGGATTCTGCCGAGAGATAGGCAGCCTTGGCGGCAGGAGGTGATCGCTGCAAGGCGAAGGCCAGGTGGGCGGCATCGCTCCCGTCAGCCTCGGTTGCTCTGGTGGCGTCGGGGGAACGCGTCGCCGACCGGCCAGTGTTTGGGCAGACCGAGGGCGGTATGGGAGGGGCGATCCGCGGGGAGGTGTTCGACTTGACCGTCGACCAGCTGTGCGGTTGCCCAGGTAGGGAGGACAGGGGCGGGAAGCGAGCTCGGATCTGGGCTTTGCCAGAGGACGGCGGTGTTCTTTGTCCACGTCCACGGTGCCGGAATGTCGACGATGAGCACGCCGCTGACCCGGGCGTGGACGTGATCGTTGACGGCGGTCCAGTAGCCATCGGGCCTTCGGCCGAAGGTAGGTGTGCCGGCACGGGCGTACTCCACTGAGGTCCCGTACAGCGCGGTCTCGGTGTCGTCGTCTTGGGGGAACACGGCCGCATGGCCGACCGCCACGATGAACGGCAGCCCAAGGTCGCCGTACTTCCCGCCCTTCCTCTTCACCGCATCGAGCACCCGATCGGACTCGTCATCGAACCCGGCAGTCCAAGGGTGGATGCCGATTGTCCTGCTTGTTGGGTCGCCCCGCTTGCCGGGGCTGCGGGGGATCGCCTGGAATGTGAGGCACCAATCAGCCTCCTGCCAGGTGTACTTGGGCAGTGGCAACTTGCGCTCGTACTCGGCGATAACTTGATCAGGGTTCAGGCTCGCTAGCCACCGCGTCAGCCCAGCCTTCAGCCGCTTCTGGGGCGGTGTCGCCGACCCGACCCTGTCAAACTCGTACGACACGAAAAAGTTCGGGCTCGGCACGCCATCAATGGCATCGGCCAACTGAGGTGGGAGCGGGTTAGACACGGTGTCGCCCGTGCGCTGGGCCGTCCAGATTGCCTCGACGACAAATTGCACCCCGTCGCAGACGACCAAGAAATCGGGGGTCTTGCCACTCGTGCCTATCTGACGTTCGATCTCCACGGTACAACCGGAGCCGAGCAGCATTTCGTGCAGGTACAGCTCCCACAACGCTGAGAAGACGTTCGTGTCGGAGTTCCGGTCCAGCAGTCGACTGCGCAGGCCGGGCTGAGCCGGGCTCGGGAGGTGCGACCACCACTCATTAATCACATGCCGAACCTGGTCCCAGAACGGACCGGCGATCCTCTCGAAGAACTCGGCATCCGGCTCCGACGCTCGCTTCGGGGACGCATCCGTCCGATTCCGGCTCGTATACACGGTCATGACCGATGATCGTAGATCGCCCTGCCGACCGATCGCATTCACTTTCCACTGCTGGTGGGCCGCAGGGCTCAAACAGGCTAGCGCTCAGAAGCGCCTCCATGTTCCATGTGTCCCGCTACCACTTATAAATGACCGATCTGCGGTATTTCATGTCGATAGGGGCTTTTACGTCGACGAGAGTCAACGTCACGAAGCAGCAATACGGTCTACACACGGACTCCCCTTCCGATCGAATGGCGGTCCGCACTTCAGGGAGGCCGCATGTACGTCCCGTCTGACGGACCGAAAGATCGGTTCGTACCCCCACCAGGCGTCATGCCACCACTCCACCTCATCGAGTACAGCGACGGCCTACGCCTCTGCGAAGACTCCACTGGTCTCCTCGTCGGCCCGACGAACCGCCACCTGGCGGCCGCCAACATTTACGTGACCAACCTGCGGGGGATGGCGCACTACGCCAAGGCTGCGCGCGCCGCAGATCTGCGGCCAGGGCAACCGCTCCGCCTCGTGCCAGAGCCGGACAACCCTCATGACAGGTTCGCTATCGCGGTGCACTCGGCGGACGGCATCGGACCAGTGGGCTACGTGAACAAACAGAAGGCCAGAGCCTGGTCCAAGCTGCTGGCGGCAGGCGCGGGGTGGGGGACGATAAGCCTCGGCGGCACAGAGCCAGGCAAGCCCTGCGGCGGCATGGCCATTCTCTCCGCGAACCCTGCTGTAGTCCGGCACGTGTTGTCACCTCGTCCTGCGGGGCTGCCCACGCCCGTATTTCTCCTGGGAGAGGAGCATTAAGTCAGCCCTGCAGTCACAATCGGTGCCGCACCAACAACAGCCGCTCGTGCCAAAGTCGACGTCTGTCCGACAGCTCCGTCCCGCAGTTGACCGAAAGCAATGGATCCGGGTGACCGCGTGCTCGTCGGCGGTTCCCGACCGGCGTCACAGCGCCGAGATCCAGTCGACCGTGCGGCCGGCCGCGCCAAGGAACGCGTAGACCGTCCGTTGACGCTCACGGGAGTCCAGCTCCGCCAGACGAGCGGTTGTCCGGCCGCTATGCATCAGCGCGTTCCGCTCCCGGTACATCTCTTCGATCGCAGAGAACGCGGACGGATCGTCGCTGCGCAGCGACCGGGACGACAGATCGGTCGGTGCGCGCTCGTAGTACTTCACGGCGAAGCTTCCGCCAGCCGACGTCAGACCCTGTTCGTAGCGCTTGGCTCTGTCCCCGACCCGGGTGGCGATGTAGGTATGCGCCGCGGTCTCGCAGGCGGAGGCCATGGAAAGGATCGCCTCGCGCAGGGCGAGAGACTGGACAGCGGTCTCGGCGTCGACGAGCAGAACGTTGTGAAGCGGGGGCTCGGTCCCGCCTTGCAGGGACGCCTCCAGTCCGCTGACCGGGATCGCCCCGGTGCCCGGGCTGCGCACGGCCCCAGACGACAGCTGGGCGTTAACCCCGGCGAAAACCGGTAGCCCGGTTCCCGTGTCGGCGTCGAAGACAGTCGCGGTCCACGGCGACAGCAGGTGGAAACGGCCGTCCTCGGGTCGCCAGGCCCTTCTCACCCGGGGCATCCAGGCGGCTCGGCCGGCACTGCGCAGGTGTTCGACCAGAACGTTGGCCGCGCCGACACCCCGGTCTTGGGCCAAGTCCAAATCGATGTGCGGCGTATCGCCCGGGGCGAGGTCCTCTTCCCACCGCAGGACCACCTGGATGCGGTCAACCACTGTGTCGGCAATGGTCCTGGTGATCGCACCTCCGTGCATCCCCAGCGGGACGATGGACAGGGAGGTGCCGGCGAGAGAGTTGTCGATCTCGTGGGGGAAGAGCGGCTGCGTGGACGGTTCCCACGGGCTGATCTCCGCGCTAAATGCAGGAGCTTGCAGCTTGAGCCCTCCCCACGACGCCCAGCTCGGATCACGGGGGAGCTGGGCGTCAAAGTAGTACTGCATCACCGCGGCGATGCGCATGGATCCTCCTGGAGCGGTTGCTAAGTCCCGAAATCGACACGGCAGGCTGAGTTCCGCACCTCCAGCCGACTGCTAGCCATCTTCTCGTCGGCTGGTGAGGCGGGGCTGCATAGCGGATTGCATGTACTGGGCTCTGGATCACCCAGGGGCCTGGGGCCTGAAACTGGTCCCAGTTCTTGTCCCGTTCGGCCACGTCGGAACCGTCCACTGGCTCCCTCGTAGATTGGTTGCTGTCCAGGTCAGAACCACTACGGAGTGCCCCGCACACGCGGGCGACCCGTTGAAAAGCGTGTTGGGGGCAGCCCATCATGCGTTCGAATCCCGTAACCTCTACATCTGCTCAGGGTCGGATGCGGTGGGACTCTGGTGGGCAGGACGAGGTCCGCGGCCGGGTCCGGGCGGTCGATGTCGAAGGGGCGTGTGCGATCCGGTGGAGCAAAATCGTCTGAGGTGGTCATGTGCGCGAGCTGACAGCGTCCTCTGACGGGAGGATCGGCTAAGGAGAGCGCAGGTCGGCTGCCGAGGGCGTCATCATGCCGCGGTGTGGTCGCGACGCCAGAAGGTGGGGAGCCACCAGCAGAGCGCCGAGCGGTCATCGGGCCAGGGGGCGTGGTCCTCGGCCTCCCAGTCCTCGAAGGAGTCGCGCGTCAGGTCGATGGGGCGCCAGGCGGGGTCGAGCGGCTCGTCCTCGGCGGGCGGGCGGACGTATTTGCGGCCGTGCTGGTCGCAGGCGTGGAAGTCCTGGTAGTTGCGCTGTGCCTCGATGAGGGATACTCGGTTCGCTCCGCAGTCCGTGGTCGGCCAGCGGAACTGGACGCCGTCGTCCTCCCAGAAGCAGACGGGACAGATCTCGTATGAGCCCGGCATGTCGTCGAGCACGCGGTGCCCGCAGCAGGGACAGGGGTAGCGGTCGCTCACCTGCGTAGTCTCGGTGAAGACCCGTTCGGTGGGCCACGGATTTCTCTGGCGAGGCACACCCGACCAGTCCGCAGACAGTCCGCAGGACGCCCGTAAACCTCCGTCGGAGGCCAACGCGCGCCAACACGAAAACACCTGGTCAGGACCATGATCGGCGCTCCGCCGCAGGTCAGATCTGGCCCGGATACGTTCCGCTTCAACGTGTAACTGTTTCGTTGCTGCAAGCTAGTTCGGCTGTCGAGTTCGCAGGTGGCAGGGGGTCGGCTCTTCCGGGAGTCGGCCCCTTGCTGGTTCCCGTGCTGGATGTGTGCTGAATTTTTTGACGCTTCGTCACCTACGCGTCCTGGAGCGCCTTAGTCGGCAAGCGGTTCGAGCATTGGCTGGAAGGCGGAGTTCTCCTCGCCCGGAACGTGCGGGAGGAAGCCGTCGGGGACGGTGCGGGAGGCAGTGGCGAGTAGGCGGTCCAGGACTTCCTGCTCGGTGGCCGGGGGGAGCCGAAGGGTGGCGAAGAGACGGTCGCGGACGACGGGGTGGTCCGGGTGGTCATCGAGGTAGTCGGAGCTGAGGGCCGGGGGCCGGAAGCCGGCCAGTGCCTCGTGCCAGGACGGGAGGGCGATGGCGAGGGTCAGGGCCTCGGCGAGCGACTCGGCGATCAGGGAGGCCTGCCCCTCGGAGTCGGTATAGAGGACGGGGCGGGGGCCACCAGGGACGGCTGGGCCGCAGAGGTAGTGGGTGCCGCCCGCGTTGCAGCTGGCGACAGGCTCCACCGGGAGGCCGTTGGGCAGGGCGACCGGCTCGATCGGGTCGGTGCGGGCGAGGTCGAACTCGCCGTCGCAGGCCAGGTAGGAAGCGACCTCCGGATGCGCGGTGATCCTGCGGAGCAGGGCGTTGTCTGAGAGGGCGGCCGGGTTGAGTGCCGCGGCGACCGCAGGGGTGAGGGGATGCCCGGCGAGGATGTGGCGGACGGCTTCGAGGGCGACGGGACGCTGGTAGTAGTCCTCGAAGTGGGCCTGGACGGCCTCGGGGGAGCGGTCGGCGAGGAGATGGAAGAGGAAGCCGGAGCCGTCCGGGTCCTCGCTGCCGGGCGGGAAGTCGATGCCCGAGCCAGTGCGCCATGCCGTGTCGCCGGTCTCCCGCCACAGGCAGGCGGTGACCCGAGGGGCGTCGATGCCCTCATCGCGGAAGGCGGGGTCGTCCAGGAGCGGGCGCAGCAGGGCGGGCACTTCGTCGATGACTCCGGGCCAGACCTGCTCGTCGTCCGTCCCGTACGGGCTCATCGTCGACTCGTGGTCGAAGCCGCGTATGAGCACGCCGGCCGGGGTGAAGAGGGCGGAGAAGTCGTCCCCCGAACCGTTCTCCATCAAAGCCGCCTCTTCGGCGGGACCCCAGGAGTCGTCGAAGGTGTATTGGCAGTACTGCGGATCGTCGGCGATCGCAGTCTCCAGGACAGCCAACGCGCGCAGGTGGCTGCGGAGCTCAGTGGGGTCGGGAAGGAAGGCGGCGATATCGCGCACAGTGCTCATGGCGTCATGAAAGCAGTCGCCAGTGACAACGCGGCCTGCTGGTCCGGACGGCGGCGTCCCTGACTCCAGCGGATTTCGGCCGCCCGCACGTGTCCTGGCTCAGGATCAGGTGTCGTACACGGTGGAGCGATGCCCGATGTATACAACCCACACCACCAGTTCACCGTTGTCGATCGTGTAGACGACCCGGTAGTCACCCACTCGCAGGCGGCGGCGTTCCGGCTGGGACACGAGTGCGGTGGTGTTGAAGCCGAGGGGATCGCTTTCCAGTTCGGTCAGCTTGGCCAGGATGCGGAGTGCCATGTCCCGGGGAATCTTGCGTAGCTCCGACTGGGCCTCGGGTCGGAAGACGGTGCGGTAGTCACTCATTGCGCGCGAGGGTCTCCCTCATGATGTCCTCAATCGGGATGCCCGCTGCCGGATTCGCCATGCGCTCGTCGATGATCCGGTTGATCTCGCGCTCTTCCCACTCCTGGTACTTCCGAAGCACCTCGATGGACACGACCGCGGCGACCTCCTTGCCTCTGCGTGTGATCACGGTGGGTACGTCATCCCGGTCGGCCCGCTCCACGACCTCGGCCAGGTGTGCGCGCACATCGCGGATGGACTCTATGGGCAAGGGCTGCGTCATGCGCTCAAGCGTACCAAGTGTCTCTTGTGTACACAATGCGCAGGGGTCGGACGTGAGGACGGTGACTGGGCGGTGTGCGCTGCGGGCGATCGCGGCGTTGATGGCGTACTTGTGACCGTGCAGCCGGTGGGTGCGCAGGAGGCCTGCCGCCTGGACCAGGGCCACGACGGTGCGGTCCTTCCGATACAGCTTGGAGAGGCCTTCACCGTCGAGCAGGAGGATGCCGGGTCATCGGTGCGGACCGTGAGCCGGTGGCCCGGCAGGTGTGGCCCAGGGCCGTCCGAGTGGCGGGGGGCGCTCGGCGGGCGTGGAATGGGATGGGCGAGTTCCAGCTCTTGGAGGCATCGTGTCTGTCGTACCGCTGACCGAGATCGTGTCCGACGCCTTCACGAAGCGTTACGGCGTACCGGCCATCAATGTCTTCAACGACCTCACGATGGAGGCCGTGCTGGCCGCCGCCGTGGAGAAGTCGTCGCCGTTGATCGTGCAGACCTCCGTCAAGACGGTGAAATCGATCGGCAGCGAAGTGCTGTACACGATGTGGACCTCGATGACCGCCGGTATCGAGGTGCCGGTCACGCTCCACCTGGATCACTGTCCCGATCGTGAGGTGATCACGGAGTGCCTGCGGGTCGGCTGGAACTCCGTGCTGTTCGACGCGTCCACGCTGCCGGTGGAGGAGAACATGCGGCAGACGGTCGAGGTGGTGGCCGAGGCCCGCGGCTTCGGGGCCAGCGTGGAGGGGGAGATCGAGGCCATCACCGGGGTCGAGGACGGGGTCGGGTCCGACAGCGCGGCGGCCCAACAGGATCTGGAGGTCACGCTGGATTTCCTGCGGACCACCGGGGTCGACGTCTTCGCGCCGGCGATCGGGAACGCGCACGGGTCGTACAAGCAGGCGCCCGAGCTGGACTTCCAGCGGGTGTCCGACATCGTGGCGGCATTTCCGGTGCCGATCGCGCTGCACGGCGGCAGCGGTCTTTCCGACGAGCAGTTCCACGATCTGATTTCGCGCGGCTGCGCGAAGGTGAATATCTCCACCGCGCTCAAAGAGAAGTTCATGAAGTCGAGTCTGGCCTTTCTGGAATCGGCGGCGGAAAGGCAGAAATGGGATCCGCCGTCCCTCTTCCGCTCGGTCCGTGACGACGTGGTCGAGATGAGCGGCTCGCTGATGACCCTCTTCGGCAGCGCCGGCCGGGCGAGGTGAGATCATGCCCGCCCTCGTCTTCGACTGCGACGGTGTCCTCGCCGACACCGAGCGCTACGGCCACCTGCCCGCGTTCAACCAGACCTTCGACGAGTTCGGCCTGCCCGTGCGGTGGAGCGACCGCGAGTACGCGGAGAAGGTGAAGGTCGGCGGCGGGAAGGAGCGGATGAAGACGCTCCTGACTCCGGAGTTCATCGCACGGGCCGGCCTGCCCACCGACCCGGACGCGCTGAACGAGGAGGTCGCGCGCTGGCACCGGCGCAAGACCGAGATCTACACCGAGATCATCAGCAGCGGCGCCATCCCGGCCCGGCCCGGGGTGCGGCGCCTGGCCGCCGAGGCCCACGACGCCGGCTGGGCGCTGGCGGTCGCCTCCACCTCCGCGGAGCCGTCCGTACGCAGCGTGCTCGAACTCGCCGCCGGCCCCGAACTCAGCCCGCACTTCAGCGTGTTCGCCGGGGACATCGTGCCGCGCAAGAAGCCCGCGCCGGACATCTACACCTATGCCGTGGACCGGCTCGGACTCGATCCGGCGGGCGTGCTGGTGGTCGAGGACAGCCGCAACGGGATGCTGGCGGCGCTGGGCGCCGGACTGACCTGCACCGTCACCACCAGCGCCTACACCGGGCAGGAGGATTTCACCGGGGCCTCGCTGGTGGTGAGCTCGCTGGGCGACCCGCCCCCGGAGCAGACCGTCACCGAGGTGCTCGCCGACCCGCTCGGCTCGGAGCCCCGTCCGCTGGTGCGCCTGGCGGACCTCGCCTTCCTGCTCGCCACGACCACCGGCCCCGGCCCGGCCGCCGGTCCGGATCCCGGCGCCGCCCCGGGTCCGGCCGCCGACCCCGGCCCATGAGCGGCACCCGCCCGTCCCGGACACCGGGCCCATGACCGGTATCCACCGCCCCCGACCCCGGCCGAACTGATGTCACGGCAGACAGGAGAGCCATGTCAACGCCATCGACCACAGCCGGTGACCTCGAGTTCGTCGTCCAGACGATCGCCCGGACCGCCGTGGACAACGAACGCGAGTTCGGTGAACTCGACGCGATCGCCGGGGACGGCGACTTCGGCTACTCGCTCGCGCGCGGATTCGAGATCGTCCTCGCCGACTGGGACACCCTCGACCGCAGTTCACCGTCGGACTTCTTGAAGAAGGTCGCCCTGGTGATCTCCAAACGGGTGGGCGGGACCTCGGGGCCCTTGTGGGGCACCGCCTTCCTGCGCGCGTCCACCGCCATCAAGGACCGGGACGAGCTGAGCGGCGCGGACGCGGTCGCGATGCTGCGCGCGGCAGCCGAGGGCATCAAGGCGCGGGGGAAGTCCGATCTCGGCGACAAGACGCTGCTGGACGCGCTGATTCCGATGACGGACGCGCTGGCGGAGCACCTGGAGGCCGGCGCCCCGGCCGCCCCGGCCGAACTCGCCGGCGTCGCCGCCGCCACCGCCCGCACCGCGGCCGACGCGACCACCCCCATGCAGGCGATGCGCGGGCGCCAGAGCTACACCGGCGAACGCAGTATCGGCTCGCCGGACCCGGGCGCGGTGGCCGTGGCGGTGATCGCCGAACGCGTCGCCGAGGCATGGGCCGAACGCGACTGACCACCTGCCCCCGGCCGAACCCCGCCCCCCACCCGGCAGCCCCTACCCACCGGAAGCGAGACCGCCGTACTCGAAGAAACGAGACCTTGGAGCGACGCATGAAGAAGTTCGTCAACGACCCGAAGAACTACGTCCCGGAGATGCTGCAGGGGCTGGCGCTGGCCAACCCCGACACGCTTCGGTACGTGCCCGAGTACAACCTGATCATGCGCGCCGACGCCCCGCAGGAGAACAAGGTCTCCCTCGTCCAGGGGTCGGGCTCGGGCCACGAGCCGGCGCACGTCATGTCCGTCGGCAAGGGGATGCTCGACGCGGCCTGTCCGGGTGACGTCTTCTCCGCACCGCCGTCCGACTTCGTCTACGAGACGGTCAAGCTGGTCGCGTCCCCCAAGGGCGTCCTGCTGCTGGTCAACAACTACACCGGCGACCGGATGGCCTTCGAGATGGCCGAGGAGCTGTCGCAGGCCGAGGGCGTGAACGTCCGGACGCTGTTCATCGACGACGACGTGTCGGTGGAGGACTCGACCTACACGGTCGGCCGGCGCGGTGTGGCCGGCAACTTCTTCGTGATGAAGGCCACCGGCGCCGCGGCCGAACGCGGCGCCGACCTCGACGAGGTGTACCGCGTCGGGGAGAAGGTCAACTCCGTGAGCCGCACCATGGGCATGGCCCTGACCGCCTGCACCCCGCCGGCCAAGGGATCGCCGCTGTTCGACCTGCCCGAGGACGAGGTCGAAATGGGCGTCGGGATCCACGGCGAGCCGGGCCGGCGCCGGGAGAAGCTGCAGCCCGCCGACGCGATGGTGAAAGAACTGCTCACCGCGGTGGTGGACGACCTGCCGTACGCCTCCGGTGACGGCGTCGCACTGATGGTCAACGGGCTGGGCGGGACGCCGATCGGCGAGCTCTACCTGGTCTACGGGCTGGCGCACAAGCAGCTCGCGGAACGCGGGATCGAGGTCCGCCGCAGCTATGTGGGGGAGTACTGCACCTCGCTCGACATGGCCGGCGCGTCGATCACCCTGGTCAAGCTGGACGACGAGATCGCCGAGCTGCTCGCCGAGCCGGCCGAGATCCCGCTGCGCGTCTTCTGACCGACGGCGCGCGATCCGGTCCGGGCGATCCGGTCCGGGCGATCGGGACCGCGCGCGTCCGAGGGCCGGGTGCGTGTCCGAAGCCAGGGCGCGGGTCCGAAGGCCGGTGTCCGACCCGCACCGGGCGGGAGCGGGTCGGAGCCGTCACGCCCTCTGCTTCTCCCTCTTCTTCAGGAACCGCGCGTTCAGCGGCGGGGAGTGGTAGCCGGGACCGGTCGCGGCCATCCAGGACTCGATGTCGGGCGCCCTGGGGGCCCGGCCGCCAGCCCAGAACAGGCCGATCAGCAAGGCCGCGGAGACCGCGGTGAAGATCAGCATGACCAGCACCGACAGGTGGAATCCCTTGTGGAACGAGGTCTGCGTCTCCGCCAGGCGCAGCAGGATCGGGCCCAGCAGGAAGGCCGCCTCGGAGCGCAGCAGCTCGACCAGGGCGAAGGTGGGGCCCAGTTGGGCGATGGACACGGAGAAACCGGCCAGGAACAGGGCCGGTGTCACGCCCGCGCCCGCGCCGTAGCCGAGGAAGAACGCGGCCACGGCCACGATCGGGGAAGAGTTCGACGGGGTGATGCCCAGCAGCACTCCGGCCGCGATCGCCACGCTGACCAGGCCGGACAGCGCCAGATAGGGCGTCCACCGGGTCAGCACCAGGCGGTGGAAGACGGCGGCGGAGATGGTCACCCCGAGGAGTTGCGGCGCCAGGAGCAGGCCGGCCCGGACCGGGGACAGGTGCGAGACCTGGACGAGGTAGACCTCGGACAGTTCCAACAGGGTGGTGAAGGTGGCGCCGACGACCATCGCGGCGGCCACTCCGGTGACCGGCAGCGTGTTGCTGATCGGCCGGATCGGCATCAGCGGGACGGCCCTCTTGTACTGGCCCGCCACCAGGACGACGCCGATGACCAGGCCGACCACGACGGGCGCGATGAACTCGGTGTCGCTGAAATTGCCGCGCGACAGCCACGAGACGCCGAAGAACGGCAGCGCGGTGGTGCCGAGGGCGAGCGGGATGGCCAGCCAGTCGAAGCGGGCCCGGCGGGCCGGCGGGTCGTTGCCCTCGAAGGTGAGGGCGCCGATGGTGAGGCCGATCGCCGCGAGCACCGTGACCGAGGTGTACAGCAGCCGCCAGCCGCCCTCGCTGCCGACCAGGCCACCCGCCACCGGCCCGGCGGTCACCATGCCGAACAGGCCGAGGCTGATGACGGCGGCGGTGCTCGGCACCCGGTCGGGGCCGTGCGTGGTGATCAGCGGCGGCAGCGCCGCCACCAGCAGCATGCCGGTGAACAGGCCCTGCAGCACGATGCCGGTGACGAACTGGCCGATGCCGGTCGCGGTCAGGGCCACCACGGAGGCCACCACGAAGCCCGCCTCGCAGAAGAGGTAGACGCGGCGGCGGGAGATGCGCTGGGTGAGGTCGGCCGCGGCGACGGCGCCGAACGCGTAGCCGGCGTTGGCCATGCCGGCGGCCAGTTGCAGCTCGAACCGGGTGGCGTGCAGATCCTTCATCAGCAACGGCTGGAACAGTGAGACGGCGGTGGTGAGCACCAGGAAGGGGCTCAGCGCCAGCAGCACGAGAGCCACTGCGGCGGCATAGTTGCCCACCAGCGGGACTCCCCTTTGGTGAGGGGGCGTCGAGGAGCTGGGTTGGATGGTCGCCTCCGAGGTCGTGAGCGGGGAAGACGCACCCTCCCGGACACGGGCTCGGCACCGGCAGCTGAGGCATCCTCATGGCGCGTCTCATGCGATCTGCCCAGGTCGCCGACTCAGCGTATGCCGCAGATCGCCGCATTCTTCATCTGACACACCATGCGGACAAATGCACCCATTCGAGCCCGGTCGGGCCGTCCGTCCCGGACGCGGCCGCGCTCCGGGGCTCGGTGCTGCCCGTGGCGCGGGGGCCGCGGGTTGAGGCCGCGGCGTGCGTCCCGGCGTGCGTCTCGGCGTGCGTCTCGGCCGGCGCGAACCCGGTGCGCGAACCCCGCGCCCGAGACCGCGCCCGACCTCGTGCACCCCTGCCGCCACCCGTGGACCGGACGGCGCGTCAGCTCCGGCGGATCCCGCGCCCGGCCGGGGGTTCCGGTGCTCGAACAGACCGTAAACTCCCCTGGTGGACATACCTCCGCCGCCTCCGCCGCCGCCCTCCCCGGACGGCACCGCGCCTCCCGGCCCGCAGCCGGCCGGGCCGCCCCCGCCGCCCCCGCCGCCTCCGACATCCCCGACGTCCCCATCGTTCGAGACGGGTCCGCCGGATCGGACGGACCCGCCGTACGACGGCCTCCCGACCTATCCCCAGGGCCCGCACGGATACGGCCCCTACGGCCAGCAGCCGCCCTACGGCACCGCGGCTCCCGGGAGCCCGCCGCCGTATCCCGGCGCCCCGTACGGATCCCCGTATGGATCCGCCTACGGCGCCCCCGGCCCGTACGGCTACCCGATGCCGCCGCAGGGCTGGTACGTCGAGCGGCCCACCAACGGGCTGGCCATCGCCTCGCTGGTGACCGGGGTGACCTGCCTGCCGCCGCTCGGTCTGATCTTCGGCATCATCAGCCTGCGGCAGATCAAGCGCCGCGGCGAGCGCGGCAAGGGAATGGCCGTCGCGGGCATCATCGTCTCCGCCGTGTGGATGGCGGTGACCGCGCTGATCATCACCCTGGCGGTGACGGGTGTGCTGGACGAGGGCAACACCCGGGTGGAGGACCTGGTGGCCGGGGACTGCTTCAACACGGTGCACGGCTCGCTGCCCGCGGACGGCGGGGAGGGCCTGCGGGCGAACAAGGTCGACGTGGTGTCCTGCGACGACGCGCACCAGGCCGAGACGTTCAAGGTGTTCCCGTTGGACGCCGGCCCCGACGGCGGCTACCCGGGGGCGGGTCAGACCGCGCAGATCGCCGGCGGCCGCTGCGCGGACTACGCGGGCGACTACCTGGGCGACAACGCGCTGCCGGCGAACATCGAGATCTACTCCTTCACGCCTCCGGCGGCCGGCTGGGATCGCGGCGACCACGACGTGACGTGCTTCTTCGGCAGCCGCTCGGGCAAGGTCCACGGCTCGGTGGCGGAGGCCGGGGACGGGAGCGGTTTCGGCGTCTGACCGGCCTCTGCCCGGCGCTGGCCGGTGTGGGGGGCGGTGGTCGGCCGGCGTGCGGCCGGTGTGGGGCCGGTGTGGGGTCGGCGGGCGAGCCGCGCGTCCGTTGCGGAGGGTGATGCTCAGGGGAAGGCTTGCGGTCGAGTACCGACCGTTGCCAAGCTGTCGCGGACAGTCAACCCCTGGGAGTGGCACGTGGCCTTCGGTGAGCAGCCCGCCTACCTTCGTGTGGCGGGGGACCTGCGGCGGAAGATCCTCGACGGCACGCTGCCGCCGCACGCCCGGCTGCCGTCACAGGCCCGCATCCGGACCGAGTACGGCGTCTCCGACACCGTCGCGCTGGAAGCCCGCAAGGTGCTGATGGCCGAGGGCTTCGTCGAGGGACGCTCCGGCTCGGGCACGTACGTGCGCGAGCGGCCGCGGCCCCGCCAGATCGTCCGCAGCGGCTACCGGCCGGCCGGCACCCCGAGCGTCTTCCGGCAGGAGCAGGCCGACGAGGCCAGCGAGGGGAGTTGGGAGTCCCGCACCGAGCAGGACGCGGCGTCGGTGGAGGTCGCCGAGCGGCTCGGCATCGAGCCGGGCGACCGGGTGATGCGCACGCAGTACCTGCTGCGGACCGGGGGCGAGCCGATGATGATCTCCACCTCCTGGGAGCCGCTGGCCGTCACCGCCCGCACCCCCGTCCTGCTGCCCGAGGAGGGCCCGGTCGGCGGGCAGGGCGTGGTGCCGCGGATGGCCGCGATCGACGTCCTCGTCGACCACATGGCGGAGGAGGTCGCCGCGCGCCCCGGGCTCGCCGAGGAGACGGCGGCGCTCGGCGGGGTGCCGGGCCATATCGTGATCGAGATCCGGCGCACCTACTTCGCGTCCGGGCGGCCGGTAGAGACCGCGGACGTGGTGATCCCGGCCGAGAGATATCGCGCGGTCTACCACCTTCCGGTGCGCTGACACCCTTACTCTTGGGATGAATTGACGTCCCGTCATATTCTGGTCGAACGCCTGGCCGGATCAGTACCTCTTCGTGTTAATCCGTACCCTCGCTGTGAACCTCAGGCGTAGGGTCGGGCATATGCGCATCGCCGTTTCCTCGGACATGGATGAACCCGTGGCCCGACTCGCCGTCGACGAATTGAGACGCCGCGGGCATACCGTGCTGGCTTACGGGGCTTTGCGCCCCGGGGACCGCAAGGACTGGGCCTGGAGCGCGGAGGCGGCGGCCCGGGCGGTGGCGGACGGCGCCGCGGACCAGGCGGTGGTCTGCTGCTGGACCGGGACGGGCGCCTGCATCGCGGCGAACAAGATCGCGGGTGTGCGGGCGGCGCTGTGCGCGGACGCCTACACCGCGGACGGCGCGCGCACCTGGAACGACGCCAATGCGCTGGCGCTGAGCCTGCGTACGCTGTCCGGGCCGGTGCTCGGGGAGATCCTCGACGCCTGGTTCGCGGGATCCGCGAGCCGGGAACCGGACGACCGGGAGAACGTGGCGCACCTGCGCGCGCTGGAGGGGGTTTCCTCGTGATGTCCGAACTCATGTGGGTGCTGATACGCCAGGACGGCGGCGCCAACCGGTACCGGGTGGGCCGCTATGCCACCCGCGCGGAGGCGGAACGGGTCGCCGACGCGCTCGGGGGCGGGCGCGAGCGCGTCTATGTGATCGAGCGGGTGCCGGCGTCCCGGGTGGCGCCGGCGTGAGCGCACGGGTCGTCGTCGGCGGGGCGCTGCTGCATCGCGGCCGGCTGCTCGCGGCCCGGCGGACGGCGCCGCCGGACCTGGCCGGTCGCTGGGAGCTGCCCGGCGGCAAGGTCGAAGCGGGGGAGTCCGCGCCGGAAGCGCTGGTGCGCGAACTGCGCGAGGAACTCGGCGTCACGGTCCGCCCGCTGGAGCGGGTGCCTGGGGAGTGGGATCTGCCCTCCGGCCATGTGCTCCAGGTCTGGACGGCCGCGCTGCTGGCGGGCGCGCCACGGGCCCTGCAGGACCACGACGACCTCCGCTGGGTCACGGCGGACCAAGCCGCCACCTTGAACTGGCTCGACCCCGACCGCCCCGCCGTCACCTGGGCCACCACCCGCCTCTGACCCCGCCCCCGCCGGAGCGTCGCACCGCTCCGAGCGGTGGGCGACCCTTGAACCACCAGCCCGCCCGGCGGCCGGGCCGCGCCGTCCCCCCTGACCCGCCGGGATCGCTCCCACCCGGCGCGGATGCGACGATGCGGGGCCCTCCGCCCGGCCGCCGCACGAGCGCACGCGCAGGGCGGGCCCCCGCCGGGGAGCCGCCGTTCCCGCCGGA
>NZ_FMCH01000536.1 GCF_900091855.1 Streptomyces sp. DvalAA-14
CCGCCGGCCGCCGACGGTGGCGCAGCCCCACAAGAGGACCGTCAGCCGGGGAACCCACCCGCACGGGTGGTGCGGGTGGGAAGACGCCCCCGCGGGGGCCCGTGCCGCCAGGGGCGGGCGCGACCCCGGCGCAGGGGAAGGGGACCGCGCCCCGCACCGACCGCGGGGCGATGGGGTCGGGCGGCGGGCCGGCGGTCCCGGGCAGGCCGGCGGCAGCCATAGGCTCGGCGGATGCTTACCGGAATGCTCACCGCCCTCGGCGCAGCCATCTGCTTCGGGGTGGCATCCGTGCTGCAAGCCGCCGGCGCCCGCGCCGCCGCGCCCGGCAGCGGCTCCGGGGTCGACACACAACTGCTCGCCCGGGCCGTACGCCAGTGGAAATACCTGGCCGGCCTCGGCGTCGACGCCGCCGGCTTCGCCCTGGAGCTGGTCGCCCTGCGGCATCTGCCGATCTACTCCGTCGGCGCCGCCCTCGCCGCCAGCCTCGCGGTGACCGCGGTGGCCGCCAGCCGGATACTGGCCGTCCGCCTCGGCGGCAGGGAGTGGGCCGCGGTCGCCACCGTCTGCGGCGGCCTCGCACTGCTGGGCCTGGCCTCGGGCAGCGAGGGCGGCGGCCACGGCGGCAGCGCCCTGCGCTGGGGCACACTCGCCGCCGCGGCGGCCGTCCCGGCCCTGGGCGCCGCCGCCGGC
Source organism: Streptomyces sp. DvalAA-14 (assembly GCF_900091855.1). GTDB lineage: Bacteria > Actinomycetota > Actinomycetes > Streptomycetales > Streptomycetaceae > Actinacidiphila. The sequence goes on from NZ_FMCH01000536.1 coordinate 691, forward strand.
CACCTGCCCGGGAAGGCCAGGGCGGCCGGCCTCGGCCTCGGCTCGGGTCTCGGCTTCGGCGTGGTCGAGGTGGCCGTCCGCCTCATCGACAGCGCCCGCCCGGCGGAACTCTTCGCCAACCCCGCCCTCTACGCCCTCCTCCTGGGCGGCGCCGCCGCCTTCCTGCTGCTGACCTCCGCCCTGCAGCGCGGCTCGGTCACCGCCGCCACCGCCGGCATGGTGATCGGGGAGTCGGTCGGCCCGGCCCTGGTCGGGGTGCTGGCTCTCGGCGACCGGACCCGTGACGGCTGGGGGCCGGCCGCCGCGGCCGGCTTCGTCCTGGCCGTGCTGGGAGCGCTCGCGCTGGCCCGGTTCGGGGAGCCCGTCACCCCCGAACCTGCGGCGACAGCCGAGACGCGACCCCGATCCGGTTCCACGCGTTGATCGTCACGCACATCGCGAGCAGCCGCGACAGCTCTTCCTCGTCGAACAGCCGCGCCGCCTCGTCGTAGACCGCGTCCGGCACCCCGTGCGCGCCGAGCCCCGTGACCGCTTCCGCCAGCGCGAGGGCGGCCCGTTCCCGGGCGGTGAAGAAGGGGGTCTCGCGCCAGACCGCCACCCCGTACAGCTTCTGCTCGGTCAGGCCGAGCTGCCGCGCGTCCGCGGTGTGCATGTCGACGCAGTACGCGCAGCCGTTGAGCTGGGAGGAGCGGACCCGGACGAGTTCGCTCACCACGGGGTCGAGCCCGTCGGCCGCCGCCCGGTCGAGGGCGATCATCGCCTGGTAGAAGGCGGGGGCCTTGGCCTTGAGGTTGATCCGCGGCGCCGCAGCGGGGACCGGTGCGTCGGATGTCGGGGCGGTCAGGGGGGTCGAGGTCTCGGAAGTCGTTGTCATACGTCGACGCTAACCGCGGGAATGGCCCGTGCCATGGTGCACTTGGACCATGAACGAATGGGCCACTTCTGCCGGTCAGGTCGCTGGTGGCGGTCAGGTCGCTGGTGGCGGTCAGGTCGCCGCCGACGCGACCGCCGACACCCCTGACCGCGCCACCGAAGGGATCGCCGACACCCCTGACCGCGCCGCCGGCCGCGACCTGCTGCTCGATCTGGCCGGCGCCCGCTCCCGCGCCGCCCTGGAAACCGCCCTGCGCGAGGCGGTGCGCGAGGGGCGCCTGGCCCCCGGCAGCCGGCTGCCGTCCAGCCGCGTACTGGCCCGCGACCTGGCCCTGGCCCGCAACACGGTGGCGGACGCGTACGGCCAACTCGTCGCCGAGGGCTGGCTGACCGCCCGCCAGGGCTCGGGCACCAGCGTCGCCCCGCGCCCGGCGCCCGGCCCGCCGTTCACCGCGCCGCCCCAGACGCGGCGCATCTCCCGGCGCGGCCCCACCGACCCGCCCGTACCCGATCCGGCCGGCCTGCCGTACGGACTGCTGCCCGGCTCCCCCGACCTGTCCTCCTTCCCGCGCGCCGCATGGGCGGTCGCCGCCCGCCGCGCCCTGACCACGGCGCCCAGCGAGGCCTTCGGCTACACCGACCCGCGGGGCCGGCCCGAACTGCGGACCGCGCTGGCCGCCTACCTCGCCCGGGTGCGCGGGGTGCGCACCGACCCGGAACTGCTGGTGGTCTGCACCGGGTTCGTGCAGGCCGTCGGGCTGCTGGCGCGGGTGCTGCACGGCCGCGGCGGCCGGCGGATCGGCGTGGAGTCCCTGGGCTACCCCGACACCCGCACCCTGCTGCGGACGGCCGGTCTGCGAACGGTGCCGCTGCCGGTGGACGAGAACGGCGCCCAGGTGGCGGGGCTCACCGCCGACCTCGCGGCGGTGCTGCTCACTCCGGCGCACCAGTTCCCGACGGGCGCGCCGCTGTCCCCCGGGCGGCGTACCGCGGTCACCGCGTGGGCGCGGAGCACGGGCGGGCTGATCATCGAGGACGACTACGACGGCGAGTTCCGCTACGACCGGCAGCCGGTGGGCGCGCTGCAGGGGCTCGCACCCGACCACGTGGTGTACGCGGGCACCGCCAGCAAGAGCCTGGCGCCGGGGCTGCGGCTGGCCTGGATCGCCGTGCCGCCGCACCTGCTGGAGGCGGTGGTCCGGGAGAAGCGGCTGGCCGACCACCACTCCCCGGTGCTGGACCAGTTGACGCTCGCGGAGTTCCTGACGTCGGGGGCGTACGACCGGCACGTGCGGCGGATGCGGGCGCGCTACCGGGCGCGCCGGGACCGGCTGCTGGCCGCGGTCGCCGAACACGCGCCGGCGATACGGATCTCCGGCATCGCGGCCGGCCTGCACGCGGTCCTTGAACTCCCGCCGGAGGCCGGCCCGCTGGCCGCCGTCCTCAGCAGCGCCCACCGCCGCGGCCTGGCCCTGTCCGGCCTGCCCACCTTCGGCGCCCCGCCGAGCGCCCCGCCGGCCCTCGTCATCGGCTACGGCGCCCCACCGGACCACGCCTTCGCCCCCACCCTGAGCCTCCTGTGCGAGGTCCTGTCCCAGCCGGCCGGCCCGGACCACACGTGAGGGGCCCCGCCTTTTGGCGGAGCCCCTTACCCGATCCCGAACGGCGCAAGCCGCGTCACTCCCGAGCGGCCTCCCGGGCTTCGCAAGCCCGCGCCGGACTCCGCCCGGCCACGCGCCCGAGCGTCAGATCAGACCCAACGCCCGCACAGCCTCGCGCTCCTCCTCGAGTTCCTTCACCGACGCGTCGATCCGCGCCCGCGAGAACGCGTTGATGTCCAGGCCCTGGACGATCTCGTACGCGCCGTCCTTCGTGGTCACCGGGAAGGAGGAGATCAGGCCGGCCGGGACGCCGTAGGAGCCGTCGGAGACGATGCCCATGGAGGTCCAGTCGCCGTCGGCGGTGCCGTTCACCCAGGTGTGGACGTGGTTGAGGGCGGCGGACGCGGCCGACGCCGCCGAGGAGGCGCCGCGGGCCTCGATGATCGCCGCGCCGCGCTTGGCCACGGTCGGGATGAAGGTGTCGGCCAGCCACTGCTCGTCGTTGACGACCTCGGCCGCGTTCTTGCCGGCCACCTCCGCGTGGAAGATGTCCGGGTACTGGGTCGCCGAGTGGTTGCCCCAGATGGTGACGCGCTTGATGTCCGCGACCTGCGTGCCCGTCTTCTTCGCGAGCTGCGCGATCGCCCGGTTGTGGTCCAGGCGGGTCATCGCGGTGAAGCGCTCGGCCGGCACGTCCGGGGCCGCCGACTGCGCGATGAGCGCATTGGTGTTCGCCGGGTTGCCGACCACCAGCACCTTGATGTCGTCGGCCGCGTGGTCGTTGATCGCCTTGCCCTGCGGCTTGAAGATGCCGCCGTTCGCCGAGAGGAGGTCGCCGCGCTCCATGCCGGCGGTGCGCGGACGGGCGCCGACCAGCAGGGCCACGTTGGCGCCGTCGAAGGCCGCGTTCGGGTCGTCGCTGATGTCGATGCCGCGCAGCAGCGGGAAGGCGGCGTCGTCGAGCTCCATGGCGGTGCCCTCGGCGGCCTTGAGGCCCTGCGGGATCTCCAGCAACCGGAGGTTCACCGGCACGTCCGCGCCGAGCAGGTGGCCCGAGGCGATACGGAAGAGGAGCGCGTAGCCGATCTGGCCGGCCGCTCCGGTGACGGTGACGTTGACGGGAGTGCGAGTCATGCCTTCTCCTGGCCTTTTCCTGCTGCGGGTAACTGGTCGCCCCGGCAGTGACCCAGGCGGCCCCTAACGTGGATCTCTCGGCGTCAAGAGAGCCATCCGTCAGGCTATCGCGCGTGGGCGCCGGCGTTGCCCCGCGGGTATGTGGCCCCGGTCACCGGGCGGTCACGGAAACCGTCCGCAGGAACGATTCAGCGACCGTGTCGGCCCCCGGTTCAACCCACGCAGACGCCCACCAGGATCAGTCCGATGCACAGCTTGCCCGGCGTCGGTGTCGGCGTCGGCGTCGGTCCCGCCGTCCCCGTCCCCGAGGGCGCGGGAGTGGTGGCCGGTGCCGAGGCCCCGCCGGAGGA
>NZ_FMCH01000364.1 GCF_900091855.1 Streptomyces sp. DvalAA-14
GCGGCGGCCAGCAGGGCGCGGCGCAGCGCGGCGGCGGGCAGGCCGCCGCCGGCGTCCGCCGGGACGGACATCTCCTCGTTCATCCCGCGCAGCAACTGCGCCAGGATGGTGCCGGAGTTGCCGCGGGCGCCGATCAGGGCGCCGTGGGACATGGCGCGGAAGGCCTCGGGCAAGGTGGGCAACGGGCCGCCGGTGCCGGTGCCGTGGCCGTCGAAGACCGCTTCCACCGCCTGGGCCGCGGACTCCGCGGTCAGATAGAGGTTGGTCCCGGTGTCACCGTCCGCGACCGGGTAGACGTTGATCGCGTCGATCTCCTCGCGGGCCCGCCCCAGCGCCTTGAGGGTCAGTCGGCACCAGGCGCGCACCGCGGAAGCGTCGAGCGAGGGCGGCAACAGGTCCTCCTGGGACACCGGATCGTGGGGGCTGCTGCTGGTGAGGGTACTGGTGGCGGGCCCGGTGGAGCGGGTCCCGGCCCCGGGCCGACCGGTCGGGGCAGGGTCAGGACCATGGTAGTTTCGTTGTTCGGGAGCGGTCGTTGTATGCTGCTCCGGTTGCCCGGGGCTCTCTCGGGCTTTTCATCGTAAATGCATCTGAAGTCTTTGGAGTGTCCCGTGGCTGCCAACTGCGACGTCTGCGGCAAGGGGCCGGGCTTCGGCAACAGCATCTCCCACTCGCACCGCCGTACCCCGCGTCGTTGGAACCCCAACATCCAGCGCGTGCGTGCGGTCGTCGGGAAGACGCCGAAGCGGCTCAATGTCTGCACCTCTTGCATCAAGGCCGGCAAGGTCACGCGCTGATTTATACGGCGCGTTCGTCGTAGCAGCGCAGCCTTGCGGCTACTAAAAGCCGATCCACCTCAGGGTGGATCGGCTTTTCGGCGTGCCCGGCCGTTCGTGCGCCCGCCGGGCGGTGCCGGCCGGCGCAGCCGCCACCCGTGGTCCACCGGCCCGATGCCGGCGCCCAGCGGGAAGCCGCCGGCGATGGCGCCGCTCACATAGTCCTTGGCCAGTCCGACCGCGGCCGGCACCCGGTGGCCCAGGGCGAGATACGAGGCCAGCGCGCTGGCGAGGGTGCAGCCGGTGCCGTGGGTGTGCCGGTTGGGGTGCCGCGGCGCGCGGTACCAGTGTTCGTGCTCGCCGTCCGACAGCAGATCGACCGCCTCCCGCGTGCCCGGCAGGTGGCCGCCCTTGATCAGCGCCCAGCGCGGGCCGTACGCGAGCACCGCGCGGGCCGCGACCGGCATGTCGGCCTCGCCGGTCACGACGACCCCGGTCAACTGGGCGACCTCGTCCAGGTTGGGGGTGACCACGGTGGCGGACGGCAGCAGCCGGGACCGGACGACATCGAGGGCCGCGCCGCTGAGCAGCGGGTCGCCGTGCTTGGACAGCGCGACCGGATCGACCACGACAGGCACGCCGCGCAGGGCGGGGCTGCCGGTGAGCAGGTCGGCCACGGTGGCGGCCAGGGCGGCGGAGGACAGCATGCCGGTCTTGACCGCCTGCACCCCGATGTCGTCGGCGACCGCGTGGAACTGGGCGCGTATCGCGTCCTCGGGCAGTTCCCAGGCGCCCCGCACACCGAGGGAGTTCTGGGCGGTGACGGCGGTGACCACGCTCATCCCGTGCACGCCCAGGGCCAGCATCGTCTTGAGGTCGGCCTGGATCCCGGCGCCGCCGCCGGAGTCGGAGCCGGCCACGGTGAGCACCCGGGCAGGGGGCGGCCGGTCGCCGCCCGGGCCGGCCGCGGTCACGGCTGCTCGCCGAAGTGGTCCCAGCCGCCGGCCTTCTCCCAGGCCGCGCCGTCGACGGTGACCTGGGGGATGCGGCCGGCCGGCGCGGCGGCCTCGCCGATGACGCGCCAGCGGGCGGGCAGTTTCACGTCCCGGGGGAAGGCGGCGACGATGGCGTGGTCCTCGCCGCCGGTGAGCACCCAGTGCAGCGGGTCGACGCCGACGGCCTGTCCGATGTCCGACATCTGCGCGGGGACGTCGATGTCGGCGGCGCGCAGGTCGATGTCCACGCCGCTGGCGGCCGCGATGTGGCCGAGATCCGCCACCAGGCCGTCGCTGACGTCGGTCATGGCGGTGGCGCCGAGTTCGGAGGCCGCCGGGCCCGCGTGGTAGGGCGGTTCGGGGCGGCGGTGGGCCTCCACGAAGGCGCGCGGGGAGCGGAAGCCCCGGGAGAGCACGGCGAGTCCGGCCGCCGACCAGCCGAGCCAGCCGGTCACGGCGATCAGATCGCCGGGGCGCGCTCCGGACCGGGTCACCGGGGCCCGGCCGCGCAGGTCGCCGAGGGCGGTGATCGCGACCGTGATGGTCTCGCCGCGGACGACGTCGCCGCCGACCACCGCCGCGCCGGCGACCTGGCACTCGTCGCGGATGCCGTCCATCAGCTCGACCGGCCAGGTGGCGGGCAGTTCGGCGGGGACGACCAGGCCGAGCAGGACGGCGGTGGGCACCGCGCCCATGGCGGCGATGTCGGCGAGGTTCTGGGCGGCGGCCTTGCGGCCGACGTCGTAGGCGGTGGACCAGTCGCGGCGGAAGTGGCGGCCTTCCAGCAGCACGTCGGTGGTGGCCACCACCCGCCGGTCGGGGGCGGCGATCACGGCGGCGTCGTCACCGGGGCCGAGTTTGACCGCGGGGGTCGAGGTGAGGCGGGCGGTCAGTTCCCTGATGAGCCCGAACTCCCCCAGTTCGCCCACAGTCCCCTTCATCACTTCGTCCCCTTCCGTGTCGGCTGCTGTCTCGGCTGCTGTCTCGGCCCCGGCGCCGGCGCGGGCCGGTTCCACCGGGTGTTTCCCGTCAATACGGGGGCCGGGTACCGCGCGGGTCTCCCCGCTGCGCGCGGCGACGCGATAACGTGGCGTCCCCCTTCCCACATGATCCTCGAAGCCGCCCTGGAGGTTCCGTGGTACAGGCGTACATCCTGATCCAGACCGAGGTCGGCAAGGCCTCGGCAGTAGCGGAGGTGATCTCCAAGATCGACGGAGTCATCCAGGCCGAGGACGTCACCGGTCCCTATGACGTCATCGTCCGGGCCCGGGCCGACACGGTCGACGAACTCGGCCGCATGGTGGTCGCCAAAGTCCAGCAGGTGGACGGCATCACCCGAACACTGACCTGCCCGGTCGTGCATTTCTAGCCCCCCACCGAGCCCCTTTCCGGGGGCTCTTCATATGCTCAGCCGGTGAGATTCCACCGCCGGGCCCTAGTGATCGCCGTGTCCGCCGTCGCTTGCCTGTCCGCGGCGGCGGTCTACGCGTTGGCCTCCGGGCCCGGCGAACAGCGGATCGCCGTGCCGGTCCCGGACGCCCGGGTGGCCGGTTACTGCGCCGCGCTGCACGCTCAACTGCCGGCGAAGCTCAATGGCCTGTCCCGGCATGATCTCAAGCCGGATTCGGATCTGATCGCCGGGTGGGGCCATCCGTCGGTGGTGTTGCGCTGCGGAGTGCCGCGCCCGGCGGCCGACGCGGACCCGGACACCGACGCCGCCGAGGTGGACGGTGTGACCTGGTCGTTCCAGCAGGACAGCGACGGCAGCGTGCGGATGACCACGACGCTGCGCAAGGCGTACGTGGAGTTGCTGCTGCCGCCGAAGTACGCCCATGACGCGAGCCCGCTGCAGGACCTGGCCGCCCCGGTCAAGCGCACCATCCCGGAGGGGGTCTGAATCCCGGAGGGGATCCGGGCCTCCCCTCCGGGGCCGGTGCGCCGCGGGTGTGCCGGCGCGGCGCAGGCCGGGCGCGGTCTCAGCGCAGCCCGGTGGCGCGGCTGAGCGCGGCCTGCAGCAGCCGGTCGATCAGCTCCGGGTAGCCGACGCCGGACTCCTGCCACATCCGCGGGTACATCGAGATGGGTGTGAAGCCGGGCATGGTGTTGATCTCGTTGATCACGAACTCGCCGCTGTCCAGCAGGAAGAAGTCGGCGCGGACCAGTCCCTCGCAGGACGCGGCCTCGAACGCGGCGACGGCCAGCCGCCGGACCTCGGCGGTCTGCTGCTCGGTGAGCGGGGCCGGCACGATGCCCTCGGCCGCGTCGATGTACTTCGCGTCGAAGTCGTAGAAGTCGTGGCGGGTGGCCGGCGGGATCTCGGCGGGTACCGAGGCGCGCGGGCCGTCCTCGAACTCCAGCACACCGCACTCGATCTCGCGACCGGTGAGCAGGGACTCGACGATGATCTTGGGGTCGTGCTGCCGGGCCTTGATGATCGCCGCGTCCAGGTCGTCGGGGCTGTCGACCTTGCTGATCCCGAACGAGGAGCCGGCCCGGGCGGGTTTGACGAACAGCGGCCAGCCGTGCGCGCCGGCGAAGTCGGTGACCTTGCGCCGGACGGATTCCTGGCTGCGCTCCCACTCGCGCGGCCGGATCACCGTGTAGGGGCCGACGGCCAGGCCGAAGGAGGTGAAGATCCGCTTCATGTACTCCTTGTCCATGCCGACGGCCGAGGCGAGGACGCCGGAGCCGACGTAGGGGACGCCGGAGAGTTCCAGCAGGCCCTGGAGGGTGCCGTCCTCCCCGTAGGGGCCGTGCAGCATCGGGAAGACGACATCGACTTCGCCGAGCACCTTGGGCACGGCGCCGGCTTCGGTGTAGACGACTTCGCGGCTGGCCGGGTCCACCGGCAGCACCACGGCGCCCTCGTGGTCGGTGACCTGCTCGACGGTGGGCATCCGGCGTTCGGCGATGGCCATCCGCTCGGGCTCGTCGGCGGTGAGCGCCCAGCGCCCCTCGCTGGTGATGCCGATGGGCAGGACGTCGTACTTGTCGCGGTCGATGGCGCGCAGCACGCTGGCGGCGGTCACCACGGACACTCCGTGTTCGGAGCTGCGCCCGCCGAAGACGACGGCGACCCGCGGTTTGCGGTCGAACTTCTGCACGTTGCTCATATCGCCGTGACCTTACCGTTCCGGCTTCGCGGAGCGTGACATCAACTCCTTGACAGCCACCAGCGGCGGTTTCCCGTTGTGCACGATGTCGACCACTGTTTCGGTGATCGGCATGTCGACACCCTGGCGCCGGGCGAGTTCGGCCACCGATTCGCAGGACTTGACGCCCTCGGCGGTCTGGCTGGTCGCGGCGATGGTCTCGGCCAGGCTCATGCCGCGGCCGAGATTGTGGCCGAAGGTGTTGTTGCGGGACAGCGGCGAGGAGCAGGTGGCCACCAGGTCGCCCATGCCGGCCAGGCCGGCGAAGGTGTACGGATCCGCGCCCATCGACAGGCCCAGCCGGGTGGTCTCGGCCAGCCCGCGGGTGATCAGCGACGCCTTGGTGTTGTCGCCCAGGCCCATGCCGCCGGCGATGCCGACCGCGAGCGCGATCACGTTCTTCACCGCGCCGCCGAGTTCGCAGCCGACCACGTCGGTGTTGGTGTACGGGCGGAAGTACGCGGTGTGGCAGGCGGCCTGGATGCGGCGGGCCACCGATTCGTCGCGGCAGGCCACCACCGAGGCGGCGGGCTGCCGGGCGGCGATCTCGGGGGCGAGATTGGGGCCGGACAGGACGGCGATGCGGTCGGGGCCGGCTTTGGTGATGTCCTCGATGACCTCGCTCATCCGCTTGGCGGTGCCCAGTTCGACGCCCTTCATCAAGCTGACCAGCACCGCGTCCTGGTGCAGCAGCGGCGCCCAGTCGGCGAGGTTGGCGCGCAGCGACTGCGAGGGGACGGCCAGTATCACGAACTCGGCGTCCGCGGCCGCCTCGGCGGGGTCGGCGGTGGCGGTCACCGCGGCGGGCAGTTCGAGGTCGGGGAAGTACTCGGGGTTGGTGCGGGTGCGGTTGATGGCGTCGACGAGTCCGGGACGCCGGCCCCACAGCGAGACCTGGCAGCCGGCGTCCGCGAGCACCATGGCGAAGGCGGTGCCCCACGAGCCGGTGCCGAAGACCGCGCAGCGGGCGGTCACGCGCCCTCCCGCGCTTGCCTGGCCGCGTGGCGCGGGTCGTAGAGGCCGGGGGGCGCGGGCTCGCCGCGCAGTTCGGCGAGGAGTTCCTTCACAGCGCCCATGATGGCCGCGGTGACCTCGCGCAGCACCTCGGCGGTGGGGTCCTTGCCGTACCAGGCGCCGAGGTCGACCGGCGGGCCGGCCAGCACGCGGTGCGTCTTGCGCGGCAGGAAGCTGGGCTTCTTCGCGTACGGCGGCAGGAACTCGTTGCCGCCCCACTGGGCGATCGGGATGACGGGGGCCTGGGTGAGCAGCGCGACCCGGGCGACGCCGGTCTTGCCGACCATCGGCCACAGGTCGGGGTCCCGGGTGAGGGTGCCCTCGGGGTAGAAGGCGACGCATTCGCCCTTGTCGACCGCCTCGACGGCGGCGCGGTAGGCGGCGGCGGCGTCGGTGGTGGCCCGGATCACCGGGATCTGGCCGGTGCCGCGCATGATGGAGCCGACGAAGAAGGGCTTGAAGAGGGCGGCCTTGGCCAGGAAGCGCGGGACCCGGCCGGTGTTGTACTGGAAATGCGCATACAGCAGCGGGTCGAGGTAGGAGTTGTGGTTCACCGCCGTGAGGAATCCGCCGTCCCGCGGAATGTTCTCCATTCCGCGCCAATCACGCTTGAACAGCACAATGAGCGGCGGCTTCGCGATGGCGGCCGCCAGGCGGTACCAGAAACCGATTCTGCGGCGGGACACCCGGACTCCTTCTCGTTCGCTGGGGAACCGCGCAGGCGTCGCGGCTACGGAGGAGGGTACGCCCCCCGCTTTGGCGCTTTCCCGCCGCAGGCCGCCCACCCCGGCGCCGGGACGGGCCGCGCCTCTCCCACAATGGGGGGGTGGACGATGCGGGATACAGGTGGTCGCTGGTGGTGCCGTTGAAGCCGCTGGCACGGGCCAAGAGCAGGCTGGCACCGGAGCTCGGGGCAGTACGGCCCGCGCTGGCGCTGGCCTTCGCCCTGGACACGGTGGCCGCGGCGCTCGCCTGCGCCGAGGTGGCGGATGTCACGGTGGTCACCGACGACGAGGTGGCAGGCCGGGAACTCGCCGGGCTCGGCGCCTTCGTGGTGGCCGACGAGCCGGCCGCCGGGCTGAACGCGGCACTGCGGCACGGGGCCGCCCGGGTCAGGGACCGCAGACCGCCCGCTCCGGTCGCGGCGCTGAACGGCGATCTCCCGGCCTTGCGGCCCGCTGAGCTGTCCATGGTCCTGCGAGAGGCCGCACGCGCCCAGGAGCGGGCTTTCCTGGCCGATACGGCGGGCGTGGGGACAACCTTGCTCACCGCGCTGCCGTATGTACCGCTGTCCCCCGGTTTCGGCGGCGCGTCCCGGGCCCGCCACCTGGCCTCGGGCGCCGCGGAGATCGCGCTGCCGGGCGTGCCGTCCGTGCGGCAGGACGTCGACACCGCCGACGACCTGCGCGCCGCGCTGCTGCTGGGCGTCGGCCCCCGCACCGCGCTTTTTGCCGCGCCCTCGCCGCCGGTGGCTTAGGCCCGGTTCCGGCGGTCGATCGTGCCCGGTCGCCACCGGCGAACCGCGGGACGCGCGGGGCGGGCAGCGTCCTAGGGTGTGCGGTATGCAGGCAACCGCGTTCACCTTCGACCCCGAGACCCGCGCCGGCAGTGTGCTGCTGGACGACGGAACGCCGCTGGCCTTCGACGCGGCCGCGTTCGATGCCGGGCGGCTGCGGCTGCTGCGGCCGGGGCAGCGGGTGCGGATCCGCACCGAGGGCGCCGGCGGCGCCCGGCGGGTGGTGTTCGTGACGCTGCAGACCTTCCCCGATCCGGGGGCGTAGCGCCCGCGCCCGGCAGCGGAAGGCCGGCCGGTGGATGACCGGTGGATGGCGGCGCGGACCGGCAGCGGACCGGCGGCGGACCGGCGGCACAGGCGGCCGACATGGCGCGGGCCGGGCTCCCCCCTTGCGGAGGACCCGGCCCGTCGCGGTGGAGCGGCCGATGGAGCGGCCCGGTTACGACCTCGCCGCGGCGGCGCGCTTCGCGGTGGTCTTGCGCGCGGTCGCCCGCTTGCCCGGGGCCTTCTTCGCGGTCTTTCGGGCCGGCGAGGACTTCTTGGCAGTGGTCTTCTTGGCCGCGCTCTTCTTCGCGGTGGTCTTCTTCGCGGCGGAGGTGGTCTTCTTCGCCGTGGTCTTCTTGGCCGCGGCGGTCTTGGCGGTGGTGGCCTTCTTGGCCGCCGCCTTCTTCGTGGTGGTGCGGGCCGTGGTGGACGGGCCGCCGCTCAGGCTGCCCTTGGGGGCCTTCTTGACGGAGACCTCGCCGCCGCGCGGAAGCTTCTTCGTACCGCTGACCAGGTCCTTGAAGCCCTGTCCGGCGCGGAACCGCGGCACGGAGGTCTTCTTCACCCGCACCCGCTCCCCGGTCTGGGGATTGCGGGCGTAGCGGGCCGGACGCTCGACCTTCTCGAATGATCCGAAACCGGTGACGGAGACCCGCTCACCGGCCACCACCGCGCGGACCAACGCGTCGAGAACCGCGTCGACCGCGTCCGCGGCGGCCTGTCGCCCGCCTACCTTGTCGGCAATCGCTTCTACGAGCTGCGCCTTGTTCACGTCTTCCCCTATCGGAAACTTGCCCGGCGAATGAGTACGGGCTGATTTCGCACGCTAGGCGGATATATACCGCAAATCAAATACGAAACGGGCGAATCACCCTTGTGCCGCAACGAACTCGGTGCTTCCGGTGATCAGCGATCCGGGATTCCGAGGCCGTCCAACTCAGCCGTTAACACGTCCGGACGCCGTGCCGCGTCGCCGAGATCGCGCCGTGCCGCCGCGGTCACCGCCGACGGCCGCCGACTCCACTCCCGCCGTGTCCCACCTGGGACTTCGGGATTCGTCACGCGCGTGCGCGCCCTCTTCGAACGCGCGGCCAGCAGCCCGTGGAGCTCGAGTTGGCTGTCGCGTTCCATGCGTCGATTGTGCCATCTGCGGCGAGTTGTCGGGGGCGACAGGGCCAACCGGGTGTTCCGGGGCCGTTTCACCGGTCGGATGGCGGTTGTCGAAGGAACGGGGCGGGCCGGCTTCCGGAGTCTTTCCCGGACACGCCGAAGCGCCCCTCGCGGACGGGCGGGGGGCGCTTCGGGGCGGGGCCGGCCGGACTTCGGCCGGGCGGTTCAGGCGGGGACGACGGTGCTGGGCTTCCAGGACGGCCGGCCGGCCTCGTAGGTGGCGATGTCGGCCTCGTTGGCCAGCGTCAGGCTGATGTCGTCGAGCCCTTCGAGCAGCCGCCAGCGGGCGTTGTCGTCGAGGGTGAAGGGCGCGGTGACGCCCTCGGCGCGCACCTCGCGGGCCACCAGGTCGACGGTGATCTCGGCGTCCGGGTCGGCCTCGGTCAGCTGCCACAGCCGCTCGATGGTCTCCTGCGGCAGCACCACGGTGAGCAGGCCGTTCTTCAGCGAGTTGCCGCGGAAGATGTCGGCGAACCGGGAGGACAGCACGGTTTTGAAGCCGTAGTTCTGCAGCGCCCAGACCGCGTGCTCGCGGGAGGAGCCGGTGCCGAAGTCGGCGCCGGCCACCAGCACGGTGGCGCCCCGCCGCTCGGGCGCGTTGAGGACGAAGTCCTCGTCCTTGCGCCAGGCCTCGAACAGCCCGTCCTCGAATCCGTTGCGGGTGACCTTCTTCAGCCAGTGCGCGGGGATGATCTGGTCGGTGTCGACGTTGCTGCGGCGCAGCGGGACGGCCCGGCCGGTGTGGGTGGTGAACGCTTCCATGGTGCTCAGACCTCCGCGAGGGCAGGGGCGTCGGACAGGTCGGCCGGCGAGGCGAGGTGGCCGAGCACCGCGGTGGCGGCGGCGACCTGCGGGGAGACCAGGTGCGTACGGCCGCCCTTGCCCTGCCGTCCTTCGAAGTTGCGGTTGGAGGTGGACGCGGAGCGCTCGCCGGGGGCCAGTTGGTCGGGGTTCATACCCAGGCACATCGAGCAACCCGCGTGCCGCCATTCGGCGCCGGCCGCGACGAAGACCTTGTCCAGACCCTCCTCGACGGCCTGCAGCGCGACCCGTACCGAGCCGGGGACGACCAGCATCCGGACGCCTTCGGCCACCTGGCGGCCCTCGACCACGGACGCGGCCGCCCGCAGGTCCTCGATCCGGCCGTTGGTGCAGGAGCCGACGAAGACGGTGTCGACCCGCACCTCGCGCAGCGGCTGGCCGGCCGACAGGCCCATGTACTCCAGTGCCTTCTCGGCCGCGAAGCGGTCGCCGGGGTCGGCGAAGGACGCCGGGTCGGGCACCGCCGCGCTCAGCGGCGCCCCCTGGCCGGGGTTGGTGCCCCAGGTGACGAACGGGGTGAGGGCGCTCGCGTCGATCCGCACCTCGTGGTCGAAGACCGCGTCGTCATCGGTCCGCAGCGTCCGCCAGTACGCCAGTGCCGCGTCCCAGTCCGCGCCCCGGGGCGCGTGGGCGCGCCCTTCGAGGTAGTCGAAGGTGGTCTGGTCGGGGGCGATCATGCCGGCCCGGGCGCCCGCCTCGATCGACATGTTGCACACGGTCATCCGGGCTTCCATCGACAGCTTCTCGATGGCCGAGCCGCGGTATTCGATGACGTAGCCCTGACCGCCGCCGGTGCCGATCTGGGTGATCACCGAGAGGATCAGGTCCTTGGCGGTGACGCCGTCGGGCAGTTCGCCGTCGACGGTGACCGCCATGGTCCTGAAGGGGTCCAGCGGCAGCGTCTGGGTGGCCAGCACATGCTCGACCTGCGAGGTGCCGATGCCGAACGCCAGCGCGCCGAAGGCACCGTGGGTGGAGGTGTGCGAGTCGCCGCAGACCACCGTGGTGCCGGGCTGGGTCAGACCGAGCTGCGGGCCGACCACGTGCACCACGCCCTGCTCGATGTCGCCGAGCGGGTGCAGCCGTACGCCGAACTCGGCGCAGTTCTTGCGCAGCGTCTCCAGCTGGGTGCGGGAGACCGGGTCGGCGATCGGCTTGTCGATGTCGAGGGTCGGGGTGTTGTGGTCCTCGGTGGCGATGGTGAGGTCGGTACGGCGCACCGGCCGGCCGTTCATCCGCAGCCCGTCGAACGCCTGGGGGCTGGTCACCTCGTGCAGCAGGTGGAGATCGATGAAGAGCAGATCGGGTTCGCCTTCGGCGCGGCGGACGACATGGTCGTCCCAGACTTTTTCCGCGAGTGTCCTACCCATCGCTGTCCCTCCGGCTCCGGCCTCTTCGCCGAGCCTGCTCGATGTCTGTCCCGGTGCGTGTTCCGGGCGTGTACTGCGCTGTCTCCCCAGCCTGCCGCGTGGCGCGGAAAATTGAGCTTGCGTTTCATAGTGTGAGACGCGAGTATCGTTGCATGGACAACTCTAGTGGCGTCGGCGTTCTCGACAAGGCGGCTCTGGTGCTCAGCGCACTGGAATCCGGTCCGGCCACCCTGGCCGGACTCGTCGGCGCCACGGGCCTGGCCCGGCCCACCGCGCACCGGCTGGCGGTCGCACTCGAGCACCACCGGATGGTGGCCCGCGACATGCAGGGCCGTTTCATTCTGGGCCCGCGGCTGTCCGAACTGGCCGCCGCGGCCGGCGAGGACCGGCTGCTGGCGACGGCGGGACCGGTGCTGACCCACCTGCGGGACGTCACCGGCGAGAGCGCGCAGCTCTACCGGCGCCAGGGCGACATGCGGATCTGCGTGGCCGCGGCGGAGCGGCTGTCCGGACTGCGGGACACCGTGCCGGTCGGCTCCACCCTGCCGATGAAGGCCGGCTCCGCGGCCCAGGTGCTGATGGCCTGGGAGGAGCCGGAGCGGCTGCACCGCGGGCTGCAGGGCGCCCGTTTCACCGCGACCGCGTTGTCGGGCGTTCGGCGCCGCGGCTGGTCGCAGTCGATCGGCGAGCGGGAGCCGGGTGTGGCCTCGGTGTCCGCCCCGGTCCGCGGCCCCTCCAACCGGGTGGTCGCCGCGGTGTCCGTCTCCGGCCCGATCGAGCGGCTGACCCGCCACCCGGGGCGGATGCACGCGCAGGCCGTGGTGGACGCGGCCGGAAGGCTTTCGGAGGCGCTGCGCCGCACCGGCTGATCACCGGCCGGCCAGCAGGTGACCAGCGGGCGTTCGGCGTCGAGCGGCCCGGCGCCCGGTCCCGGTCGTCCCGATACGCGGGAAGCCCGTCGCGATCGCGACGGGCTTCGTTCGTGCTTTGCGTGTA
>NZ_FMCH01000366.1 GCF_900091855.1 Streptomyces sp. DvalAA-14
CCGCGGAGAAGCAGCCGCACCGGGCCCGGCTGGTCAGCCGCGCGCTGGCCGGAAACCCAGGCCCGTACCAGGTCGTGGTGGCCGACGGCACCCGGCCGGTCTGGGTCCCCGGCTCCTTCGACCGGGTGCTGGTCGACGCGCCGTGCACCGGTCTGGGCGCGCTGCGCCGCCGACCGGAGGCCCGCTGGCGGCGCCGCGCTGAGAAGGTGGCCGGTTTCGGCCCGCTCCAGCGCGGCCTGCTGGCCGAGGCGCTGCGGGCGGTCCGGGTCGGCGGCGTCGTCGGCTACGCCACCTGCTCCCCGCATCTGGCCGAAACCCGCGCGGTGGTGGACGACATCCTGCGCGGCCGGCAGGCGCCGCCCGCTGAACTCGTGGACGCCCGCCCGCTGCTGCCGGGCGTCCCGGCCCTCGGCGACGGGCCGGACGTGCAGCTGTGGCCGCATGTGCACGGCACGGACGCGATGTACCTGGCCCTGCTGCGCCGCACCGGCTGACATCCGCTGCCGAGCCGCTGCCGAGCCGCCCCGACGTCCTTCGGGGCCGGGGCGACGGGCCGGCCAGGACCCGGCTGGGCCGGTCGCGGGGAATCTGGTTTGCTGGCCGCATGACCGTGCAGATCAGCCCCAGCATCCTGTCCGCCGACTTCGCCCGGCTCGCCGAGGAGGCGCGGGCGGTCGAAGGGGCCGACTGGCTCCATGTCGACGTGATGGACAACCACTTCGTGCCCAACCTCACGCTGGGCGTCCCCGTCGTGGAGGCGCTGGGCAGGGCGACCGGGATCCCGCTCGACTGCCATCTGATGATCGACGAGCCCGACCGGTGGGCGCCCGCCTATGTGGAGGCCGGGGCCGGTTCGGTCACCTTCCATGTCGAGGCCGCCGCGGCGCCGGTCCGGCTGGCCCGGGAGATCCGCGCCAAGGGCGCGAGGGCGTCGATGGCGTTCAAGCCCGGCACGGCCGTCGAACCGTACGAGGACCTGCTGCCCGAACTCGACATGCTGCTGATCATGACGGTGGAGCCCGGCTTCGGCGGCCAGGCGTTCCTGGACACCATGCTGCCCAAGATCCGCCGCACCCGGGCGCTGATCGAGCGGCACGGGCTGGAGATGTGGCTGCAGGTGGACGGCGGCGTCTCGGCCGAGACCATCGAGCGGTGCGCCGAGGCGGGCGCGGACGTGTTCGTCGCCGGTTCGGCCGTCTACGGCGCCGACGACCCGGCGGCCGCGGTCCGCGCGCTGCGCCATCAGGCCACCGAGGCCCGCGCCCGCTGACCGGACCGTCCCCGGCGAACGTCCCGCGACGGTTGCGGCAACAGCGCGGATACGGCGCGGGTACGCCCCCGGTAAGGCCTCGTCACGGCTCCGGGGCGGCTTCGCGGCGGTCCCGGTAGGGCGCAAGCTACGCGCCCGTAACCCCGGGGATCTGGGAGGATGAGCAGGGAGCGGATCAGATGGGCAACCGGGGAGAGGCGACGTGAGCACAGGCCGCGCACAGCTGCGTATGGGCCCGGGCGAAATGGTCCAGGCGGCGGCGATGGCACGTCGCTTCTACCTGGAGGGCAAGTCGAAGATCCAGATCGCGGAGGAGTTCGGCGTCAGCCGCTTCAAGGTGGCCCGGGTCCTGGAGACCGCCCTCGAACGCGATCTGGTGCGGATCGAGATCCGGGTCCCGGCCGAGCTCGACGCCGAACGCTCCGACGCCCTGCGCGCGCACTACGGACTGCGGCACGCCGTCGTCGTGGAGACCCCGGCCGACCAGGCCGACGCGCCCGACCCGGAGAACCTGGGCGCGGTCGCCGCCGACCTGCTGGGCGAGCTGGTCAGCGACGGCGATGTGCTGGGCCTGGCCTGGGGCCGCTCCATCATCACCATGGCCAACGCCCTGGAGCGCCTCGCGCCCTGCACGGTCGTCCAGCTCACCGGGGTCTACGACGTCGGCACCGCCGAACGCGGCTCGGTGGAGGCGGTACGCACCGCGGCCGCCGTCTCCGGCGGCGACGCGCACCCGCTCTACGCGCCGATGGTGCTGGCCGACCCGGCCACCGCGGCCGCGCTGCGCGCCCAGAGCCAGATCGCCGCGGCCATGGGCTACTTCGACAAGGTGACCGTCGCGGTGGTGTCCATCGGCTCCTGGGAGGCCGGGGTCTCCACCGTGCACGACTCGCTCACCGAGGCCGAGCGGGAGCACTACGCGGGCCTGGGTGTGGCCGCCGAGATGTCCTCGCACCTGTTCGACGCGCAGGGCCGCCGGGTGGGCCGCGACCTGGGCGAGCGCTGCATCACCATCGAGGCCGACCGGTTGCGCCGCATCCCCGAGGTGCTGGCCATCGCCGGCGGCATGCGCAAAGCCGCGGCCATCGACGCGGTGCTGCGCTCGGGCCTGGTCACCAGCCTGGTCACCGACACCGCCGCCGCCGACCACCTGCTGCACTCGGCCGGCCCGGCCCCACGCCCCGCCCTGGACCGCGCCGACCCCGACGGGTCGTGACACCGCTCGCCAACCGGCGGGTGACGCCTGGCGCGCTGCCGCCACCGTACTGATCGGGTGTGGCAGCATCGGCGCATGCTCGTGCTCGACCTGGCCGGCGTCGACGGCCGGCAGGCCTTCATGGACCGCTGCGTCGTCGACCTGCGTCTTCCCGACTGGTTCAGCCGCAACTGGGACGGCCTCGCCGACTGCCTCACCGATCTGTCGTGGTGGCCGCCCGAGCCGGGCGGGCGCCAGCTGCGGCTGCGCAACTGGCAGGGCTTCGCGGCGGAGATGCCGCGTGAATGGCGGATCCTCAAGGACATCCTGCGGGACGCGGAGATCTTCTGGCGGCACACCGACACCGAGCTGCTCGTGGTGGTGGAGGAGGGGTACCCGGGGACGGAGCAGGAAGCCCGGAACGTCCGCCCGTAACAGCCCCCGCCGTCCCCGCCGTCATCCGACGCCGGCCGCCCGGCCGCCCGGCCGCCCGGCCGCCCTCGCGTTCCGCGCCGGGCCCGCTCACGCCTGAGTGGGCAGCTTCCCCCGGTTCTGCAGGAGGTACAGGTAGGCGAGCGAAGGCGCGATGAGCAGTCCGGCCAGGCCGGCCACGGCGATGAGCACCCACAAGGTGGGTCCCGGCGAGGCCGCGTTGCTGATCCGCAGGTGTGTGCCGAGCACGAACGGATACTGGGCCACGCCCCAGCCGCAGACGACCGCGGCCACCGCCAGCGCGGCCAGGGACCGCTCGCCGAACGGTTTCCGGAGCGCCAGCAGGCCCAGGCCGACCACTCCGGCCAGCGCGGAGACGACGACCAGCCCGAGCCCGCGGTGGCTGAGCTGGTGGAACAGCCGCGGCGAGTCCGAGTGGATGACGAAGACGCCGGCCAGGCTCACCACGCCGGCCGCCGCGCCCGCCAGCAGTGTGCGGGTCCGCAGGCCGGCCTCCAGCGCCCGGTCGCCCTGGTGCCGGGCGTCCACCGTGAGGAAGACGGCGGCGAGGTAGGCGCAGGCCACCACCGCCAGCACGCCTCCCAGTACGGATGTCGGGTTGAGCCAACTGGTCACCGCGTCGCCGTGGCCGCCCGACGGCACCCGGCCGGAGGCGACCCCGCCGGCCACGGCGCCCAGGCAGAAGGGGGTCAGCACCGACGAGGTGGCGAAGGCGACCCCGTACAGCCGCTGCTCCGCGGTCCGCATCGCCGCCTTGCGGAAGGCGAATCCCGAGCCGCGCAGCACGATGCCGAGCACGGCCAGGCCGAGCGGGATGTACAGCGTGGTGGTGATCGCCGCGAAGGCGCTGGGAAAGCCGGTCCAGAGCATCACCAGGCAGTAGATCAGCCAGGTGTGGTTGGCCTCCCAGACCGGGCCGACCGAGACGTCGATGAGATGGCGGACCCGCCGGCCGCGCCGGGCGCCGCCGGCGGTCAGATCCCAGAAGCCCGCCCCGAAGTCGGCCCCGGCGAACAGCGCGTACGCCACCACGCCGACGAACAGCAGGGCCGCGACCGCGTCGCTCATGACCGGTCACCGTCCGTGTGGCCGGCGTCGACCAGCGGCTGCTCCGGGCCGTAGGGGACCTGTGCGACGTCGTCGCCCTCGGTGTGCCACTGCCGGGTCAGCGTCCGCAGCACCAGCATGGCGGCGACCGCCACCGCGAAGTAGATGGCCAGCACGACGGCGAACAGCGGCCAGATATTGCCCACCGTGGTCACCGCGTCGCGGGTCAGCAGCACCCGTACCACCGTCCACGGCTGCCGGCCCACCTCGGTGACGACCCAGCCGCATTCCAGACTCACCACGGAGGCGAAGCCGCTGACGGCCGCGCAGCGCAGGAACCAGCGGTTGGTCGGCACCTCGCGCCGCCGCCACCACAGCCAGGCGAACCACAGCACGAACAGCAGCAGCGCGGAGGCGATGCCGACCATCACGTCGAAGGCGAGGTGCACCACGCTCACCGTGGCGTCGTCCGGACGCACCGCGGGCGGGATCTCGTTCAGCCCCTGGATACGGGTGGACGGGTCGAATCCGGCGAGCAGGGACGCGACATCCGGCAGGGTGACCCCGTAGCGCGGCCGGCCGTCGTGCAGCACGCCCAGGATGGTCTCCGGGACGTGCGTGCTGGTCTTCGGCACCATCTCGATCGCGGCGAACTTCCGCGGCGTGTCGTTGAACACCTGGCGGGCGACGATGTCGCCGACGAAGAACTGCACCGGCACCGCGACCGCCGCCACCAGGAAGCCGATCAGGAAGCCGACCCGGTGGTAGTGGTTGCGGCGCCCCTTGAGCAGCCCCACTGCGTAGACCCCGCACACCGTGAAACCGGCCACGATGTAGGCGGCGATGAACATGTGGGTGGCCTCGTACCAGAAGGCGCCGTTGAAGAAGACCTTCCCCGGGTTCACGCCGACCACCCGGCCGTCGCGCAGGGTGAAGCCGCCAGGCTGGTTCATCCAGCTGTTCGCGGCCACCACCGAGGCCGTGCCGCCCAGCCCGGAGATGGCCACCGGCACCCCGGTCCAGAAGTGCACCCAGGGCGGGAGCCGCTTCCAGCCGTAGATGTAGATCGAGACGAAGATCGCTTCCAGGAAGAAGAACAGGCCCTCGATGGCGAACGGGAATCCGAAGGCGGCGCCGTACTTCCCCATCAGGCCCGGCCACAGCAGGCCGAGTTCGAAGCTCAGCACGGTACCGGTGACCGCGCCCACGGCGAACAGGACCGCGGCGACCTTCGACCAGCGCAGGGCGAGCAGCATCGCCTGCCCGTCGCCGTGCTTCAGCCCGCGGTAGTTGGCGATGAGCATCAGCGAGGTCAGCGCCACCCCGAAGGGCACGATGATGATGTGGAAGCCCAGCGTGAACGCCATCTGTTCGCGTGCGGGCAGCAGCTGGGACGGATCGCCGGCCGATGCGACGGCCTGGGCCAGGGCCGCCCGAGCGGGGCGCGTGGACAGCATTCCCGCATCCTTCACCGCGGCGGGCGCCCGCTGTCACCGCCACTGCGCCGACGGCCCGGCTACCACCCGTTCGGGGGGCGGTGGCGCCGCGTCCGGGTCAGCGGGACAGGGGGAGCTCCTGCCGCTCGCCGGTACGCGACGCCCGCTCGACGGCGTCGATCTCCTGATGGCGGGTCAGGGCGTGCGCGAAGCCGGGTGTGCTGTCGGTGCCGTCGCGCAGGTCGGCGGCGAACTGCGTGTACAGCGCGGCGACGCCGCTCGCCTGCCGGCTCAGCGTGCCCGGCAGCTCCGCCGTGTAGTGCTCGGGCACCGCGAGCGCCGCCACACCGCTGTCGTCACCCCGGCCGCCGGCCAGCGTCAGTTCGGCGACCTGCATGTTGCCCCAGGCGGGGGAGGAGAGCACCAGGTCGCCGTCGGCGCCGTTGATCTCCCAGTGGAAGTTGTCGCCGCGCGAGGCCCCGCCGCGGTAGAAGACCGACGCGGCCACGTCGCCGACCAGGGTGCCCGCGACGGCGATCTGGTCCGGCACGGTGAACGGGACGACCCCGCCGTCCTCGACCACCGCGGCCTCGGTCCGGGAGCTCATCAGATGGGCGGTCAGACTGCTGAAGTCGCCGAGCGTGGCGTGCAGCGCGTCCAGCGCGTGCATGGCGGCCGAGGTCAGGGGCGTGGCGCCGTTGTCCCGGTCGAACCAGTAGGCGTTGCCGCGCAGCGCCACCTTGTCGCCCCAGGCCATCGCGGAGCCCACCATCGTGGTGCCGAGCACGCTTCCGATGTAGCCCTGCCCGATCAGGTCCCGGGCGTAGCGGACCTCGGGGGCGCAGCGGCCCTGCAGGCCGATCACGGTCCGTACCCCGGCCCGCTCGGCGCGCTCGGCCAGATCGGCGGCCTCGGCCAGGTTCCTGGCCAGCGGCCACTCGCTGTAGACCATCTTCCCGGCGTCCAGGGCGGCGGTGATCACCTCGTGGTGCAGCGGGACCTTGACGGCGACGACCACCAGATCCACCCCGGGATGGGCGATGAGGTCGCGGTACGCGGCGTAGGCGGCCCCGACGCCGTACTGCTCGGACGCCGCCGCGGCGGTCTCGGCCCGCGAGGTGCTGATGGCCCGCAGTTCGTAGTCGGGCAGCGCCTGCAGAACGGGGACATGGCTGATGGACGCCCACCCGCCCGTTCCGGCTCCGACGATGCCCACGCCGATCTTGTCCATGCTGATCGCCTCTCGTCGAGGGCGGCCCCGGGCGCGGGGCTCCCGTCGCGAAAAATACGCGGCTCCCGGCCCCGGGGCGGACTTTGCGCCCGACCGGCGGCGCGTCACGGCGCCGGCCGCGCCCACCGGCGTCCGGGCGCACCGGGTGCCAGACTGCGGAATGCCGGGCCGTGATTCCCGCGGTGTGTCCCCGCAGGGTGTCCCTGCCGCTACCAGGGCCGGCCGGGTACTGGCTGCCCGGCCGGGACGGCGGCACCGTGGATGGTGGGCGCCGGCGACCGCCGCGCCCGCGGCGGTCGGGGACCGCCAGAAAGGACTGCGGCCACGATGACGGACAGCATTCGCACACCCTTCGGCTTCGCCGCCACCACCGACGACGTGATCGCCGGGGTGGATCTGACGGGCCGGCGCGCGCTGGTCACCGGCGCCGCGTCGGGCATCGGCGTGGAGACCGCGCGGGCACTGGCCCAGGCCGGCGCCGAGGTGACCCTCGCGGTGCGCCGGCCGGCGGCCGGCGAGGAGGTCGCCGCCGGCATCCGGCGCGACACCGGCAACGACCGGGTTCTGGTCCGCCGGCTGGACCTGGCCGACCAGGACTCCGTACGGGGCTTCACCGCCGACTGGCAGGGGCCGCTGCACATCCTGGTGAACAACGCCGGGATCATGGCCCTGCCGGAGCTGGAACGCACCCGCGAAGGCTGGGAGATGCAGTTCGCCACCAACTTCATGGGGCACTTCGCGCTCACCGTGGGCCTGCACGACGCGCTGGCCGCGGCGGACGGGGCCCGGATCGTGTCGGTCAGCTCCAGCGGCAACCTGTTCTCGCCGGTGGTCTTCGAGGACCTGCACTTCGACTTCCGCCCGTACGACCCGCTGCTCGCCTACGGCCAGTCCAAGACCGCCGACGCGCTGCTGGCGGTGGAGGCGACCCGCCGCTGGGCGGCCGAGGGCATCCGGGCCAACGCGCTGAACCCCGGCGCCATCGCGACCGGCCTGCAGAAGCACACCGGTGGTCTGCGGAGCCCGAAGGAACGGCACAAGACCGTCCGCCAGGGCGCCGCCACCTCGGTGCTGCTGGCCGCCTCCCCACTGCTGGAGGGGGTCGGCGGACGCTACTTCGAGGACGGCAGCGAGGCCGCCACGGTCACCACCCGCCCCGCCGACCACACCGGCGTGGCCTGGTACGCGATGGACCCGGCCATCGCCGGACGCCTGTGGGACACCGCGCTGGAGTTCATCGGCTAGCGCCGCCGGCCTCGGGCAGTCGCCAGCCGCGCTCGCCGGCCAGGCGCAGCGCCTCCTTCGGCCCCCAGGAGCCGACGGCGTACGGGAGCGGTTCGGGGCGGTCGCGCTGCACCGGGTCGCAGACCTGCCACAAGCGCTCGATCTCCTCGGCCCCGGTGAACAGCGTCTGGTCGCCGTGCATCGCGTCGAGCAGCAGCTTCTCGTACGCCTCCAGCGGCTGCACGCCGGGAAACGCGGTCTCGAACTTCAGCTCCAGCCGCGCGTCGGCCAGCAGCAGTTCGGGTCCGGGCTTCTTGGCCCGCAGCACCACCGCCATCTCCGGCTCGTCGGTCAGCTCCAGCACCAGCTCGTTCGGCTCGACCGCGTCACTGGTGGCCGAGCCGAACAGCGTCTCGGGGGGATTGCGGAAGCCGATGGTCACCACCCGGCGCGTCTGCCCCATGCTCTTGCCGGTGCGCAGCAGGAAGGGCACGCCCTGCCAGCGCCAGTTGTCGATCCAGGCCCGGGCGGCGACAAAGGTCTCCACCGTCGATCGGGGATCGACGCCCTCCTCGTCGCGGTACCCCTCGTACTGGCCGAAGACGACCTCCTTCGGATCGAAGGGCCGCAGCGACTGGTAGAGCTTGTACTTCTCCGCCCGCAGCTCCTTCGGCGCGATGCGCACCGGCGGCTCCAGGGCGACAAAGCCGAGGATCTGGCACAGGTGGGTGGAGACCATGTCCCGGAAGGTGCCGGTGCCCTCCATGAAGGCGGCGCGGCCCTCGATGCCGATCTTCTCCGGCACGTCGATCTGCACATAGGCGATGTGGTCGCGGTTCCAGGCGGGCTCGAACAGGCCGTTGGCGAACCGCAGCGCCAGGATGTTCTGCGCCGCCTCCTTGCCGAGGAAGTGGTCGATACGGAAGACCCGCTCCTCCGGCACGACCCGGTGCACCGCCTCGTTCAGCGCGCGGGCGCTGGCCTCGTCGCTGCCGAACGGCTTCTCCATGATCAGCGAGGCGTCCGCCGCGATGCCGGTGGCGCCGAGCATCTGGATCATGGGCTTCATGCTGCCGGGCGGCACGGACATGTAGATCAGGGTGCGCACGTCGCCGCCGGCGTCCTGCTGCGCCTGCCGGACGGTGGCGGCCAGCGCCGTGCCGTCCTGCGCCGACGACGTCTGGAAGGTGACGTGCTCGGCGAACCCGGCCCAGACCTTCGGATCGAAGGCATCGGGGGCGAAGGAGCGCACCCCCGCCGCCAGCCGCTCGTGGAACTCCTCGTCGGTGCCGGGGGAGTGCCGACCGGAGCCGATGACGGTGAACCGGTCGGGCAGGCTCCCGGCCCGGTACAGCTTGTACAGCCCGGGGAAGAGCTTGCGGCGGGCCAGGTCGCCGGTCGCGCCGAACAGGACGAGCACCTGCGGATTCGACGGGGCTGCGAGGGTCCGGACGGCAGAAGTCATGGCGTCTTCTCGCTCTCGGGGTCGGCGTCGCCTGCGAACAGTCTGCGCCCGTCCTCCGGCGCCGTCCTGTTGGGACCTCGCGTCGAGGCGGCGGGAGGCGCCGTGGATGACGCGCGGGCGGATCGGGGATGATGAAGGAGGAGCCGCAGCCCGGACCGACACCCGCCCGGTGTTGACTCCCCGCCCGCCGCCCATGGTGTCCTCGCAGGTGAGAGAGTCGGTATGCGTTTCCTCAATGATGTTCAGCCCGGGTACGACCTGACCTACGACGATGTCTTCATGGTGCCGCGGCACAGCACGGTCGGCTCCCGCCACGCCGTCGACCTCCGCTCGCCCGACGGGACGGGCACCACCATCCCGCTGGTGGTCTCCAACATGACCGCCATCGCCGGCCGCCGGATGGCCGAGACGGTGGCCCGCCGCGGCGGCCTGGTGGTCATTCCGCAGGACATCCCGATCGAGGTGATCGCCGAGGTGATCGCCTGGGTCAAGCAGCGCCACCTGGTGCTGGACACCCCGATCACCCTGGCGCCCACCCAGACCGCGGCCGACGCGCTGGCGCTGCTGCCCAAGCGGGCGCACGGCGCGGGCGTGGTGGTCGACGACGGACGGCCGGTCGGCGTGGTGACCGAGTCCGACCTCACCGGCGTGGACCGCTTCACCCAGCTGTCCGAGGTGATGTCCAGGGACCTGCTGCTGCTCGACGCGGACATCGATCCCCGGGACGCCTTCAACCGGCTGGAGGAGGCCCACCGCAAGCTCGCCCCGGCGGTGCACGCCGACGGCCGGCTGGCCGGCATCCTCACCAGGACCGGCGCGCTGCGCGCCACCCTCTACGACCCCGCGGTGGACGCCGGTGGGCGGCTGCGGATCGCCGCCGCCGTCGGCATCAACGGCGATGTGGCCGGCAAGGCGAAGCAGCTGCTGGACGCGGGCGTGGACACCCTCGTGGTGGACACCGCGCACGGCCACCAGGAGACGATGCTCGGCGCGGTCCGCGCGGTGCGCGGCCTGGACCCCCGGGTGCCGCTGGTGGCCGGCAACGTGGTGGCGGCGCAGGGCGTGCGGGACCTGATCGAGGCCGGCGCGGACATCGTGAAGGTCGGCGTCGGACCGGGCGCGATGTGCACCACCCGGATGATGACCGGTGTCGGCCGCCCGCAGTTCTCCGCGGTACTCGAGTGCGCGACCGAGGCACGGCGGCACGGCAAGCACGTCTGGGCGGACGGCGGGGTGCGGCACCCGCGCGATGTCGCGATGGCGCTGGCGGCCGGCGCGTCCAATGTGATGATCGGCTCCTGGTTCGCCGGCACCTACGAGTCACCCGGTGACCTGCAGCAGGCCGCCGACGGCCGGTTCTACAAGGAGTCCTTCGGGATGGCCTCGGCCCGCGCGGTGCGCAACCGCACCAGCGAGGAGTCGGCGTACGACCGGGCCCGGAAGGCGCTGTTCGAGGAGGGCATCTCCACCTCGCGGATGTTCCTGGACCCGGCCCGGCCCGGTGTCGAGGACCTGATCGACGCGATCATCGCCGGGGTGCGCAGCGCCTGCACCTACGCGGGCGCCGCCGACCTGGCGGAGTTCACCGAGCGGGCGGTGGTCGGCGTGCAGAGCGCGGCCGGATACGCCGAGGGCGAGCCGCTGCACGTGAGCTGGCAGTAGCCGTGCCGCTGAACGAGCTCGACGAGCGCATCGTGCACGCGCTGGCCACCGACGCGCGCCGCTCCTACGCGGACATCGGCGCCGAGGTGGGCCTGTCCGCGCCGGCCGTCAAACGCCGGGTGGACCGGCTGCTGGCGGCCGGCGCGATCACCGGCTTCACGGTACGGGTCGATCCGGCCGCGCTCGGCTGGCAGACCGAGGCGCTGGTGGAGCTGTACTGCCGGCACAACACCTCCCCGTCGGACATCCGGCGGGGGCTGGCCCGGTATCCGGAGGTGGCCTCGGCCTCCACGGTCACCGGCGAGGCGGACGCGGTGGTCCAGGTCTTCGCCGCCGACGTCCGGCACTTCGAGCAGGTGCTGGAGCGGATCGCCGGAGAGCCGTTCGTGTCCCGTACCAAGTCGGTGCTGGTGCTGTCGCCGCTGTTGCGGCGGTACGGAGCGGGCAGCCCGGACTGAGCGGCGCCCACCGAGGCTGAATGTCGGGTTTAGGGTTCTCGTAAGGTTTCGTCCGTTTCGGTGGGGTTAGTCGCACTCATAGGGCCAGATGGGCCCCGGCAGCCCGAGGAGGCGACATGATCACGCGTGACCAGATACCCCAGGTCGTGGGCCATCCGGTTCATGACTCCCAGGGGAAGAAGATCGGCGACGCCAAGCACATGTACCTGGACGACCGCACCGGCGAGCCGGAGTGGGTCACCGTCAAGACGGGCTTCTTCGGCAACAACGAGACGTTCGTACCGACGCGCGCCGCGCACCTGACCGATGAGTACCTGGAAGTCCCGTACGACAAGGACCAGGTCAAGGGCGCGCCGAATGTCGACGTCGACTCGGGCGGCCACCTGTCGGTCGAGGAGGAGCGGCACCTCTACCGCTACTACGGCCTGGAGACGCAGGGCACCTCCGCGGACACCGGGCAGGACATGAACGCCGGGCAGGACATGAACGCCGGACAGGG
>NZ_FMCH01000118.1 GCF_900091855.1 Streptomyces sp. DvalAA-14
TTCGTGGTGTTTCCACCAGGTGCGGAAGGTGGGTGGGGGGGATGGGGGGGGAGGTCTCGTGTGGTGGTCCAGGCTTGTGCGGTGCGGGTGGGGAGGTGGTGGTGGGGGTGGAGTGCGCGGGTGTGGGTGGCGAGGTGTTGGGTGGTTTTCCAGGCGGTGGGGTGGTCGAGTGTCCAGCGGGCGGCGCGCATGGCGGTGCGTTCGGTGGTGTGGCCTTTGGCGGGTTTGATGGTGGTGCGGGTGCCGCGGGTGGTGACGGGGCCGCCTTGGGTGATGCGTTCGCGGAGGTGGACGAGGATTTGGGGGATGTTGATGGCGACGGGGCAGACGTCGTAGCAGGCGCCGCAGAGGGTGGAGGCGTAGGGGAGGGTGGTGTCGATGGGGGTGGTGGTGCCGCGTAGTTGGGGGGTGAGGATGGCGCCGATGGGGCCGGGGTAGGGGGAGCCGTAGGCGTGGCCGCCGGCGCGTTCGTAGACGGGGCAGACGTTGAGGCAGGCGGAGCAGCGGATGCAGCGCAGGGCTTGGCGGCCGGTGGTGTCGGCGAGGGTGTCGGTGCGTCCGTTGTCGAGCAGGACGAGGTGGAAGGTCTGGGGTCCGTCGCCGGGGGTGGTGCCGGTCCACAGGGTGGTGTAGGGGTTCATGCGTCTGCGGTGGAGGAGCGGGGGAGGGTTTGGAGGAAGACTTCGAGGTCTTGGTAGGTGGGGATGATTTTTTCGATGCCGGCGATGGTGATGAGGGTGTCGGGGAGGGTGAGGCACATGCGGCCGTTGCCTTCGGATTCCAGGACGGCCATGGTGCCGGTTTCGGCGATCATGAAGTTGGCGCCGGAGATGGCGACTTTGGTGCGGAGGAATTTTTCGCGGAGGTGGAGTCGGGCGGCTTCGGCGAGGTCGGTGGGGGTGTCGGTGAGGTTGTCGGGGGCGGGGCGGCCCCAGTGGGCCATGGTGCGGGTGAAGATGTCGCGGATTTCGGTGCGGTTTTTGTGGATGGCGGGGACGAGGATGTGGGAGGGCTTGTCGTTGTCGAGTTGGACGATGAGTTCGGCGAGGTCGGTTTCGTAGGCGGTGATGCCGGCTTGGGCGAGGGCTTCGTTGAGGCCGGTTTCCTGGGTGGTCATGGATTTGACCTTGACGACTTCGGTGTGTCCGGTGGTGTGGACGATGTCGGTGACGATGCGGTTGGCTTCGTCGGCGTCCAGGGCCCAGTGGACGGTTCCGCCGGCTGCGGTGACGGCTTGTTCGAGTTGGACGAGGTAGGTGTCCAGGTGGCGCAGGGTGTGGTCTTTGATGGCGGCGCCGGCGGCGCGCAGTTGGGGCCAGTCGTCGAGTTCGGCGATGGCGGTGGCGCGTTTGTCGCGGATGGTGTGGGTGGCATGGGTCAGGTTCGCCCGCAGCTGGGTGTCCCGGGTCGAGACCCGGGCGGCCTGCGGGAACGACGGCAACCCCAGATACGTACCGCTCATCG
>NZ_FMCH01000329.1 GCF_900091855.1 Streptomyces sp. DvalAA-14
CGGCGGCCGAGTCCGCGGCGCCGCTGTCGCGTACCGCGTCGGCCAGCAGGTTCAGCGCCCCGACGGTCAGCATGATCAGGACGCCCGGCAGGACCGGCGCCCACGGCTGCTGGGCGAGATAGCCCAGGTCGCTGGCGAGCACCCCGCCCCAGGTGGGGGCCGGCGGCTGCACGCCCACGCCGAGGAAGGTCAGCGAGGTGACGGTGAGCAGCGCGGTGGCCAGCGCGTGCGCGGTGGTGACGGCCACGGTGGGCAGCACCTTGGCCGCGATGTGGGTCCGCAGCACCCGGGCCCGCGAGGCGCCCATCAGCTCGGCGGCCTCCACGTACTGCGCCTGCTTCAAACCGAGCGCGGCGGCCCGCGACACCCGGAAGAACAGCGGGGACAGCAGCACCCCCAGGGCCAGCATCGCCTGGTTGAGGCCGTTGCCGAACACCCCGACCGCGGCGATGGCGAACAGCGTGAACGGCAGGGTCATCAGCGCGTCCACCGCCCGCAGCGCGGTCCACTCGAAGGCCCGGCCCAGCCAGAGCGACGCCAGCCCGGGCAGTACCCCGAGCAGCATGGCCGCGCCGACCGATTCGACCGCGCCGAGCACCGAGCGGCCGGTGCCGGCCAGCAGGCGGCTCAGCACATCGCGGCCGAGGTAGTCCGTGCCCAGCAGATGGCCGCCGCTCGGGCCCTGCAGCACCCGGGTGGTGTCCTGGGCCAGCGGGTCCTGCGGGGCGATCAGCCCGCCGAAGACGGCGAGGACCGCGACGGCCAGCAGGACGGCGAGCGCCACGCGCGCCGCGGGCAGCCGCCAGGTGCGGCGCAGCGTCCTCATCGGGCACCTCCCGCGGCCGGGTCGTCCTGGCTCGCGGCGACCCGACGGCCCCTGCGCGCGGCCGGGTTGAGGGCGGTGAGCGCCGCGTTGATCGCGATGTTGGCGATCAGCACCACCGCCACCGTCACCAGCAAGGTGCCCTGGATGACCGGCACGTCGTGCTGCTGCGCGGCCTGCAGGGACAGCTGGGCGATCCCCGGCAGGTTGAAGATCCGCTCGGTGACCACCGCCCCGCCGATCAGCATCGGCACGCTCATCCCGAGCACCGTCAGCGCCGGGCCCGCCGCGTTGCGCAGCACATGACCGAACAGCACCCGGCGGGCCGACAGCCCGCGCATCGCCGCACCGGCGACGTAGTTGGCCCGCAACTCCCCGACCAGGGAGGCCCGTAGCTGCCGCGCCACGTTCGCGGCCGCGTCCAGGCTCAGCGCGAAGGCCGGCAGGATCGCGAACCGCAGCCATTCCACCGGGCTCTGGCCGAAGGGGGTGTAGCCGCCCGACGGCAGCCAGCCGAGCTTCACCGACACCACCGCGATCAGGCCGATGGCGACCACGAACGCCGGCAGCGTGCCCAGCAGGGAGCAGATCGCGGTGACCGCGCGGTCCAGCCGCCCGCCGTTGCTGTGCGCGGCGGCGATCCCGCCGAGCGAGCCGAGCAGCACCGCGATCAGCAGAGCCAGCCCGGCGATCGACAGGTCGACCGGCAAGGCCTGGAAGACGCTGCCCGACACCGGCAGCGTGGTGAACCAGGAGCGGCCCAGATCACCGGTGAAGGCGTGGCCGAGCCAGGTCACGTACTGGACGGGCAGCGGCCGGTCGAGGCCGAAGGCGTGGTTCAGCCGGGCGATGTCGGCGGGGGTGGCGGTGTCGCCGAGGACGGCGGCGGCCGGGTTGGCGTTCGACAGCGCGCCGAGCCCGAAGGTCAGCAGCGAGGACAGCAGGAACACCGTGCCCGCCGTCAGCAGGGCCCCGCCGAGCGGGCGCGGTGCCCGCGCCGCCCGCGCGACCAGTGACGTGCGCCGCCGCTCCGGCAGCGCCGCGGTGAGCACGCTCATCCGACGGTCACTCCCTCGAAGCGCTGCACCACCGTGGTCTCCGGCAGGGCGGAGACGCCCTTGGCGCGGGCCAGGATGCGCGGCACCGTGTAGAGGAAGACATTCGGTGTGTTGCGGACCGCGTACGCGGTGGCCGCCTGCAGCACCTTCGGGTAGTCGGGGGAGTCCAGCGGGGTGCTGGTCACCTTGCTCAGCGCGGCGGTCAGTTGCGGCGGGGTGCTGCGGCCGGGGTTCATCAGGCCCTGCTGGCCGAAGAGCACCTGGAAGGCCTGCACGGCCGAGTCGCGGCCGGCGAACTGGTCGACGGCCAGCTGCTGGTCGTGCTCGATGTAGACGATCTGGGTGAACTGGGTCTGCGGGATGACCTCGATCTTGGCGTTGATCCCGACCTGCTTGAGCTGCGCCTGGATCTGCTCGGGGGCGCCCTCGGCGGCCGAGGTGGTCAAGGTGATGTCGAGCCCGCCGGGGTAACCGGCCTGCGCCAGCAGGTCCTTGGCCTTGGCCGGGTTGTACGGGAACAGGTCCGCGCTGCCGGGGTCGTAGCCGGGGTAGCCCTTGGGGAAGGGCTGGTAGGTGGCCTCGCCGTTGCCGAACGCCTGGGTTTTGACGAGTGCTTCGCGGTCGATGGCGTACTTGAGCGCCTCGACGACCAGCGGCTTGTCGAAGGGCGCCTTGGCGCTGTCGACGTCCAGCGTGGCCACCACCATCGACGGGATCACCTGCACCTCCAGGCCGGCCGCT
Organism: Streptomyces sp. DvalAA-14; assembly: GCF_900091855.1. GTDB lineage: Bacteria > Actinomycetota > Actinomycetes > Streptomycetales > Streptomycetaceae > Actinacidiphila. Next base: position 2,623 of record NZ_FMCH01000329.1, read on the forward strand.
TTCGCCGCCTCCACCTGACTGCCAGGGATCTGCGCCACGTTGTACTGCCCGGACTGCAGGGCGGCCACCACCGTCGAGGCGTCCGGCAGCGGGTACAGCTCGAAGCCGCTGAGCTTGATCGAACCCGCGTCCCAGTAGCCGGGGTTGCGCCGCAGTACCGCCTTGGCGTTCTGCGTGTAGGAGGTCAGCGTGAACGGACCGGCGCCGGCCGGCTTGGCGGCGATGCCGGCGGCGTCGGCGGTGAAGGCCGCGGGGTTGACGATCATGCCGGTCTTGCCCGCGAGCAGATTGGGGATCTGGTAGTCGGCGTGCGTGAGGTCGATGACCACGGTGGCCGCGTCCGGCGCGGAGACCGCCTTGACCGAGGTGAGCTGGGGCGCGACCAGCGACTTCGGGTCCGATATGCCGCGCTCCAGGCTCTTCTTGACCGCAGCGGCGTCCAGCGCGGAGCCGTCGGAGAACGTCAGGCCGGGCCGCAGGGTGAAGGTCAGCCGGGTGCCCGGGGCGTCGTACGTCCAGGAGCTGGCCAGCGCGGGGACCGCGGTGCCGTGCGGGTCGAGCTTGGTGAGCCCGGCGTAGACCAGGGACAGCACATGGACGTCCCAGCCGGCCGAGGAGAACACCGGGTCCCAGGACGTCGGCAGCGACCAGCCCCACTTCAGCACGGACGAGCCGGCGCTCCCGCCGGCGGCGCCGCTGCCGCTGCCGCCGCAGGCGGTCAGGGCGAGTGCGGCGCCGGCGCCGAGACCGAGCCCGAGGAAGGAGCGTCTGCCGAGTGCGGAGGGGGAGGAAGCGGACACGGTGGCACGGTTCATGACGATGCGTCACCTTTCGGGGGTATGCCGGGACGGCCCTCGGTGAGCGAGGGCGGCGCGAAGGTCGCCGTGCTGCGGCCGCGCGTCGGGGCGGACGCGGCGGCGGCCGAGCGGAGTCGGGAAGGAGGCGGCCGGGCGCGCCGAAGGCAGCTGCGACAGTGGAGCTGGGCCGGCGGCGGCCGGAACGACGGAGCCGTGACGAGGATGCGCGCGGGACGGGCCCGCGCCGCGGGAGCGGTCGGCGCGTCGGCGCCGGACGGCGGGCCTTCGGTCAGTGACCGGTCAGGCGCCGCGGGGCCACGAGCGCACGGTCAGCGACAGAGAGCGCTGCTGGTACGCAGAAAGTCCACATAGCGGCACACCACACCGGGGTGCGTCGTAAGCATGGGCCCATCCTGGCGCCCGCGGTGAGCCGCTGTCAATGGACACCAAAAGGTGTCTCATTCGGTGGTACGGCTGGCGCCCATGAATCGGTGCTGGTCAGCGTGGTCGGTCGGGGGAGCGGCCGCCCACGGCCGGGCGGCGGCCTCCGCCGGATGCAGCCACAGCGAGCCGTTCCCGGTCCCGATCCGCACCGCCCGCGCCGGCGGCGGGCACCCCGGCGCCAGCAGCGCCAGCTCCGGTCCGCTCAGGCTCCCATGACGGGCCAACAGCCCCTCGGCGTCTGGCTGTTGACGGGCGGGACGCAGGCCGGGCGCGACGCCTGCGGCCGCCGCCAGATAGGCCCGCAGCGGGCGGTGCCCGGGCACCAGCCGGTGGCCGTGCGGACCGGTGAACAGCAGCGTCGGCAGCGCGTAGCGCAGCTGCCCGCCGGCGGTCTCCTTGGGGGTCCCCGGATCGCGGCCCCGGTCCTCGGCCGCCAGCGCCTCCGGCAGCGGGTCACGGGTCTCGCGGTGGTCGGCCCGGACGGCGGCCAGTACCTCGGCCGAGCGGGCGTCCGCGGCCAGCCGCGCCGCGTCCAGCCCCGGCAGGCCGCCGGCCGCGGCCAGCGCCGACTCCAGGGTGTCGGCGGGCTCGCCGGCCACGAACATCGACTCGCGCAGCCGCCGCAGCACCCGCTCGGCGAGCTGCTCGCCCTGCGCCTCGGCCGCTTTGGCCACCAGCGAGGCCGGCCAGCTCGTCGCGGCCACCCGGCTCAGCCGGACCGCGTGCGGGGCGCCGGTGTGTCCGCTGATCGCGCGCACGAAGCCGTCGTACCAGGCGGTTTCCGCGGCCGGATCGGGGGCCGGGTCGTCGTCGGCGTCGAAGAGGATGCCGAAGACCCGGCGCCAGCGCGCCTGCCCGGCCAGTTCGGCCCGCAGCCGCCGGAACACCGGCTCGGCGCCCCAGGCCCAGGGACACAGCGGG
>NZ_FMCH01000367.1 GCF_900091855.1 Streptomyces sp. DvalAA-14
AGCCGGCCGGCGGCCGGACGCAGGGTCCGGACACGGGGCCCGGACGAGCGCTCCGGGCGCGAGGTCCGGGCGCGGCAAGGAGGGCAGCGGTCAGTGCGCCCGGACGATGTTCTCCGCCTGGGGTCCCTTCTGGCCCTGGGCCACATCGAAGGTCACGGCCTCGCCCTCCAGGAGTTCCCGGTAGCCCGAGCCGGATATCTGGGAGTAGTGCGCGAAGACGTCGGGGCCACCTTCCTGGGCGATGAACCCGTAGCCCTTCTCGGAGTTGAACCACTTCACCGTGCCACTGGCCACTGTCTGTCCTTCTGGTCCGCTGTCACGAGCCGCTGTGCCGCGGCCCGGGGACACCCGCCGAGGGAATGCCCACCGGCTACGTACCCCGCGGCGGCGCGGACCATGCAGCGTCAACCGAGCCCGGATCACGCCGCTTTGGGGATCCCGGCCGATTCGGCGATCTCGCCCTCCACGGGTGCGCCGATGGGCCGGGCCAGCCCCGCGATCCCCTCGTCCAGCCGCTGGAGATGGCGCAGCACCCGGAAGGTCACCGAGCCGGAGCGCACCGCCGCCGACCCCGAACCCTCCAGCATGGAGGCGATGCTCGGGCCGGTCCGGATCGGCTCGGTCGAGGTGTCGCCCTCGATCCGGGCGAGCAGCACATCGATGTTGTGCCCGATGCGCTGCCCGACGGCCTCCAGCCGCGGGTCGGCGGCCACGCCCGTGCTGTACGGGACGAGTTCGGCCGTCGCGGCCAGCGCGCGGGCGTGGTAGGCGCACGTCTCCAGCAGCGCCACCAGATAGCGCACGGTGCGCCGCCGCACCCGCAGCGGCGTGATCGGATAGGTCAGCGGGCTCGTCGAACGGCGCAGGTCGTCCAGCGCGGTGTCCAGATCGCGCGCCAGGTCGAGCAGGTCGGCGGCCGGGGCCCCGCTGAGCTGCGCGACCGCGGCCATGGCCACCTCCCGCAGCCGGGCCAGCGCGGCCGCCAACTGCTCGTCGGTGTGCTGATCGGTGCTGACCGGCAGCACGAACAGCGCCGCGATGATGCCGCAGGCGGCGCCGAGCGCGGTCTCCTCCACCCGCAGCAGCAGCACGGACAGGCTGTAGGTGTGCAGCAGCGTGTAGAGCAGGCCCAGCATCGCGGTGACGAAGAACGACATCAGGGCGTAGGACAGCGCGGCGGTGAAGAACATCGCGAAGATCAGCAGCAGGACCAGCGAGAAGGCGGTGAAGGTGTGCCGGCCGACCACGCCGGCCAGCCCCACCCCGGCCACCACCCCGGCCACCGTGCCGATCACCCGGCGGTAGCCCCGGACCAGGATCTCGCCCCGCGAGGAGGTGTTGAGGAAGACGACCCAGCAGGTCAGCACCGCCCAGTACCAGCGCTGCGAGGAGAGGAACTCGCCACCCAGGATGGCGAGCATCGAGCCGACCGTGACCTGGGCCGCGGCCCGGGTGGTGCGGCGCTCGAGTCCGGTGCGTTCGGCGGCCGTCACCTCGCCGGCCAGCGCGACGTCCTCCGCTTCGAACTCCTCGCGGGAGCGGGCCGTCTCGGCGGTCTCGTCGGCCTCGTCGCCCGCGCCGTCGAGCGCCAGCCGCAGGCCCAGCACGGCGCGCGCGGTCTCGCCGATGCCCCGGAACGCCTCCTGGACGGCGGGCGACGCCTGCGGCACGTTCTCGTCGTCGCGGTAGCCGAGCAGCCGGTTGCGGATCTCCGCGGTGGCCGCGCTGGAGTCGTCGTCGCCGAGCCGTGCCACCAGCTCGTGCAGGGCGCGCAGTTCGCGTTCCAGCGTCCGGACCGTCCGCTCCTCGTCGAGGCCGTGCGGCGCCGGCGCGGGCAGCGCGGCCTCCGGCAGGTGCAGCACGATGGTGTCGGCGCGCTCGGCGCTGCGCGCGTTGAGCACCAGTACGCCCAGCCGCTCGGCGGCGAGTTCGGCGTCGGCGACGCGCCGCTGGAGCTGCGCCGCGGTCGCCTCGTCGGTGCTGCCCTCGTCCAGCCGCGCCTGGATCATCAGCGCGGTCTCGTGCAGCCGGGCGATGTCCTTGCGCAGGTCGGCGACCGCGTTGTCCAGCCGCTCCGGATCGGCTTCCAGGACGTCCACCTGGGTGGCGACGAGCTGCGCGGCCCGGGCCCGGAACGCCTGCCGCAGCCGGCGCAGGGTGCGTTCGGGCGTCTCCGGCAGGATCGCGAACCGGACCAGGGCGCTGCTCGCGAAGGCGATGGCCAGCGACCGCCACAGCGAGGGCAGGTCGCCGGGCCCGGCGTGGACGAACAGGGACAGGAAGTAGATCTGGAAGCCGATCAGGCCGACCGATCCGCCCCGGTCGCCGAAGCGCCGCAGGTAGGCCGAGGTGAAGATCAGCAGCACGAAGAAGAGGTCGCCGACGACGATGTGCGGGTTGAGTTCCGCGCCCAGCGAGACCGACACCAGGGCGGTCGGCAGGCAGAGCGCGAGCGTGACGGCCTGGTCGCGCACCCGTTTGTCGCGGACGCCGAAGGTGGACACCATCGAGGCCAGCGCGCCGGCCACCAGGTCGGTCACGCCGACGTGCAGCAACGACAGGACCAGGAGGGTCAGTCCGATCGCGCCGACCGTCCGCAGCCCCGACATCAGCCGCAGCAGCCCCGGGTCGGAGGCCATGTAGCGGTCCCAGACGCCGGTACGGGCCCTGCGTGACTTCGTCATCGTGCTGTCGTGTTCCCCTGCCAAGATCGGAGCACGCCCAGCATCGCACGACGGCGCCCCCGACCGGTGGGCGGTCCCGCGGCGCGGCGGGGACGCGGCAGCCGGGGGCCGTCAGGCCCGGCCGAGGGGGACCGCGAGCGCCAGACTGCCGCTCATGTCGAGCCAGGCGGTGTCCGGCGCGCGGACGAGCCGCAGGACGACGCCGTCGCAGTGCGGGCAGCGGGCCACCAGGGCCGTCGCCCGGCCGTAGACGCGCAGCCCGGCCACCGGGCCTTCACTGCGGCAGTGCGCGCAGCGGGAGACGGCCGCGGTCACGTCCACCGCGAAGATCTCCGCGAGCGGCCCGGCCAGCGCGTTGCCGTCCTGGTAGGCCTCCTGGTAGCCGTGCGCGACCGGGTCGCGGGTGGGGTTGTCGCCGGTGGGGTCCATGTCATCCTCCGCTGGGGCCGAAGCGTTCGGTGCGGATGCGGTCGGGGTCGTGGCCGAGGGACACCAGCGCGCCGGCGGCCGCCTCCACGAAGCCGGTCGGCCCGCACACGTAGCAGGTGGGCTCGAAATCGGCCGGCCACCCCCAGCGGACCAGGTCCTGCTCGGTGAGCCGTCCGGCGGGCCGCTTCCCGCCGGGCGGCACCGCTCGGGTGTAGACGTAGGAGGTGTCGAGACCGGGCGCGCCGCGGTCGAGTTCGGGCCCGTACAGCCGGTCGCCGGGATCGCGCACCGAGTACAGCAGCCGGAAGGGCACCCGGCTGCCGAGCATGCCGCGTACCCGGATCATCGACATCAGCGGCACCACACCCGAGCCGCCCGCCACCAGCAGCACCGGCTCCGGCTGCTCGGGACGCCACACGAACCAGCCGCCGACCGGTCCGCGGATCTCCACCAGGTCGCCGACCGCCAGGTCGTCGATGAGGTACGGGGACACCTCCCCGTCGGGCACCCGCTGCACGGTCAGCTCGACGCGGTCGCCGCCGGGCGCGGACGCCAGCGAGTAGCTGCGCTGCGTGCTGTAGCCGTCCTCGGCGGTCAGCCGGACGTCGACGTGCTGGCCGGCCAGGTGCCCGGCCCAGCCGTCCACCTCGAAGACCAGGGTCCGCGCGGTCGCCGACTCCTCGCGCCGCTCGACCAGCGCGGCGGCCTGCCAGCGCAGCCGTGCCCCTAGTCGCCCTGGTACCGCTGTTCGCGCCATGGGTCTCCGTAGTCGTGATAGCCCGCGCTCTCCCAGAAGCCCGGCTGATCCCGTGTCATCAGCTCCATCCCCCGGACCCACTTGGCCGACTTCCACAGGTACAGGTGCGGCACCAGCAGCCGGGCCGGGCCGCCGTGCTCCGGCGCCAGCTCCCGGCCGTCGTAGCGGTGCGCTATCCAGGCCTGGCCGCCCAGCAGGTCCGCCAGCGGCAGGTTGGTGGTGTAGCCGCCGTAGGAGTGAACCAGGGCGAAGTCGGCCGCGGTCTCGACGTCGCCCAGCAGGGTGTCGAGCGAGACGCCTTCCCAGTGGGTGCCGAACTTCGACCACTTGGTGACGCAGTGCAGGTCCACCGTCGGCTGCTCGGCGGGCAGCGCCATCAGCTGCGCCCAGTCCCAGCGGTGCCGCACCCCGCTCTCGGTGGTGACGGTGAACTCCCAGTCGTCACGGGTCACCCGGGGGGTGGGTCCGGCGGACAGCACCGGGAAATCGAAGGTCTCGTACTGGCCCGGCGGCAGCTTGTGCCCCGACTCGGGACGCCTGCCGTGGAAACCGCGCGAAATGATCGCCATGTCGCGCCGTCCTTCCCTCGCCTGCGCGTGATGGGCTGGCCTTGCCGTTCGGCACCGCTCCTTCCAGCATGCCCGCCGGCCGCCCCCGGGTCCACCGCGACGCCCGGGGA
>NZ_FMCH01000370.1 GCF_900091855.1 Streptomyces sp. DvalAA-14
AGCCGGCGGGTGGCGGCCAGCAGCGGGGCGGCGGCGCGGTGGGAGCCGGTGAGGACCGTGACCCCGGCGGGCCGGCCGCCGAGCCGGGGAAGCGCTCGGGGAAGTCGAGGATGCCGTTGACGTCGGCGCCGCGGAAGGCGTAGACGGACTGGTCAGGATCACCGAAGGCGACCAGCGTCCTGCCGCCGCCGGCCAGCGCCCGCAGCAGCCGGACCTGCGCCACATCGGTGTCCTGGTACTCGTCCACGTACACCGCGTCGTAGCGGCCGGACAGCTCGGCGTGCACCTCGGGGCGCCGCACCAGGCGGACCGCGCGCTGGACCAGCTCGCTGTAGTCGATGACCCCCTGCAGATCGGTGACGTCCAGATACTCCGCGAGGAAGTCCGCCGCGGCTCCCCAGTCGGGGCGGCCGATCCGGCGGGCCGCGGCCCGCAGCGTCTCGGGCGCCAGGCCGAGTTCGCGGCTGCGGGCCAGCACCGCCCGCACCTCGTCGGCGAATCCCCGGGTGGTCAGGGCCGCCCGCAGCTCGTCCGGCCAGCGCACATGGGCGCGGCCGTCGCGGGCCAGGGTGATCTGCCCGGCGAGCAGTTCGCGGACCAGCAGGTCCTGCTCGGGACCCGACAGCAGCCGGACCGGCTCCGCGTAGCGCTCGGCGGGCTGGTGGGCGCGCAGCAGGCCGTAGCAGAACGAGTGGAAGGTGGCGGTCTGCGGCGCCGCCGGGAGCGGGCCGCCGGGGCCGGCCGGGTCATGGGCGCCGAGCCGGGCGGCGATCCGGTCGCGCAGCGCGAGCGCCGCCTTGCGGTGGAAGGTCAGGACGAGGATCCGCTCGGGCGCGGTGCCGGCCCGCACCCGGGCGGCCACCGCCTCCACCAGCGTGCTGGTCTTGCCGGTGCCGGGGCCGCCCAGCACCAGCAGCGGGCCGCCGCGGTGCTCAACCACCGCCCGCTGGGCCGCGTCCAGCACAGGGGGCGCGGCGGGCGCCACCGCCGCGCGCACCAGCCGGTAGCCTCCGACGCCCGGGTTCGTCACATACGGCGTACCCGACAGGTCGGGCAGGGCGACGGCCGGGGCGGCAGCGGACGGAGGAGAGGGGTTCACGTGATCAGCCGGTTTCGTGGTGGTCGGGCAATGTACTCCGGACGGGCGGCGAAAGTCCTGTCAGCCCCTCGGATGGCGGAAGCTGGATGACATGAGCTTCCGGCCGTCACCCGTCCCCGCTGCCGCGGCCGTCCCGCGCGGCCGCGGCGCCGCCGGGTGCCTGCCCGTCCCAGCGGGCCCGGCGCAGGTCCACCTTGGGCAGGTGGCCCTCGCTCGCCGGGCCGGACTCCTTCAGCGGGGTCCCCTCGGCCCGGTAGGCGTCCAGGGCGCGCAGCTCGTGGCCGGACAGCAGCACCCCGTCGGAGCGCACCACGCGCCACCACGGCACCCCGCCGCCGTAGCGCGCCAGGACGCGGCCGACCTGGCGCGGGCCGGCCTCGCCGAGCCACTCCGCCACATCGCCGTAGGTCATGACCTTGCCCGGCGGGATCAGGTCCACCGTGTCGAGCACGCGTTCGGCGTATTCGGTGGGCGCCCCCGGGTCGTACTCCTCGCTCATCCCGCCCATCCTGCCCCAGACCGCCGACACCGGGGGGTTCCGGTGCCAACCGCTCATCGCTCGTGCCACCATCGTCCGGGCGGTGACTGGTGATACGAGATCAAGAAGAGACAACGGGGGACAAGCAGGGCGCTGGGGAGGCCGGAGAGGTCTCCCGCGCCCAGGCAGCGCTGCCCCCGTCCGGTAACGGGTCGGACGGCTCCGGGGAGCCCGCGGGCCCGGCCGGTCCCGCGGGCCGGGGCAGTCCGCGGCCCCGCTACGGGGCCGGGCCGGGACCCGCCCCCGGCTACGGGTCCACCCCGACCGGCTCCCACCGCGAGACGACCGGCGACCCCGTCCGGCCGCCGGCCGGCCCCTCCCGGGCGACCCCCGCTGAGACCGTCCCTCCCCCGTCCGGGTCACACCGGGAGGACCCCACCGAGGCCGAGCCGGTCATCGACGCGGGTGTGCCGCCGGACCACGACGAGGAATCCTGCGAGGACGCGGCCGAGGGCGAGGCCGGCGCCACCCGCGCCGCGGTCTCCCGCGACGAGCCGCTGCTGGCCGCGCGGGTGCACCGCCCCGCGGACCTGGTCCGCTTCTGCTTCGGCCTGCTCGGCATCGCGGTGGTGCTGGCGATCGCCTGGTTCGCGCACGCCACCACCACGGGCCTGGAGACCGACATCTCCAAGGGCGCCTCGCACGCCCCGGACGCGGTGTCCTCGGTGGCCGGCCTGGCGGCGAGCGTCGCCGTCCTGATCGTCCCGATCGCCTTCGCCGTCGACCGGCTGATCAAGCGCGACGGCCTGCGGATCGCCGACGGCGTGCTCGCCGCCGTGCTGGCGCACGGGTCCGCGCTGGCCACCGACTTGTGGGTGAGCGACCACGCGCCGCACGCGATCCGGGAGGCGCTGTCCCACAACGCGCCGTCCGGCATCGGCATGACCGACCCGGTGCACGGCTACCTCGCGCCGGTCATCGCCTATGTCACCGCGGTCGGGATGGCCCGGCGCCCGCGCTGGCGGGTGGCGCTGTGGCTGGTGCTGCTGCTGGACGCGTTCGCGGTGCTGGTCGGCGGCTACACCACGCCCTTCTCGATCGCGCTGACCGTGCTGATCGGCTGGACGGTCGCCTACGGCACGGTCTACGCGGTCGGCTCGCCGAACGTCCGGCCCACCGGCCAGAACCTGCTGGCCGGTCTGCGCCGGGTCGGCTTCGCGCCGCTGACCGCGCGCCGGGTGCTGGAGGCGGCCCCGGAGGACGCCGACTCCGACCGGGGCCGGGCCTATCTGGTCACCCTGGAGGACGGGCCGCCGCTGGACGTCACCGTGGTGGACCGCGAGCGGCAGGCGCACGGCTTCTTCTACCGGGCCTGGCGACGGCTGTCCCTGGTGGGCGGCATCACCCAGCGCCGCAGCCTGCTGTCGCTGCGGCAGGCGCTGGAGCAGGAGGCGCTGCTGGCGTACGCGGCGATCGCGGCCGGCGCCAACGCGCCCAAACTGATCGCCACCTCCGAGCTCGGCCCGGACGCGGTGATGCTGGTCTACGAGCACATCGGCGGCCGGCGGCTGGACGCGCTCGCCGACGAGGAGATCACCGACGCGCTGATGCGCGAGGCGTGGACGCAGGTGCGCTCGCTCCAGTCGCGGCGGATCGCCCACCGGCGGCTGGTCGGCGAGTCGCTGCTGGTGGACCGGGCCGGCCGGGTGTTCCTGACCGAGCTGCGCGGCGGGGAGATCGCGTCCGGCGACATCGTTCTGCGGATGGACATCGCGCAACTGCTGACCACACTGGCGCTGCGGGTCGGCCCCGAGCGGGCGGTGGCCTCGGCGCTGGCCGTCCTCGGCCCGGACGCGGTGGCGGCCTCGCTGCCGCTGCTCCAGCCGATCGCGCTGAGCCGGGCCACCCGGGGCCGGCTGAAGGTCCTGGCCAGGGCCCGGGCGCAGCGCGAGCGGGAGGCGGTGCTGGCCGCGTCCGCGGTCGGGCGGGAGGCGCGCGAGCACAAACGGGCCCACGACGGGCGGGACCGCGAGGAAGCCGGCCTGGTCCAGGGGCGGTCCAAGGCGAAGCGGAAGGCCGAGGACAAGGCCGAGAAGCGGGCGATAGAGGACGCGCTGGAGGAGGTCCGCGAGGACGACCTGCTGGGCCGGATCCGCCAGCAGGTGCTGCTGATCCGCCCGCAGGCCCCGGTCGAGCCGGTGCGGCTGGAGCGGATCCGGCCCCGCACGCTCATCACGGTGATCGCCGGCGCCTTCGCCGCGTACTTCCTGCTGTCGCAGCTCAGCTCGGTGCCGATCGGCCATGCAATCCTGCACGCCGACTGGCGCTGGGCGGTGGTCGCCTTCCTCGGGGCGCGGCCAGCTATGTGGCCGCGGCCGGCGCGCTGTCCGGTTTCGTACCGGAGCGGCTGTCGCTGCTGCACACGGTGCAGGCACAGATCGCGGGCTCGTTCGTGAAGCTGGTGGCGCCGGCCGCGGTCGGCGGGGTGGCGCTGAACACCCGGTACCTGCAGAAGGCGGGCGTACGGCCCGGGCTCGCGGTGGCCAGTGTCGGCGCGTCCCAGTTGGTGGGGCTGGGCGCCCACATCCTGCTGCTGGCGATCTTCGGCTTCATCACGGGCACCGAGAAGACGCCGTCGCTGTCGCCGTCCCGCACCGTGATGGCGGGGCTGCTGACCGCGGGGGTGCTGGTGCTGGTCGTCACCGCGGTGCCGGTGCTGCGCAAGTTCGTCTCGACCCGGGTGCGGGCGCTGTTCGCCGGGGTGGTGCCGCGCATGCTGGATGTGCTCCAGCGGCCGGCCAAGCTGCTCACCGGGATCGGCGGCACCCTGATGCTGACGGTCTTCTTCGTGATCTGCCTGGACGGCAGCGTCCGCGCCTTCGGGGGCCACCTCAGCTTCGCCGCCATCGCGGTGGTCTTCCTGGCCGGCAACGCGCTGGGCTCGGCGGCCCCCACCCCCGGCGGTGTCGGCGCGGTCGAACTCGCGCTCACCGGCGGTCTGATCGCGGCCGGCCTGCCCAAGGAGGTGGCCACCCCGGCGGTGCTCTTCTTCCGGCTGCTGACCTTCTGGCTGCCGGTGTTCCCGGGCTGGCTGTTCTTCACCCGGATGACGCGCAAGGGGGAGCTGTAAGGGGGGCCGTGGGCGGCGGCCCGGCGGCCGGGGCGACGGCGGCGGGGCGGCGGGGCAGGCGTAAGGGGCGGCACCCCGTGGGTGCCGCCCCTTACCTGGCGCCGCTTTACCTGCCGCTGCTGAGCCGCAGGCGTCCGTTCGGTCTAGTAGACCGGCTTCTCCGGCTCGACGGTGTTGACCCAGCCGATGACGCCGCCACCGACGTGCACCGCGTCGGAGAAGCCCGCGGACTTCAAGATGGCGAGGACTTCCGCGCTGCGCACACCGGTCTTGCAGTGCAGCACGATCCGCTTGTCCTGCGGGAGGTGTTCGAGGGCGGAGCCCATGATGAACTCGTTCTTCGGGATGAGCCGGGCGCCCGGGATGGACACGATCTCGTACTCGTTCGGCTCGCGGACATCGATGATCTCGATGTTCTCGTCGTCGTCGATCCACTCCTTGAGCTGCTTGGGAGTGATCGTGGAGCCGAGCGCGGCCTCCTGGGCCTCCTCGGAGACGACGCCGCAGAAGGCCTCGTAGTCGATGAGCTCGGTGACCGTCGGGTTCTCGCCGCAGACCGCGCAGTTGGGGTCCTTGCGGACCTTGACCTGGCGGTAGGTCATCTCCAGGGCGTCGTAGATCATCAGCCGGCCGAGCAGCGGTTCACCGATACCGGTCAGCAGCTTGATGCCCTCGTTGACCTGGATGGAGCCGATGGACGCGCACAGCACGCCGAGGACGCCGCCCTCGGCGCAGGAGGGGACCATGCCGGGGGGCGGGGGCTCCGGGTAGAGGCAGCGGTAGCAGGGGCCGTGCTCGGACCAGAAGACCGACGCCTGGCCGTCGAAACGGTAGATCGACCCCCAGACGTACGGCTTGTTCAGCAGCACACAGGCGTCGTTGACCAGGTAGCGGGTCGCGAAGTTGTCGGTGCCGTCGATGATCAGGTCGTAGGGGGCGAAGATCTCCATCACGTTGTCGGCTTCGAGCCGCAGTTCGTGGAGGACCACGTTCACGTAGGGATTGATGCCCCGGACGGTGTCCCGGGCGGACTCGGCCTTGGAGCGGCCGATGTCGGCCTGGCTGTGGATGATCTGGCGCTGCAGGTTCGACTCGTCGACCTCGTCGAACTCGACGATGCCGAGCGTGCCGACGCCCGCCGCGGCCAGGTACATCAGGGCGGGCGAGCCGAGGCCGCCGGCGCCGACGACCAGCACCTTGGCGTTCTTCAGCCGCTTCTGCCCGTCCATGCCCACATCGGGGATGATCAGGTGACGCGAATACCTGCGGACCTCGTCAACGGTGAGCTCGGCGGCCGGCTCGACCAGGGGTGGCAGCGACACAGAGACCTCAACAATACGGTTGGTCGGTCATCAGACGACACGTACGGGTGCGCACGGGTGAGACCCCACCCATACACGCTGACTCACAACACTGCCACGCCGTCCTTCATTCCAAGACCCCTGGTCCGAGGACCGAGACACGTCCGGCCCGCATGCTGGGCGACCGCGGCCGGCTATCCCTTCCGGCGGATCTTGCGCACCGCCTCGTTCCAGTATCCGGGCAGTCCTTCCCACGGTTCGACGCCTCCCCGGTCGCTGCGGTCGGTCAGGCAGACGGTGCCGGCGCCCTGCCAGCGGGCGATCCGCAGCGCGGTGTCGAGGTGGTTCGCGGGCAGGCTGTGCACGAGGTGGGCGAAGCGGGACGGCGGGTGGGCGGCGGTCCACTCCGGCGCCTCCGACCAGCGGTAACGGCTCCACGGGCCGGTGAAGGTGACGAGCTGGTCGGCGAACTCCGCGTAGCCCGGGTGGGGATGGGAGCCGGGGGCCAGCAC
>NZ_FMCH01000579.1 GCF_900091855.1 Streptomyces sp. DvalAA-14
CCGCCGCCGCTGTCCTGTCGCTGCTCGCATCAAGTTCCGTAATCGAGGTAGTCACTGTCTCGTCCGGAGCGTCCGGATCGAAGGACGGAAGCCCTTCCTGGGACTCCGCCTCGACCGCATCCGCCTCCGGCAGGAACGGGGCGAGCTCCGGCAGCTCATCGAGGCTGCGCAGGCCCATACGTTCCAGGAAGTAGTTGGTCGTCCTGTACAGGATCGCACCTGTCTCGGGTTCCGTCCCACCTTCGGCCACCAGCCCCCGCTGGAGAAGGGTGCGCATCACGCCGTCACAGTTCACGCCGCGCACCGCGGAGACCCGCGAACGGCTGACCGGTTGGCGGTAGGCGACCACCGCCAGCGTCTCCAGCGCGGCCTGGGTGAGACGGGCGTGCTGGCCGTCGAGCACGAACTTCTCCACCGCGGGCGCGAAGGCGGGCCGGGTGTAGAAACGCCAGCCGCCGGCCACCAGCCGCAGGTCGAAGCCGCGGCCCTCGCGGGTGTAGTCGTCGGACAGCTCGCGCAGCGCCTTGGTGACGGCCCGCCGCGGCCGGTCGAGCACCTTCGCCAGATGCTCCTCGGTGGCGGGCTCGTCGATGACCATCAGCACCGCTTCCAGGGCCGGCTTCAGTTCCAGCTCGGCGAGCTCGGCGCCCAGCAGGCCGACGGGGGCGGGCGCGGTGCCCTCGGCCGCACCCGGTTCCAGATCGGCGGTCTCCGCCGGTTCGGCACGCCCGGTCGGTTCGGCACGCTCGGTCATCGCTGATCTCCGTTCTCGGTCGGCCGCGGTGCCGCGGATCGCGCGCCCGGATTCCCGGCTGGATTCCCGTTCGGTCTCCCGCCCGCCGTCCCGTTCGGCTGCCCCTCGGTTCCGGTCTCCGGCGGCCGGTCGAACTCATCGGTCACCAGCGGTACGTCGGCCTCGTCGGCGGCGCCGGTCCAGCGGACCTGGAGGTCGCCCAGCGCCTCCTCCTGGTCGAGCGTGACCGCCTTCTCCCGGTACAGCTCCAGCAGGGCGAGAAAGCGGGCGACGACGGTCAGGGTGTCGGGGGCGTCCCGGGTCAACTCCAGGAAACTGGCCGCGCCCAGCTCGCGCAGCAGCGCGATCACATGCTCGGCCTGTTCCCGCACGCTGACCAGTGGCGCGTGGATGTGGTCCACGTAGACCTGGGGCCTGGGCTTGGGCTGCATCGCCTTCACCGCGAGCTGGGCGAACCGTTCCGGGCCGATGCTGAGCACCACTTCCGGCAACAGCTCGGCGTGCTGCGGTTCGAGGCCGACGGTGCGCGGGTGGCGCAGCGCCTCCCGCTCCAGCCGCTCGGCGAAGATCGCGGCGATCTGCTTGTACGCGCGGTACTGCAGCAGCCGGGCGAAGAGCAGGTCGCGGGCCTCCAGCAGGGCCAGGTCGGCCTCGTCCTCGACCTCGGCGGACGGCAGCAGCCGGGCCGCCTTGAGGTCGAGCAGGGTCGCGGCCACCACCAGGAACTCGGTGGTCTGGTCGAGGTCCCAGTCCGGCCCCATGGCGTGGATGTACGCCATGAATTCGTTGGTGACCTTGGACAGCGCGACTTCGGTGACGTCGAGTTTGTGCTTGGAGATCAGCTGGAGCAGCAGGTCGAAGGGACCCTCGAAGTTCACCAGCCGCACGGTGAACCGGCTGGCGCCGTCCTGCTGCCCGGGCGAGGCCGCCGGCTCGGGGCCGGGCTGC
>NZ_FMCH01000374.1 GCF_900091855.1 Streptomyces sp. DvalAA-14
CCGCGGGGCCGTCGCCGGTGGCACCTCGGGCGGCGGCGCGTCCGCCGCTGATCCGGACAACCACCCGCAGGCCATCGCCGACCGCAACCTCGCCGACACCGGCGCCGGTCCCGCCGCCCCGTACGTCGCGATCGGCGCCGCCGTCCTCGTCGCGGCCGGCGCCGCCATCTACCTGGCCACCGGACGCCGCCGCAGGATCGCCGCCGAGGACGCCTTCGACGACGAGTTCGACGACGAGGAGTGAGCCCCGCCGGCTGACAGCAGGGAGGGGGCGGCCCGGCGCCGGGACCGTCCCCTTAGTCTGTTACCGGCAACAACGGGGGCATGAGGGCGGACGGGGCAGATGGCTGACGGACTGTTCGCGGGGCGTTACGAGCTGGCCGAGCTGCTCGGCTCCGGCGGAATGGCCCGGGTGCACCGGGCGCGCGACACCCGGATGGGCCGTACCGTCGCCGTCAAGACCCTGCTGCCGACCCTGGCCGGCAACCCGGACGCCCGCCTGCGGTTCGCCCGCGAGGCGCAGGCGGCCGGCGCGCTCAACCACCCGGGCATCGTCACCGTCCACGACCAGGACGAGATATCCGACGGCGACACGGTGGTCCCGTTCCTGGTGATGGAGTACGTACCGGGCACCACCCTTGCCCACCTCCTGCACAAGCAGGGCCAGTTGCCGCCCGAGCGGGCGGTGCGGATCGTCTGCGACGTGCTGGACGCGCTGGCCCACGCGCACAGCCACGGAACGGTGCACCGCGATGTGAAACCCGCCAACGTGATGATCACCGAGGAAGGCGCGGTCAAGGTCGCCGACTTCGGCATCGCCCGGGTTCTGCACAGCGGCACCCGGCAGACCGCCGCCGGCGCCCCGATCGGCACACCCAGCTACATGTCGCCCGAGCAGATCAACGGCGCCGACGTGGACGCCCGCAGCGACGTCTACGCCGCCGGCTGTGTCCTGTTCGAACTGCTCACCGGCCGCCCGCCGTTCACCGACGGCAATCCGCTCACCCTGATGTACCGGCACGTGCACGCCGTACCGCCCGCACCCTCCTCCCGCGATCCGCGCGTGCCGAGAGAACTGGACGAGCTGGTCCTCGCCGCACTGGCC
>NZ_FMCH01000473.1 GCF_900091855.1 Streptomyces sp. DvalAA-14
GGCCGCCCGGACCCGCAAGGTCCGCTCCAGCTCGTCCAGTTGGTCGGTGAGCGCACGGTGCATCGCGGGGGTGAGGGTGGGGTCGCCGAGAGCCGCGCGGCCGGCCGCCAGCGTGCCGGCGTCGACGGCGGTCGCCGGGAAGCCGGCCCGGCCGGCCGTTTCCGCGATGGCGGGCCCGCGGCGGGTGGCGAGGGCGGCGGCGTCCGCCCAGTAGCGGGCGACGAAGCCGCCGACCAGCTCGCGCTGTTCGGGGTGCCAGAAGCCCTCGGCGGTCGCCGCGAACAGGTAGTTCGACAGGGAGTCGTCGCGGTAGAGGGACTCCCAGGCGGCGGCCTTGGCGTCCGGGTCGGGCAGGGCGGCGCGGCAGCGGGCGGCGCCCTCACGGCCGCTGGCGCTGGGGTCGCGCTCCTCCTCGGCGTCGATGTCGGCGGCGCCGGCCGCGCCGAGCACGGACAGCCGCAGCAGCATCTTCCAGCGCAGTTCCCGGTCGGCCGGGGAGCCGCCGGGGATGGCGCCGTCGTCGTACCAGCGGCGCAGGTCGGCGCTGTCCTCGGCGGTGATCGCCGCGTCGACGAGGCAGCGGGTGGCGGCCAGCCGGACCTCCTGGGGGCCGTCGGCCAGCAGGGCGCGGCTGGTGGCGGCGAGCGAGCCGAGCGCCTCGGTGCGCAGCGCGGGTGCCAGGAACCGGTCGGCGATCCGGCCGCGGGCGAAGGCCAGGACGCCCTCGACCACGAACGGGTCGGTCTCGGCCGGCAGGTGGCGGGCGACCAGGGCGAGGTAGTCGGCGGGAGCGGTCCGCGCGTCGCGGACCATCTCGCGGGCGGCCCGCCAGGCGACCGCCCGGCTGAGCGGGTCCGGCAGCGTGGCGAGGGCCTGGGTGACGGCTTCCCAGGAGTGCTCGTCGAAGCGGACCTTGGCGTAGGACAGGTCGCCGTCGTTGAGCAGGATCACGTCGGGCCGCGGGCCGTCCAGATCGAGTTTGGCGACCGCGGCGGTCGCCACGATGTCGAGGGTGATCCGGTCGCGCGTCACCAGCCGGCCGGGGCCGGCGGGGGCCCGGTCGTAGAGCCCGACCTCGACGCGGTGCGGGCGGCTGCCGCTGTGGGTGACCTCCAGCCGCCAACCGCCGGGAGCCGGGGACGCGGTGGGGGTGAGGGTGTCGATGCCGCTGCTGCGCAGCCAGGCGTCGGCCCAGGCGGGGACGTCGCGTTCGGTGACCGAGGACAGCGAGTCGATGAAGTCGGCGAGGGTGGCGTTGCCGAAGCGGTGCCGGGCGAAGTGCTCGTTGATCCCGGCGAGGAAGTCCTCGCGGCCGAGCCAGGCGACCAGCTGCCGCAGGGCGGAGGCCCCCTTGGCGTAGGAGATGCCGTCGAAGTTGGTGAGTGCCGAGGCGGTGTCGGGCACCGAGGCCGGGTCGGGTGCCACCGGGTGGGTGGAGGGGCGCTGGTCGGCGTCCGAGCCCCAGGACTTGCGGGCCACCGCGAAGTCGGTCCAGCTGCCGGTGAAGCGGGTGGCCTCGGAGACCACCTGGTAGCCCATGTACTCGGCGAAGGACTCGTTCAGCCAGATGTCGTCCCACCAGCGCAGCGTCACCAGGTCGCCGAACCACATGTGGGCCATCTCGTGGGCGATGACCACGGCCCGGAACTGCGCCTCGCCGGGGGTGACGGCCGAGCGGTGCACGAAGGTGTCGCGGAAGGTGACCAGGCCCGGGTTCTCCATCGCGCCGGCGTTGAACTCGGGCACGAACGCCTGGTCGTAGGAGTCGAACGGGTAGGGCTCGTCGAAGATCTCGCCGTAGTGGTCGAAGCAGCGGCGGGTGAGGTCGAAGAGCTCCTCGGCGTCCCGGTCCAGGTGCTCGGCCAGCGAGCGGCGGCAGTGCAGCCCGAAGGGCAGGCCGGCGTGCTCGGTGCGGATCGAGTGGTAGGGCCCGGCGGCCACCGCCAGGAAGTAGGTGGCCAGTGGCGGGGTGGTGGCCAGCTGCCAGCGGCCGGGGGCGGTGCGGGTCGCCACGCCGTTGCCCAGCACGGTCCATGCCTCGGGGGCGGTCACCTCGACGTCGAAGACGGCTTTGAGGTCGGGCTGGTCGAAGGCGGCGGCGACGCGCTGCACATCGTCCATGAACAGCTGCGTGTAGACGTACGCCTCGCCGTCGGCCGGGTCGGTGAAGCGGTGCATGCCCTCGCCGGTGCGGGAGTAGCGCATGTCGGCCTCGACACGCAGTTCGTGCGGGCCGGCCGCCAGACCGGTCAGCGGCAGCCGGTTGCCGTCGAGCAGGCCGGGATCGAGGGCGGCGCCGTCCAGGGTGGCCCGGTGCAGTTCGGCGGGCTTCAGCTCGGCGAAGGTGTCGCAGTCCCGCAGTGCGGTGAAGCGGATCGTGGTCGCCGATCCGAAGATCTCCTCGCCCCGGGTGAGGTCGAGGTCGATCGCGTAGTGCTGAACGGTCAGGTCGTGGGCGCGGGTCTCCGCCTCGGCGCGGGTGAGAGCAGGCATGCGGTTCATGCTGCCGCACGCCGGCGGTCCGGGGATACAGCTTTCCGATCGGAAAACGGCTGATCACGAACCGGGGCGTGCAGGTGGGGGCACGGATCGGTCGGATTCGGCAGGCGCCGGCCGGGGGTCCGGCGGGGCGGGCGCCGCCGGTCCGGGGGGCCGCTCAGGGGGCGGCGGCGCGCAGGACGGCGCCGCCGTCCGCGGTGAGCGGCTCGCCGTGGCCGAACAGGACGGTGGCCGTGTCGAGCGCGGCCAGCCGGGCGTAGGCGGCGGCGAGGGCGACGTGGTCGTTGCTGAACACCCCGGGGATGGGCCGCCCCTCCCCCATCGCGACGGTGTCGCCGGTGAACAGCACGCCCAGCTCCGGCAGATGGACGGCGACGCTGCCCGCGGTGTGCCCGGGCACGTGCAGCACCCGGGCGGCCAGGCCCCAGTCGAGCCGGTCGCCGTCGGCGAGTTCGCGGTGCACCGGGGCGGGCGGCGCCTGCGTCACCCCGGGGGTGATCCGCTCGTACAGCGCCCGTTCCCAGTCCTGCTCCAGCACCGGCGGCGGGACCTGGGCCGAACCGCGGACCGCGTCCGCGTCGGCGGCGCCGGCCGCGACGCGGGCACCGGTCGCGGCGGCGAGGGCGGCGGCGGATCCGGTGTGGTCGCTGTGGGCGTGGGTGAGGACGATCTCCCGCAGATCGCCCGGCGCGCCGCCGGCCGCGGCGAGGGCGGCCAGGATGTCCTGCTCGGACCCGGCCGGCCCGGAGTCCACCAGGGCGAATCCGCCGGGAAGTCCGATCAGGTACGCCTGCCCGACGGGGAAGCGCAGCATCCGGATGTCAGGGGTGACTTGTACGGTGTCCATGTCCATACGGCGACGCTACGGGCGGCCGGGCCGGCGCGCGCTGGGGTTGCGCGCTGGGCGAACGGCTTTGCGCCACCGGCGAACAGGGGGTCGCGGGGACGGGCGGGTGCGGGTACGGGTGCGCGGGGGACGGGTCGGCGTGGCCGGGACCGGGACAGCGGATCGCTGCGGCGCGTAGGCTCGGTGGCCACGGGGAGGTGCCCATGGCCGAGCCCGCCGAGCCCGGGACATCGACCGCCGCGAGCGGTCCGATCGTGCACGGGTTTCCGCATCTGGCCACGGTACGGACGGCGCTGACCGCGCTGTACCGGCGGCTGTCCGCCGACGGGGTGGCCCGGTTCGCGGCGAGCGTGCACCCGGAGCTGGTGGACTTCCCCGACGACGAGGACATCTACCTGGGCGCCCAGCGGGTGGCGCGGGTGATGGTGCGGCACCTGCGACTGCCGGACGCCCGGATGGTGATCGGCTTCCGCGACATGGTGCACGCGGGCCACGTCGAACTGGCCGCCGGGCCCGAGTACTTCGTCGAGCTGCACGCGCGGTTCCGTACCGACCGGCGCGATGTGGGGGCGGCGCTGGCGCACGAGGTGATGCATGTCTACTTGCACCGGCTCGGGCTGGAGTTCCCCGGCACCCGGGACAACGAGATCCTCACCGACACCGCGACGGCGTATCTCGGCGCGGGCTGGCTGCTGCTGGACGCGTACCGCGAGGAGGCCGCGATCCGCGGTGAGCGGCTGATGATGTCGGCGCACAAGCTGGGGTACCTCGACCCCGGAGGACGTTCGGGTACGTGCTCGCCAAGCGGGCGGTGGCCGTTCGGCGAC
>NZ_FMCH01000375.1 GCF_900091855.1 Streptomyces sp. DvalAA-14
AGGCGATGTCTCATGTGGTGAGTTTGGCGAGTTTCTTGAAGCAGATCAGCGTGGCGGCGAGGCCGAGGAAGGCGAGGAAGTGGCTGCCCTTGCGCTCGTACCGAACGGTGAGCCGACGGTAGCCGAACAGCCAAGAGATGGTGCGTTCGATCTTCCAGCGATGGCGTCCGAGCCGTTCGGAGGACTCGATGCCTGGGCGGGCGATGCGGGCGACGATGTTGCGTTTGCGCAGCCAGGTGAGGGTGTCGGCGGAGTGGTACGCCTTGTCTGCGCGGAGCTTGCCGGGGCGTCGCCGGTGCGGTCCGCGCCGGGAGCGCACGGCCGGTATCGCCTTCACGAGGGGTTTGAGGGCCAGGCTGTCGTGGGTGTTCGCCGCGGAGACGCCGACGACCAGCGGGATGCCCTGGGCCTCGGACAGTACGTGCAGTTTGCTGCCGGGTTTGCCGCGGTCGACCGGGTTCGGCCCGGTCAGCGGACCCCCTTTTTCGCCCGCACCGAGGCGGCGTCGATGATCACCGATGACCAGTCGAGTTCACCGCGCGCACCGAGCTCGTCCAGGACCGCCCGGTGCAGCCGCCGCCACAGACCCGCTTTCGTCCATGCGGCAAACCGGCGGTGCGCGGTGGCCGGCGAGACGCCGAACGACGGTGGCAGGTGCCGCCACGCACACCCGCTGGTCAGCACGTACACCACGGCAGTGAACACCGCCCGCTCGTCCAGGGGCGCAGTACCGCCACCCTGGCGACGAGGCGTGAACGACGGCAGCAGCGGCGCGACCAGATCCCATAACCCGTCAGGAACCAGCCGCTGCGACAGATCAGCACCCACGAAGAACAATCATGCCGCACTTCACGGCACAGCCACGTGAGACATCGTCTTAGAAGTCGTTTCTCTTGGTGAACGGGCGCGGGGCATCATGACCATCGGTAGAGGCCGCTGCGGGAGAGGACGGGTACGGCAGATGTCTGGAGGCGTAACGGCGGCTTTGACGGGGTTGTGGCAGCAGCACTGGCCCAACTGTCCTCCTGTTGGGTACAAGCTCCGCGACCCGTACCGGAATGTCTGGGTGCGGTTCCACAGCCTGCCGGAGTCGAAGCGATACGCGGACGACGAGAGCGAGTACACCGTCGTCCTGGAGCGGTACAACACCGTCCTCGATGAGTTGTTCGCCGGTGAGGATGTCTACGTGATCACTCCAGTTTGGGCGACCGAAGCCGAGGTTCCGCGATTCCGGCAAGATGCCGGCTACTGGCAGAGCCTGTTGGTGGAGGACGATCCGGATCCGGAGTTCCGTACCTACTGCCACCTCTTCGCCGCCCGCCAGACCTGGGAATACGGCTGCCTCGACGAGCTGCTCCGCGACATCGCGGACGACAAGGTTGCGGGAGTCCTCGTCACCGACACCCAGATGGGACGTATCTACCACCCCTACGACGGTGGCGCCGATGTCTTTCTCGCCGCGCCCGAGGAGCGGGATCAGATGCGCGATCGGCATGCCGACTGGCTTTCCCGTCACCCATCGGGTCTCTGACGGGGCTGGCTCACCACCTCGCCCTCGTCGTGGGAATTAGGTAGTCAGCCGACAGAAGCAGATGCGGAGGGCCGCTATGCCGACGAAAGCGAGGAAGTGTTCGGCCTTGCGCTCGTAGCGGCGGTGGAGCCGTCGGCATCCGGCCAGCCAGCTTACGGTCCGCTCCACTACCCACCGGTGACGGCCGAGCCGCTGTGAGGACTCCACGCCCTTGCGGGCGATGCGGTGGCGGATGCCACGGTTGCGAAGCCACCGACGCAGATGGTCGTAGTCGTAACCCTTGTCGGCGTGCAGCTTCGCCGGGCGCCGCCGGCGCGGGCCGCGGCGGGAGCGGATGGGCGGGATCCCACGCACGAGCGGCTCCAGGCCCAGGCTGTCGTGCATGTTCGCCGCAGATATCCCGAGCGACAGGGGAAGTCCGTTCCTGTCGGTGAGCAGGTGAATCTTCGATCCGAGCTTGCCGCGATCGGTCGGATTCGGTCCCGTCAGAGGCCCCCTTTTGTGGCCCGGACGCTTACGGAGTCGATGGCGCATCGCGACCAGTCCAGCTCACCGAGGGCACCGAGCTCATCAAGGATCACTCGGTGCAGCCTGGCCCACACCCGGTCCCGGCTCCACTGCGCGAAGCGCCGGTAGACAGTGGGCCAGGCCGGACCGAAGACCGGCGGCAGCTGCCGTCAGGTGCAGCCTGACGTCGCCACGAAGATGATCGCGGCCAGAGCTTCGCGGTCCCCGGCCCGGCGCCGGCCACCACTCTGAGGACGCTTCACCTCAGTCGGCGGCACCACCCGCCGAAACAGCACCCACAACTCCTCCGGCACCAACCGCTCAACCAAGTCCGCCATGCAACCTTCAACGACCGCGCCGCCATAAGAAACGACGTCTTAGGCGCGGGGGAGGCCCAGCGCACGTAAGCGAATTGGGCACCGCCCGTTCGTGAAGACCAGGGCCTGCGACCGGGGGGCGTGCCACCGCCCGGCCCGGGGGCCGGGATGCTACTGCTCAGCGCCTGGACCAGGCGCGTCAGCCTTCCGCCGACACTTTTTGTGCGGCGCACAGCGTCAGGTTCGGCGACATCTCCGGGCGGCTGATCGAAACGCCCGGGGCGTGGCCGCATCCGCGGGACGGCCCCGGCTGCACATGCTCGCAGCCGAGCCGGCCGCCCGCGCGGCAACCGGACGGCCCCTGCTGTCCGCTACCGCCCGGAAGAGCTTGGGCGCGGACGCCGCCCGATTCCCCCTGTTCGCATGGGCACACGCTCAAACCCCCTCCGACAGGCGGCCCTTGAGGACGGACGGCCATGACGCCTGGCCATCGTGTCCGAAGGGCCCATGTGGCCCGCTGACCCGGCGGAGCGGGACGCTGGAACAGGTCGCAGCGGGGTGTCCGGTCGGAGAGCTCGACATGCCGGTGGCGTAGCGGCGGGGCAGCCCCGTCACCGAGCAACTGATGAAAGCGCCGGCTCAGAGCAGCACGAGACCGTTGATGATGCCGATGACGACAAGGATCCAGCCGACGATCTCGAAGAACCGGCCGACCGCCCGACGTGTCCTCCGCTCGGGCGGGGGCTGGTGCAGGACTCCGCCGAACCGGAACGGCCGGTCGGGCAGGAACATGTTGCGGCCCGAACGGCGCTGCATCCGACCGTAGGTGATGACCGCGGCCCCCGTGGCGCAGCAGATGAGAAATCCGGCCAGCTCGGTCCCGGCGGTTGCTGGTGGACCGTCAGCCGCTGCCATCATGATCAACGCGGTCATATGATCCTCCCCGTCCACGCCGAGAGAGCATGATCGCATACCCGCCGCCGCCCCGTGCCGCCGGGAAGACGGGGGGCGGGTGGGGTCGGATCGAAGACCTCTCTACGGCCCGGCCTCGCTGCTTCGGCCCGGGTGGCCGGGTGGTGGCGGCTTCCTCAGGTGGTCGACGGCTGCGAGGTCGTCCTGGTCGTGTCCGGCTGCGGCGGTTGCGTCCAGGCGGTCGCGGACGGCTTGGAGCAGGGGGCTGGGGGCGGCGGCCATCGCGGCGAGGTCGAGGTCCTTCAGGGCGAGTTGCACGGCGAATCCGGGGGCGTACGACGTGTGGTCCATGGCGTCGACCTTCTGCAGTTCGTAGGGCATGGCGAGCGGGCCCGCCTGCAGTACGCGGACGAAGGTCGCATGGTCGATGCCGAGTGCGTCGCACAGGCCCAGGACGTCGCTCATGGCCACCGTGGCCGCCGCCATCCAGGCGTTGACCGCCAGTTTGACGGCGCTGCCTTCCACTCCCGTGCCCACGTGCAGTACCGACGAGCCGAGGTCGTCGAGCACGGGGCGTGCCCGTGCCAGGACATCCTCCGGGCCGGCGACGAGCCAGACGAGGTTGCCCTGCCGGGCGGGAGTGGTGCTTCCCGAAACCGGTGCGTCGAGGTAGTCGGCGCCGTGATCGCGAGCCATGCCGGCGAGGGCGGCGGCGCTGTGCGGGCCCACGGTGCTCGCCTGGACCCAGACGGCGCCATCGTTGAGCCGGGGCAGGACATCCGACATGACGGCCGACACCGCGTCGCCGTCACGGAGCACGGTGATCACGACGGCCGCGCCGGAGACCGCATCGGCAGCAGTGCGCACTGCCGTGACGCCCGCAGCGTTCTCCGCCGCCGCGCGGGCCCTGGCCTCCGTACGGTTCCACAACCGCACCTCGTGTCCGGTCTCGCCGAGCCGCGCTGCCATCGCGGCGCCGAGCGCGCCCGCGCCGAGCACGGCGACGGTGGTGGTGTCCGGCATGGAAGTGCTCCCTTTCGCTGCTTTGCCTCTCCCGTGCCATGTTCCGCCGGGAACCGGAGTTTTTCCTGGTGGGGAACGCGTGCGGGAGCCCACGGGTCCCGGCGGGCATGGCGTCGCCGGTCCCCGGGTTTTCCCCCGACGCGCGCCCGCGGTGGTGGAGCAGGCCAGGGGATGGGTTGACTGCGCGAGGCGCTGGACGCCGGCGGCACCGTTGTCGACCGGCGGGTGACCGCGCGTCCGGCCGCCGATTCGGGACGGCAGGAGCAGCTCGACCTGCTCGATACCGTGCGGGTCAGGATCGGCCGCACCCTGGATGCGCTGCGCACCGCTCAGGAGCGGTCCGACACCGCCGTCCCGAGCTTCGCCGACGCCGTGGCGGTCGACCTGGGTGAGCATCACGTCCTTCAACGAATGGCACGAGGGCAGCATGATCGAGCCCGCCACCAACACCCCGCCCACCAACCCCGTCACTTACCTCACCTACAACGGCGCCTACGGCACGTCCGGCGCCGCCGCCCAGACCGCCTACCTCGACCGCACCGCCTTCTGGGTGCCGCAATACGTCGCCAAACACGGCTGACCCCCTCCCGGTCTCCGCCGTGACGCCCTCCGTCGCCGTCCCCGGATCTCGCGGGGACGGAGACGGACGGTGACCCGAGTCGGAAGCAGATCTCCTCGCCGACCGGACGACGCGGCTTCCGGGTGGGCCTTGCCGCCGACGTGGGCGACCGCGCCGCCGGCCCGCCACGGCGGGGAAGGGGTCCGCCTTGCCTCGGCCGCCGGCTCCGGCCCGACAGCACCGAGGTGCTGCGCTCGCGCGTCGGCCGCTTCGGCGGCGGTCTCGTGCGGCGCGCGGCTGCGGCTGCTGTCCCTGCAATGATCTGGTGGTGGTGTCCCGTGGTCGGGCGGCGGGCACGGCGCTCTGTCACCTGTCGGCTTTGGCCTGACTTCGGTATCGCTGTACCGTATTGTTATGCCTGTTGAAAAGAGGACGAGACGTGCCGGCGGACGCAAGCGGCTGACGGTCCTGGACACCGTGATAGAGGTGCTGGCCGACCGGGGGTACGAGGGGACCCGCTTCGCCGATGTGTCGGCCGCCAGCGGCACGGCGGTCAGTACGCTGCAGAACTACTTCGGATCCCGGGAAGACATGCTGATCGAAGCCCTTCAGCGGTCGACGAATCAGGAAGTCGAGGCGCTTGCGGAGCTGGCCGCGGCGCATGCCGATCCGTGGGAGCGTCTGGTCGCCCTGATCGATCGCAGCCTGGGGAATCCCGAGCCGGTGCAGCGCACGCTGCTGGAGTTCTGGCGCTCGGCGATGCGCGACGAGGAACTGCGCGAGCACAGCGTGGAAGTCAACAGACGCTATCGCCAGCCCTTCCTGGCGGCGGTTCAGGAGGGATGCGACACAGGGCTGTTCCGTCCCGAACACCGTCCGTCGGATGTCGTGGACTTCCTCCTTGCCATCCTGGCCGGTCTCATCATTCCCCGGGTCCTTCATCAGGGCGGCGCGGCGCCGGAGGATTTCAGGAGTCTCCTGCTGTCGCAGCTGGGCAGCGCCCTGGGCCGTCGGGATTGACGGGCGCTCCCGCCTCCGGCCGGTGGTATCCGGCGGGGGAGTGCCCGGCGCGCTTCGCGCTCAGCCGGGGAACTCTGCCACCGCCTTGCCCAGGTCGTGTTCGGTCCCGCCCGGCGTCTGGAGGCCGCGCTCGGTCAGGTAGTTCAGCCGCTCGCGGGTTTCGGGCAGCGCGATCAGCGCCTGGAACGTGGCCGCGTCGGAGCGGATGTTCGCCGGGCCGGCCAGCGTGAGGTCGTTGATGGCGCGCTTGGCGGCCTTGACGCCCTCCGGCGGGAAGCCGGCGATACGCCTGGCCAGGCGGTCGACGAAGCCGTCCAGTTCAGCATCGGGCAGGGAGCGGTTGATCCAGCCGTAGCGCTCCGCGAGGTCGGCGTCGAAGTCGTCCGCGCCGACGACGGCTTCGATGGCGCGTGTCCTGCCCAGTCGGCGGGTCAGGTGCTGGATGCCGCCCGCGCCGGGCAGTGCGCCCGTGCCGGCCTCGAACTGCCCGACGACCGCTTTCTCGCGCGAGGCGAAGATCATGTCGCACGCCAGGGCGAGTTCGTTGCCGCCACCGCGGGCCCTGCCGCGTACCTTGGCGACGGTGATCACCGGGACCCGCGCCAGCTTGTGCAGGAACATGCCCAGCGAGGCGTCACCGGGACCGCCGGCCCTGGCGGCCTCGGCGGTGTACTGCGGGACCGCCGTGAGGTCCACGTGCGCGGAGAAGAACTCCGCGGAGGCGCTGTCGATCACCACGACCCGCACGTCACCGGGGTCGTTGTAGAGCGTGTCGACGAGCGAGACGAGGTCGCGGACCAGATCGGCGCCGATCAAGTTGAGGGGGTCGGCGTCGAGGGTGGCGAACAGGACACCCGCTTCCTGCCGGGTCCGGATCGACGCGTACGCGAAGCTCATCTCAACTCCTGTGGTTTCGTTTTTAAACCAGTATCACGCGTGCACCACCGGCGCAAGCGAGCGCCCGGCTCGTCCGACCGCCGGCCCGCCGCGTAAGGTTTAATAGTGAAACCACTAGTCCGGGGAGGACGCCGATGCGCAAGACGGACCTCAGCGGGGCGTCGTGCCCCATAGCCCGCTCGCTGGGCGAGATCGGCGACTGGTGGTCGCTGCTCATCGTCCGGGACGCCCTCGCCGGCATGACCCGGTTCGGCGAGTTCCAGCGCAGCCTCGGCTGTGCCAAGAACATCCTCAGCGTCCGGCTGGCCAAGCTCGTCGAGCACGGCGTCCTGGCCACCGCCCCCGCGTCCGACGGCAGCGCGTACCGCGGGTACCGGCTGACGGAGAAGGGCATGGCCCTGCGGGTCCCGCTGGTGGCGCTGCGGCAGTGGGGTGAGGACAATCTGTTCGGCGCGGACGAGGAGTGGCTCGGACTCGTCGACAAGCGTGACGGCCTGCCCGTGGCCCGCCTCGACATGCGCGCGCAGGACGGCCGCCTTCTGGAGCCCGACGACGTCGAGGTCCGCGGCTTCACCGGCTGACAGGCCCTCGCCCCATGACCGCACACGAGTCAGACCGCAGATCCGATGCCGTACGAGAAGGGGTTGTGATGCAGGTAGCCGTGGTCACCTTCGACGGATTCAACGAGCTCGACAGCTTTATCGCGTCCGCACTCATCAACCGGTGCCGCAAGGGCGGCTTGGAAGCCTTCATCACGACACCGACGCCCGTGGTGACGTCGATGAACGGCGTCGAGGTGACCGGGCAGCGCCCGATGGAGTTCGTGACCGGAGCCGACGCCGTGCTGATCGGCAGCGGCGTGAAGGCGCGCGAGGTCGTGGCCGACGACCGGCTGCTCTCCCGGCTGCTGCTGGACCCTTCGGGTCAGCTGATCGGTGCGCAGTGCTCCGGCGCGCTGGTACTCGCCCGGCTCGGGCTGCTGGACGACATGCCGGCGTCCACCGACCGCACCAGCCGGCCCTTTGTCGAGGCCTGCGGTGTCACCGTGCTGGACGCGCCGTTCCACGCCGAGGGGAACATCGCCACGGCGGGCGGTTGCCTGGCGTCCCAGTACCTCGCGGCGTGGGTGATCACCCGCCTGCTCGGGGAGGACGCCGCGCGCGGCGTCCTCGACTACGTGGCTCCGGTCGGCGAAACCCAGGAGACGGTCGAGCGCGCCATGCGCGCCGTCCACGCGGGCGAGGCCGCTCTGCGCTGACCCGATCAGCACACCCGCGGTGCGCGGACGTCTGCCCGTTGTCGCCGGCCGGCGTCTGGCCCCGGGAACGGGCCGCCCCCCGGCGCGGCGGGGGCGGTCCTCCAACTGTCGCCCCGCTCCTTCACCGCGGGAGACCACGGCCCGCCGCGCCTTCAACCGCCTTTGACCACGCAGGTGGTGCCGGGGCGACGCACTGCTCGGCCAGGCCGCCCGGTCGCCCATCCTCGACCGACTGACTCCGCCGGGCCGGATGGTGGTCGCGCAGCGGCCGACCCGTCCGCCCGCTGAGCCCGGAAGCCCGCCGAACGGCACACCGGTCTCCCGCCCGGGCGCGGCTTCGTCGGAGAGGGCACCTACCGGAAGCCGAGTACGGCTTCGTGGTGGACGCGGGCCCGGGCGGTGACCGGCGTGAACGGACATGGCAGGTGGCCGACCCGATGCCGAGGGTGCGGTCGGCGGTGGACGGCGACGGGACGGTGGGACAGCAGCTCGCCCGGGCCGTTCGCACGGTCACAACGACCATGTGTCCGCCGACGGCCGGTTCGCCGACCGCCCCGCGACCACTCTCGTGCCCCGGGAGGCGGACGCCGTCCGCGCCTACTTCGGATCGACGAAACGTGGCCCGTCCGGACAGTCACTTTCCCATGACCCCTCCGCGCCGGCCTCGGACAGCTCAGCTTCGCAGAGATCAATGGTCAGACACGGCCTCGCGCCGCAGTAAGCAACGTTCGTCCCCGTATGACGCGCCGTCCTGTTGAGGATCCGGGATGTCCGTTGTGCGTCATGCTGGGCGGCGCTTCCGCACCGCGATCAAAGGGCCGGGTTCGCTCGAAGCAGCACGAACGCCCCAGGGCGACACCGCTGCCTGTCAGCAGTGGTCGCGGCGGGCCCCGCGTCGTTCCCCTGTCACCGGTACGGCACCGGCCACCGCGACGGCCGCGCCGCCGAACAGCAGCGGAGCGGGGTCGGTCCCGGTGGCGGCCAAAGCTCCTGGGGCGTTGCCCCCGGAGGTCGACCCGCCGGAGCCGGAGCCGGAGCCGGAGCCGGAGCCGGACCCTCCCGTGGCGGTCCCTGCGGACGCGGACCCGCCGGTGGTCGGTGCTGTCCCAGGCCGGCCGGGCGTTGTCGGGCTCGGGGCCGCCGGGGCCGCCCTTCCGGGGCAGTCGGGCTCGTGGTGGGGCTGCTCGCGCTGCTGCTGTCACTGCCCGCGGCCGTTGCCCAGTCCGCGCCGATGTCCGCGCCGCTGCTGGGCGAAGTGGCTTCCGGTTACCTCGTTCGGCGTCACTCCGGCGAAGACCGACTTCGATCGAAACCCAGCCCGAATATCGACCCGACACCTACGACCCGCTGGGGGCGGCGACCGAGCTGTCAGCAAAACCAGGTGGCCTCAGCGAACCCGCTGGGTAAGGTCGGGCAATGCCCAAGCTGAAGCCACTGCATGCTGCCCACGCCCCGGCGGTCTTGGCCTTCGAGCTGGCGAACCGCGCCTACTTCGCCGCTTCGATCTCCGACCGCGGCGACGACTTCTTCGACCGGTTCACCGACCGGTACAACGCTTCGCTGGCCGAGCAGGAGGCCGGCACCTGCGCCTTCTACGTGCTCGTCGCCGAGGACGGCTCGGTGCTCGGCAGGTTCAACCTCTACGACGTGCAGGACGGCACCGCCAGACTCGGCTACCGGGTCTCGGAGCGGGTCGCCGGCCGCGGCGTGGCGACCGCGACCGTCCGGGAGCTGTGCCGGAGGGCGACAGAGATGCACGGCGTGCTCACACTGCGGGCGGCCACCTCCCACGACAACGCCGCGTCCCAGAGAGTCTTGGCCAAGGCCGGGTTCGTCCCGGTCGGCCCTGCCACCCCGGCCGATCTCGGCGGCAAGTCAGGCACTTGGTACCAGCGCGACCTCCAGCCATAGACCGTGACAGGCGACGATGTCGACGGCGGCAACCCGAAGCGGCGGGCCGCGCCGGAAGCGCGCGCGGGGCCGGCAGCTGGCCCACTACCGCTGATGGTCGCCCCACGGCGCCGTCACCACCGCCGCCATCCGCTGACGGCTCCGACCATGATCCGCCGCGCCGCGCCGCGCCGTGCCCGGAGGGTCAGGTCGTACCCTCGGCACCATGCCTCGCCGTTCGAGCAGGCCCCGCCGACTGATCGCCGACGGACGGGTGTACCTGTGGACGCTCCGCCACCGCCACCGCGTGTTGGACGGCGGCCGGTTCGCGGACTGCTGCGAGACCCTCACGCTGTACCCGCAGCCGGCAGGCACCGGCGGCCCACTGCACATCGTCTTCGCCGACGGCCCGGGCCGATACGTCGGCGCTGCCCCCATGGGCTCCGGGGACGTGGGATACATCCAGGGCGGCTCCCTCAACCTGCATGAACCAGGCGCCGCCCGGGCCCTGCTCGATGCGGCTTCGGCCCGCGGATGGCAGCCGGAGCAGCGGGCGGTGGAGGTCGACGGCTGGTCTCTGTTGGAGGCGGCGGCCGCCCTCCGGCCCCGGACGGATTGATCCCGCTCACCCAGGGCCGGCCAATACCGCCGACAGGCCGTGAACCAGACAGGAAGATCACGATCTACGAGTGCAGTACCAACCGGCCGGGACGCCGCACTTCGGACGCCGGGGGAGTGTCGGTTCGGAAGGAAGGCATTCGACGTAGGACGTAGGGTGAGAGGCGGCCGGAGGAGGCCGACGACCTGGGGAGCCATGTATATGACGCGGTACCTGATCTCGTTCGATGACGGCGCGATGACCTTTGCCGAAGAGGACTTGCCCGCGCTGGACGAGGCCGCGCACGAGGTGGTGCGCAAGGCTCAGGACGCCGGTGTGTGGGTCTTTGGTGGTGGACTGCAAACTCAGCAGGCGAGTGTCGTGGCCACCGACGGGACCGTCACCAGTGGCCCGTACCCGGAGACCAAGGCAGTGCTCGGCGGGTTCTCCGTCATTGATGTGCCCTCACGTGAGGACGCGCTGGAGTGGGCGGCCAAGATCGCTGCCGCGTGCCGCTGCGCGCAGGAGGTCCGGGAGATCATGCCCGACCCGACCGTCTGATCGAAGACGGCCAGCAGCGGGCGTGGCCTGTCGCTCAACGTCTGACGGGCTCCGTCCGCTGGTCGCTCCTCGCGTCCGCACGGCCTCCGCTCCGGGGGAGTCGTCGGCTTGTCGGCCTCGGCGAGGTGCACTGCGCGCTCGACGGTTGCGGGAGGCGGTCGGCCCGGCCGGTTCCCGAGGGGTGGGAACGCGGGTCAGGCAGGGTCGGCCCGTACGTAGCAGGGTGGGACGTCGGCCAGGACGATGCGGCGCAGTTCGTCAGGGATGTCGTGCAGGGCCACGATCTGCATCGGGTCGGGCAGGCCGATCTGCGCGGCGGCGGCGACGAACGCCTCGGCCGCCGCGGTGTCGGCGCCGGGCGCGGCGGGGTCGTGGTCGTAGGCGACGAGGATCTTCTCGCGGGCATCGGCGACCTGATAGCGAGTCAGATACACCGCCCGCACCCCGCTCAGGGCCTCGACCCTCGGCCGCGCCGCGGCGATGAGGTCCGGCTGATGATCGCCGCCCTGCTTGATACGGACGGGAGCGCCGGCTGGGAACGGCCGGCCCGCGGCGATCACGGCGTCACGCTCCCAAGGCATCACCACCAGCGGGGAAGCGGCACGGGGGTTGACGACCAGGCCGCACCCCGGTGCCAGCCGTTGCAGCAGTTCGGGCACCGTGATCTGGAAGAGCCGGTATCCGCCCGGCAGGTCGCGCCGGATCTCCTCGGGGTCGGTGTACGCCACCGCGCACAGCTGGTCGCCGGTATCGGTGTACATGAGCTCGGGCCCGCGGTCGGTGGGCTGCACGCCGATCAGGACATTGCTGTCGGCGATGCGGAAGATCAGCGGGTTGACCGCCATCTCCAAGGACTCGGAGGAGTCCGGAGCGTCCGGCGGCGGCCGGTCCGGCTCCTGGTTCACAGTGCCACCTCCCCTGCCTGGGTCCATTCCTTGGGCAGCGGCGAGTAGATCGTCACGTACCGCTCGGTGTCGGAGAGCAGCAGTCGGCCCTTCTCGCGGTAGCCGGGGCGGGGGAGCACGGCGTACAGGCGGATGGTGGGCGGGAAGCGGAATGTCTGCCGGAGCTGGTCGATGTGCAAGGGCCGCATCAGTGACAGGGTGCGGTCGTCGAGCAGGGGGTCGGTGCGGCCCCAGTTGGACAGGACGCGGTTGCCCCAGGACAGTTCGGCCGCCACGACCGGTTCGAGATGGGAGTAAGGGCGGTCCGGGTCTGGGCTGGAGGAGATGAGGGGGCGGTCGTCGTTGCTGGTCATGGGGCCTCAGCGAGTCGGGGCGGTGACGTCCGCGCCGGCCTGGGCGCCGCGGAACATGCCGGAGCCGACGCCGTGGACGAACGAGACACCGGCATTGAAAGTGTCCTTGGTCCGCTGGTTGGTCAGGATCGAAGACCCGGGCGGCAGGTCGAAATTGGTGAGCGGAATATGCCCGCCGCCGCTGGTGTCGGCGACGACTTTGTTGAGCATGGGCAGCACCCGGCCGCTGCCGCCGGAGTCGATCACCGAGATGGTGCCGGAGGCGATGTGGTCGGCGAGGTTCGGCACGAAGAACTGCGGCAGGCCGCCGGCGCCGAACTGCGCGTTGGCGCGGGCGATGCCGGTGGCGGCCGGGGTGTCGGCGTTGAAGTGGATGGTGACCCCCTCGGTGCGGTATTCGTGCAGGATCCGGCCGGGGACCAGGTCGGAGGGCCCGACCTGCACACCCCGGCTGATCCCGGCCGAGTCCAGGCCGAGTTTGGCCATCGTGCCCTCGGGCACCGCGAAACCGGTGAGCGCCGGGTGCAGCACCTCCAGGTCCGTTCCCGCGGAGACCACCGTGTCATGGAAGACGTCGATACCGGGGTAGGCGCCGCTGCCCTGCCAGGCCCGGGCCTGCCAGGACGGCAGGCCGCGGGCGGTGGACCGGCCCGCGCTCCAGCCGTCTTTCGCCTCGGCGAAGCCGCTGCGGAAGGAACCGAAGAACGCCGAGCCGTCGGCGAAGCCGCTACCGAAACCGGTCAGCAGGCCCTTCGCGCCGTAGCGCAGTTCCGAGGACATCTGGGTGAGCTTGCCCCAGGCGGTGAACGGCAGCGCCCGGATCAGGCCGGGCAGCGCCGACCTGCCCTCCCAGGCCACCTCGGCCAGGCTGCCCAACCCCCTGACCGCGCCCCAGCCCGCGCCGAGGACGTGCACCCCCGCGCCGATCAGCCCGCCGGCCTGGAAGGCGGTCTTCAGCTCGGCCAGCGTGGTCAGGCCCTTGGTCATCGGGATGCAGCTGATAGCGGCGAGTGCCACATCCCACAGCGAGGCTCTGCCTTGGGTGTACTGGTAGATGGTGTCGGCCAGGACCAGCAGCGCCGCGGCGAACACGATCCAGGCGATCGGGCCGCCGATGATCAGCGCGATGATGCCGCCGACCACGACGACGATCTTGGCGACCACGACGATGCCGTGCCACACCTTGGCAGCGAGGTCGCCGAGCTTGTGCCAGAAGGAGTCCGGCGGGATGCCCGAGTCTGCCGCGTCGTGCAGTGCTTTCCCGGCCGCGCTTGCGGCCGACTCCCGCAGCCCCGCGGCCTGGTGGGCCAGCTTTTTCGCCGCTTCCAGCTGCGCCTGCGGGCCGGACAGCTGTGACGTCAGGGAGTCGACCCGGTCCTGTGCGGCGGTGTGCTTGCGCGCTCGATTCCTGACCTGCTCGGGGTCGGGTGGAGCGGGCGTCTTGTCCAGGCCGCTGAGGGTGGCGCCGGCCGACGCCAGCTCGGAGTGCAGCGACCTCACCCGGTCGTAGACCTGCCTGGCCTGGGACAGTGCCCGGTCGGCCTGGCCCTGCGCGTTGTCCAGGTCGTCGGCGTAGGTCCCCAGCGCGTCGGCGGCCATGTGGTGGGAGTGCGCGACCTTGTCCAGCTGCCCGGGGAACTTGCCGATCGCGTCCTTGAACACATCGCCGGCCGCCCCGATCCACGTCAAGGTCGCGTCGTCCCCGGCCAGGCCGCGGACGTTGCGGGCGGCGGACTCGGCGTCGTCCGCGATCAGCCGGGTACGACGCGCCAGTTCGCGGACCCGCAACGGGTCACCGGGGGTGGGGTCTTCGGTCAGGTCGAGCACGTGCCAGTCCGCGGGCCGGGCCATCAGGGACGACGCTCCAGAAGATCGGCGGTACGAAAGAGCCGAAACGTTTCCGTGACGGCATCGAACACGTCCAGCAGCGCCGGAGCGACCTCCACCGCGGGGCTGCTGCACGAGACGATCGCGACCCGGTTGACATCGGGCAGCGGCACAAAGGTCTGCATGGTGACCGCACGCAGTGACCGCCCCGACGCCGCGTCCTCGACATCCTCGACTCCGTGACTGCGGGCCGCCGGCCCGGCGTGCGGCAGCTCGAGGGTGGTCACCTCGGTCCACGGATCGTCCTCGCGCTGCGCGGACGTGGAGGTCAGCTGGGCGATCAGCGGACCGATCCGGTCCTCGGCGTCGCTGCGGGCATCGGCGGGCCCGGCCACGAACGACACGGTGACGCAGGCGGTCAGCAGCCCGTCGGCGACCGGCTCGGCCATCACCGCGCAGTACACCGCCCCCGCGTCCCACGCGCCCGCCGCCTGCTTGCGGATCAGCCGGACGACGTCCGCGCGCCGCGCGCGCAGCTCCGGCAGGTCAGTGAGACGGGCGCCCACCAGCTCGGCGGCGGAGGCCGCCCGTGTGGCGGGCCGAACATCCACCTCGAACCAACTGCCGGGCACCTGGAGCGTATAGCCCATCCCGACATCCAGCCGCGGGCCCGCACCCCCGCTCACCGCTGCCCCCCGACACTGTCACGCAACTGCCCGGCGAGATCCTCATCGACCTTGGTTCACGCCTTGACCGCCTCGGTGACCATCGTGGACAGGCTTTCCGCGGTGTGCTCCACATGGCCGCGCCCGTCCCGCCAGTGCTTCTCGAAGTGATGCATCGCGTCCCGGACCGTATCGTGGCCGAAGTCCGCGTCATACGCGTCGATCAACGAGCGGCTCGCTTCCAGCCCCTGCTTGATACGGCGCAGCTGCCCGCCGAACCCGTCCAGGGCCACGAGATCGTAGCCGAGATCAGCCATCGTGCGTTTCCCCCTTTGAACCGGCGTCATAGCTTGCCACACTGCCTGCCGGACCGTCAGGGCGTTGCCTCCGGCATGGACGGCGTCGGCACTTTCGACCTGGGTTGCCGGACGGCCGCGGGGTGCCGGACGGTTGCGCCGCGATGGGCGGGGCGTGCGCCCCGGGGCCCGCACCGCGACGCATCCGGCGGACGCGGCGGAAGACTCAGCCGATGTCCGGCGGGAGATCTCCGAGTTCGAAGGCCCGCCGTTCCCCCCGCGTCCGACCGTCTCCGTCAAGGCGGGACGCGATCGCCTACGGGGGATCGGCCACGCTCGCGTCCGGCGGCTTCAACCAGATCCGGCGCCCTGGCCGTCCCCGATGGCGGCCCCTGGTGATTCGCCCCGCAATGAGCTAGGTTGCCCGCGCCTCGTCCGATTCGCACAGGGGGAGTGGCAGCCGTGCGGGAACAGCTCAAGACCTTCCAGGCGATCGAGGTGGGCGACGGCGGCGATGGGCGGTGGGCCGCCTACGCCCGGCCCCTGTGGCGGGAGATGGAAAGCCTGCTGACCGAGGAGGGCCGGACTCCGCAGGGCGCGGATCGCGTTCGGGCGCTGTTCCGTGCCCACATGCCGGAACTGGTCCCGGCTCTGGACCGCCTGGCCGGCCAACTCGGCGGGCCCGAGGCGGGAGCCTTCCTCACCCACGCGGCGCTGCGGCCGTTCTCCCCGGGCTGCACCCAGATCGGCCAGAACGGCACTCTGCTGCGCAACTACGACTTCCCGCCCGATCAGTGCGAGGGCGCCATCGTCTCCTCCTGCTTCCTGCGCCCTGTGATCGGGATGCAGGACGTGCTGTGGGGCTTGCTGGACGGGATGAACGACGCCGGTCTCGCGGTCTCGCTCACCTGGGGCGGACGTTCCGCCTACGGACGTGGCTTCGCCATTCTCATCGTGGTGCGCTACCTGCTGGAGACGTGCGACACCGTCGATAAAGCGGTCGGCAGGCTGCGGTCCCTGCCCGTCACGCCGTCCCACAGAACCCCACCCTCGTCGATCCTGTGAAGGCGGTGACGGTGTTCGTGGGGCCGGATATGTCACCGATGGTGGCGCCGGATGCCTGCGCCGCCAATCACCAGCACCTGCCGGTGACCGACGAGCAGGAGCGGGCCCTGCAAACACAGGAACGGCTGCGCGCCATCCGCGCCGCGGGCGCGGACGTCGCGGCGATGCTGAAGCCGCCGCTGTACCGACCCGTCGAAGAGCAGGGGTCGAGGACCCTCTACACGGCCCACTACCGGCCCGTCGAAGGCCGCGTGACGTACTACTGGCCCGGTGAGTCATGGCAACAGTCCTTCGGCGACTTCACACCCGGATCCCGCACCGTGACCTTGGGCGTGGCCGACTGAGAGGCATTCCGGACTCCTGCTCACCCCCGCACGAACATCTGGCAAGGACGTGATGTCACCCCCCGCCGCCCCTGGTCGGTCGAGCACCCCGCCCGATTCCCCCCGACACGGCGTCTCACGCCATCTGGCCACGAATCCACCGGTCTTGACGACTGCTCCGTACAACTGCCCGGCGGGTACAGCACGTCCCGGTTCATCTCACGCGTGACGGCGCGATACTCCTGCTCGGGAGTACGCCGGAGGGCGCCCTGATGGGGGTGTTCATCGGTGGAGGTCTGGCGCTCGCCTACCGGCGGGCCGTCGACAGCCGCTCCCGGGGGCCCGCCCTCACAGGGGCGATACTTGCAGCCCTGGTCTTCCCCGCCGAGGTTCTGGACGTGGCGCTGGGCACGGACGTGGGATCCCTCGAGATGGCGACGACCTTGCTCGCATGGCCGGTGATGACAGTGGTGGCCGCCGTGCACAGTGCTGACATCGCTGGCCGCACCCGCCATCACGCATGGCTGTGGACCGGCCGGTCATCCGCGTCGCTGACGCGCTCAGCCACACCGGCGTCGCCGCCACACGAAGCTGCGTAACCAGGACGGACTACGAACCCTTCAACTACGACGCCGCTACTGGAGTCATTCACAGCAGGGTCGGATGGGCTTACCGCTACGACCACGGGCACCGACCTCCAGGGGGTGACCGCCCGGACCGTGCGCCTTTGGGACGCTGAGCACAACTGATTCAATTAGTCGGCCAGTTGGCCAGTTGGCCAGTCGGCCAGTCGGCCAGTTAGCCATTCGCTTCGCGAAGCGCACGCTGCCGCACCTGCCCGTCCTGGACAGCGCGGTCGACCAGGTCGACCGCGCTGTCCACCACGTCCCCGTACAGCACCTGCGGTAGGCGCGGAGGAAGCCCCACTGCCTCCTATACTCCTGGCGTGTTTGATACGCCGAACTTCTTCCACGTCTCGTCCGTGCTCAATCGGCGGTCGATCGGACAGCATGGCCTGGATTGGACCCGGATGGGCGCCGCACCGGGAATCGCCGGCAGCCGCCGCCCTGAGGTGGAGGGGATCTTCGTCTGTCAGGGCGAGGAAGGAGCGGAGTTCTTCCTTCAGATCAACAACACCGGTGGGCCGGTTGATCTCTGGTCCGTGGACGGCATCGATGAGGGGCTGCTCCTCGACAACGGCAACGGATTCGTCTACCTGCCCGGCCGCGTATCAGCCGAGCGAGTCCGCCTCGTGCGATCGGACGTTCCTCCGCCGCGCGGCTTTTGACCTTGCGGGCGGGTATGGCTGTGGGCAGCCCGACGCCGAACCCGGCCCAAAGCTGGACGAAGATGTGACCGCAGCGCAGGCGGGCCAGACCCATCAACCCCTCGCGGCCCCGGGGCATCGTCGCCTGACGCCAAACCGTGAGGAAGACCCCTGATGAATGCCCGGCAGAGCCCGCGACCTCGCGCCGTCCCGGCCTTGTGCACCGCCGCCATCACACTGCTGGCATTGACCGGCTGCTCCGGGCATCCGGGCAACGCCAGGGCCGAGGACTCACACTCCCCGGCCCCGGTTCCGACCGCCAGGACGCCCCGACCCGGGACCGGCACGTCGGCCGCGACCGACAGCGCGGGCGGAACCCGTATCCGTTCCCTGGCTCACTTCGACATCACCGAGAACCAGGTCTCCCATGTGCAGGTCTGGTCCCACTACCTGCTGTACAGCTCCGCCGACCCGTCCTTAGCCGACGGCCGCACCGACGACAAGGTCACGGTCATCGACCTCACCACCCGTAAGGCCAAGGTCGTCGCACGCAGCCGCTACCCGCGAGGGCAGTGCGACATCGCAGCCGGCGTGGGCGACTACATCGCCTGGACCGACCAGCCCGCCATGCAGACCGACGACACCAGAGACGTCAGCTGGAAGATGCACCTGACCAGCATCCGTACCGGCCACGACCAGGTCATCGCCACCAGCCGCGGCGCCGAGCGCATCGTGCCCGTCCCCGCGGCCTCGGCCGGGCACGTGGTGTGGACCCAGCTCACCAAGGACAAGCGGGCCGGCGAGGTCCACTCCTACGACATCGCCACCGGCACCAACCGGACGCTGATCAGCGGTGTCGGCCCCTCCTCCACCAGCGTCGCCGGCCGCTGGGTCGTCTACGACACCGCCACCCGCCAGGGCACCGACGTCTTCGAGATCCCCGTGGACGGCGGAAACCCCCAACGTCTGACCACCAGCGGGAAGGCCGCCCTGCCCCGCGCCCAGGCCGGCAGGGTCGTCTGGCAGGAACCCGACCAGGGCGACCCGACGTCCCTGTGGACCCGATCCCTGGACGGCCGGGACCGACCGACGAAGGCCGTCAGCGGACCGACCGAGGGCAACGCTGTCCCCGGGACCGGGTTCATCGCCTACTGGGGCGCAGCCGGTGCGAGTTCGGCAGTGATGGTCACCTTCCTCAACCCCGACGGAACCCCCGGCGCCACCCGGCAGGTCTCGCGGGGCGGGACCGCGGTTCGGCCCCGGATCTCCAGCGACTCCGACCGCGTCGCCTGGGGCGAATACCTCACCGCCGGAGGAGAAATCCAACCCGGCAAACCCCAGGCCACACGCATCTACGTCGACCGCATCACCTGACCGAGTGTCCTCCCCCCGGAGCGGCGGGTGGCGAACGGACCGCCGGAGGGCCCCAGTAGTTCAACCAGGCATTCGGGGTTGTCCGGTGCTGTCCGCTCCAGGGCCTACGCCGGATCAGCTCGCGGCGCTGTGCAGCGGCAGTGCGACGACCACCCCGGCGGGCGAGGCCGCCGGAGCGGCCAGGGCTGCACGGGAGCGCGACATATGGGCTTGGGCGCCTGCCGGGTTGTGGCCGCACTGACTCGCAAGGTTCTGCGGCTTCGCAGACGGCCGTGCGTCAGGCGCCGAATCGGTCGGCGAGGGCGGTGAGAGTTTGTCCGAGCGGCAAGTCGAGCCGAAGTGCGGCGAGTGCGTCCCCTCGGGTGGGGCCCTGGTTGACGATCGCCACCGGAGTGCCCTGGCGCGCCGCGCGCCGGGCGAAGCGCAGCCCGGACATCACGGTGAGGGAGGAGCCCAGGACCAGCAGGGCGAAGGACGGGTCGACCAGGTCGTAGCACCGCTGAACGCGCTCGGCGGGCACGTTCTCCCCGAAGAAGACCACGTCGGGCTTGAGCGTTCCGACGCGGCAGGCCTCGCAGGCCACGATGCGGAAGTCCGCGGTGCGGGCAGCCGGGAGTTCGGCGTCCCCGTCCGCGTTGGTGGCGGCCGTGATGTCGCGGAAGCCGGGATTGGCGTGGGCCAGGCGCTCGTCCAAGCGCGCACGGGCGCTGCGGTCGCCGCAGTCGAGGCACACGACACGGTCGAGCCTGCCGTGCAGGTCGATCGTCTCAGGGGCTCCGGCGGCGCTGTGCAGGCCGTCGACGTTCTGGGTGATCACCCCGGAGACGAGGCCCGAGCGCATCAGACGTGTCACGGCCAGGTGACCGGTGTTGGGCCGGGCCTGTGTGATGGCCCGCCAGCCCAGATGGCTGCGAGCCCAATACCGGCGCCGGTTCGCCTCGTCCGCGGTGAAGTCCTGGAAGGTCATCGGTACGGATGGCCGCAGGCGGCCGGTAACCCCGCGGTAGTCCGGGATACCCGATTCCGTGGACAAACCGGCCCCGCTGAGGACGACCGCGGAGCGCCGCCCGGCCAGGAACCGGACCAGCGCTTCAGCACCGTCTTCCAGCCCGTATGCGGCGCTGCCTGTTGTCCCACCGATCGGGGGCGCATTCCGTCCGCCGACACCGGCCTCCGGCTCCTTGATCCCCGCACCGGGAGCAAGGGGGGTGCGAGGGGTCTGCTCAGCCGGACCGGTCACGGTACCGATATCCATCACAGCAGCGTACGCCACCTGCCCGTACCCTACCTCCGTCACCCATGACGCCCTACCGGGCGAGGGCGGCCACCGCCAAGGGAACCAGGACCCCGGCGACGGACAGCAGGGTCGCCGCCACGGTCTGCCCGTCGATCACGCTCGACGGA
Organism: Streptomyces sp. DvalAA-14; assembly: GCF_900091855.1. Taxonomy (GTDB): domain Bacteria; phylum Actinomycetota; class Actinomycetes; order Streptomycetales; family Streptomycetaceae; genus Actinacidiphila. The sequence continues at coordinate 20,553 of NZ_FMCH01000375.1, forward strand.
CTCTGTGAGACCTTCTCGAACAAGTCGATTTCCTTCGCTTCGTCGTCGGTCAGCGCCCGTCCGCCCGGCAGATTCCGCGGGAGCCGATGGGAGAGGACATGGAGCACCGCCGTGCGCTTCGCCATCACCGCCTGCGACAGCCGCCACTGGGGGTAGAAGCCGAAGAGGACGATGGCCGTGTGGACGGTCACGAAATTCCCCAGGGAGAAGGTCACGTGATTCCCCAGGCACGGGCCTGACTCGGGTCCACGCTGTGTTGCGCCTGTGAGGCGATCGGCTGGGGTTGTGGACACGGCTCACAGGCCGAGTGGCACCGGCCTGTCGGGAAGGTTGCTGGAGATGAGTGTCGCCAGCGGACTGGCGAGGTCGCGGGGGGAGAACAGGTCGGTGCCGTGGTAGTCGGTGATGTCCTGCAGCCGCCACCACTCCAGCCTGGTGATGTTCTCGGCGGCGAGTTCAGCGTCGGACAGCGCGCCGCGAGGGTTGAAGGACGCGGTGCGTATCAGGAAGTAGTCGTTGATCACACCGTCGTAACCGGCCGCGTGTCCGGGATCGATGACCTCTTGGTGCCACACGTGGGGCGGGTCTGCGTCGAGGGTGAGGCCCACCTCCTCCAGCAGTTCCCGACGCAGGGCCGTGAGGAGGGTTTCGCCGGTTTCGACGCCTCCTCCGGGGGCTGCCCAGACGACGCTCGTTCCCTCTGGCTTCGGGATGTCGAACCGACACAGCAGGATGCGGTCGTCTTGGTCGAGGATGATCGCGCGGACTGCGTGACGCAGGTTCACCGGGGACATCCGGGAACGATATCGCGCGTCGTGGGGGAAGTCGGCGCGGACGCCGAACCAGCGCAGCACGGTGACGCGTGCCAGATCGTATTGGTATCGGTCGTTCAGAGGCGGTAACTGCGGAGGCGACACGGAACCTCCTGGGACGCGCACCCTTGCGGAGCGAGGATGCGCCTTCCCGAGGGCGCAGGAGGCGGCGTTGCCGAATCGGGACAAGGCGGCCGCCGTGCCGTTACGACCCTGGGTCTGGGTTGCGGCGTGTCTGTTTGATGGGCGGGCCCGCCCTCTTGCTTTCACCAGAACGGCGGGTCATGCCGGTGACGCACCGGCCTTCGGGACGGTGTGGCCCGCATCTGCGTGCCTCGGAGGGGCCCTGGCCGGCCCCCGGATCCGGCCCGTAGCTGTTCTGGCCGACCGCGCCAATGGGTCCGTGCTATCCGGACGTATAGGCAGCGCCGAGGAATCCGCGCCGCCATTCCGCAGCCGTCCGACCAGATCGGTCACCGTCCACGACGAGGCCGCCGCGGTGGTCGCCCGCCTCGCTTCGACCGACTCGCGGACAAGCAACGAAACACCGTCGAACGAGGCATCAAGCGCCTGGAGCAGCGGCGCGGCCTCGCCATGCCCACCGACAAGCTCGCCATCGCCTGCCAAGCCGCAGTCCACTTCCGCCATCCGGCACCGGCGGCCGACCTGCCGCGTGAGGTCTTCGCCGAGCCCCGCGCAGCGGTGGTTCAGGGGGGTTTCGAGGTGGACTCGTCCGCTGTCGTTGTTGAGGACCAGGTCGAGTGCTGCGACCGGGCCGCGTACGGTCTCGGGCCGGGCGTTGACCGGCTTCCCTCGTCGGCGCGCGAGACGCCGTGCAGCCGGCCGAGGGCAGGAGCGCGATACCCATGGAGGCGAGCCCAGGCGGCGTTGCCGGCCCGCCGCTTTGCCTTCGCGGGCCGGCAACCAGGCGTCAGCGGCAGGGGTTGTCGACCCAGTTGTCGCTGCCCGCCCAGAAGACCAGATCCCCCCAGGTCTGCGGTCCGACGATGCCGTCGACAGTGAGGTAGTCGCAGTACTGGAAGCGCTTGACCGCGCTCAGCGTCGAGGGCCCGAAGCTGCCGTCCACCGTCACTGTCGTGTGCAGCAGCGACCTGTTCAGCATGCACTGCAGTGTGTAGACGGCCTGGGCGTTCGAGCTCCACTCGCTGATCGTCGGCTCGTTGGTGGAGTGGCCGCCGCACGAGACAGAGGTCATGGGGCTGACCACGGCACTGGACGACTGAGGCTGGGCTTGGGCGGCCGGTGCAATGAGTCCGACCCCGACGAGAGCGACCGCAGCGGAAACGACTGCGAGACTTCCGCGGATGTCCATCGAGTTTTCTCCCTTGTGTGAGCGGTACGGCCTGGTTCCGGCCGTGCTCACGAGGTTGGGTCCGCGCCGCGTCCTGCGCCACAGTCGGCGCACCGGTGACCCAATCGCGGGACATCCACCTTTGTGAGCTGCGGAAATGGCGGGCGGGAGGGCACAGTTACGGGACGCGGCGGAACGGCGAAGTGTGCCGGGCGAACTGACCGCCGAATCGGCCGCGCCTTGAGGCATCTCACCTTGCCGGTCACGGGCACCGCGGGATGTCGACATGGACCAGTTCGCCGGGCCGGTCGCGTTCGTAGCGGCGGATCACGCTGCCGGTCGGGCGGGCCATGCAGGCGTGCCGGTTCAGGCCGTGCCGTGCCGGGTCGAGACGCGGTGGACGGCGGAGGCCGGCAGGCCGGGGACCAGGTCGATCCGCGCGGGCCCGAGCTCGCGGGCCCGACGCAGTTCGCACACCTGGGTTTCCACCGCGTGCGGGGTGCGGTGGGGTGCCGTGCGGGGCCGGCTCGCCCTCTTCCCGTAAGCAGCGGACCTATGTGTGGGCCGTGGCCGACGAGATACCCATCTCGGCCGCCGCACGGCCGACCGGGCGCCCCGAGCGGACACGTTCGACAAGGATCGCTCTACCGTGATCGGTCAGCCGGGCATTGGCTTGCAGGGCCGCGGCCAGGTCGGCGACGACGCGTTCGTGCGGCATGTCCCGTCCGAGCGAGAGCACTTCGATCGGTTCGCGGATGCCGTTCCGCTCGCCGTGGAACTTCATGGCCCGGGTTCACCAGGCGTCATGAATCGGGTGAACTTCATTGCCGAGCGACCCTGTTCGAGAGAGGTCGAGCCGGGAAGGCGCCAGGCTTGCGGACCAGGATCTCTAGGGTCTGTTGCAAACGTGGATTTTGATGGGGATAAAGTTCCCCTCTGGCAGCAATCCGGTGTGGGGAGGGACTGGACTGGTGGGTGGTCGCATGCAGATCCGCGTTTCGGTATATGCGATCGCGGTGGAGGACGATCGCCTGCTGTTGGCCCGATTGTCGGACTCTTCACCAATCTTCCCGCCCGGGCTGTGGCACCTGTTGGGCGGAGGGATCGACCCGGGTGAACAGCCCATGGTGGCTCTGGCCCGTGAGCTTCGCGAGGAAACAGGACTCGAACTCGGTGCCGCTCGACTGCTTGACGCACGGACGTACGCGGCCCAGCGGCACGGGGTGGAGTGGAACCTCACGGCGTTGTTCTACGCCGTTGACTTGAAGAACGGGACGACGGTGGTGGGCGAGATCGATGGCTCCACCAACGCAGCCGAGTGGGTCCCCTTGGCGGACCTGAAGGAAGCCAAGCTTTCGCCAGCTGCTGCCGATGCGCGGCGGATCCTTGCACGTTCCGAATGAAGCGGCCGGTCTCAGCCGTTCGTTGATAGCTGCGACCGGCACGGTCGCTTCGTAGCGGACGGTGAGCTCAAGGACCCCGCGCACGAGCCCAGGCCAAGCGGACGTGCCACCCACACCCAACCGCACGGGGTCCGACCACGTCGAGATCGCCTTCACCCCCGCCAACAGCCCCTGACAGAAGGGTATCGAGGCCCAGTTCACGGCCCTCCGCTTCTTCGCGCTGGCTGGTACCGACCACCCCACCCGCAAGACCCCAGGGCAGCATGATCCGCCTCTTCAACATCTGGCGGAGCAAACACGCCACCGACGAATGCCTGGGCCACGTCGTGACCGGGCGAATGTTGCCTGATGAGGCACCAGCAGCGTGCGATGGCGAGGATAAGGTGGCGTCATGCCGTATCAGCCGATGCCTCTCCGACTCGAAACCGCTCGGCTGACGCTGCGACCGTGGGCTGAGTCCGATGTAGACAACCATCGCGCACTCGCCGCCGAACGGGGCGCCGGGACGCCATCAATCGAGCGCAGCAGGCAGGTCATTGCGACTCAACTCGCAGCGCCGGCACTGACTGGGATCGCCCTGCTGGCCGTCAACCGCCGTGAACGGGGGGACTTCATCGGGTATTGCGGGCTCATCGTCGGCCATAGTTCCGTCGACGAGCCCGAGATCGCGTACGAGCTGTTTCGGAGCGCGCACGGAAGTGGCTACGCGACGGAGGCGGCTTCCGCGGTGCTCGATGCCGCGATCACGACCGGGCGGAAGCGGCTCTGGGCCACGGTGCGGTCCTGGAATACGCCATCGTTTCGTGTCCTCGAAAAGGTCGGATTTGAGCGCGACCACGTCTCGACAGATGACCGTGGCGAGCTGGTGTGGCTCACGCGCTCGCTGCCATAAGCCGCGCCGCCGCCCCGAACTCGTACCGCCACAGCGCGGGCGTACCCGCTCCTCGGGGAAGCTGGGACACTCAGCTGGGGGCAGTCCAGGGGGTTGTCCGCGATAAGGTTCTCAGCGCCGATGCGCATCATGCCGGCCGCGGCACTGCCGGGTTTGCGTGCGGCCTGATCCTGGAAGTGGGCGAGGAAGTCCGCGGAGAAGTCGAGGCGTGGGTAGTGTGCCAGCACTTCGCTCCGGAAACCGCTGTCGAAGTCGTCCAGGTTCGTCCCGACGACGTCCATGGCAGCGGAGTTGGACAGTAGGTGTCCCTCGGGGTCGGCGGAAGCCTCGACCTCCAGCTGCATGTGAAGGATAATCACCTTCGAGAGCCGCTGTCGGCGGTGCGCACTCCATCCCGCTCCGGCTGCGAACACGCTGGCCACGTGTCCGCCTGCTTCCTCGAAGGCGATGGTATGGCTGTCGAATGCCGTCACCAGGCCGATGTCGTGGAGCATCGCCGCCACGTACAGCAATTCCGGATCAAAGGGAATACTGAGAGCGGTCCCGCGAGCAGCGGCCCATAGGTATACGCGCTGGGAATGGTTGAACAGTCCGGGCGACAGATATGTCGATGCCACGTCCCGGGCGGCCTCTGTCACTGCAGTGTCGGGGACCACGATGTTGTCGACGGTCGTGTGGATCATGCGTACTATCCTTCGATCGTTATGGTGTCGAACAGGCTCTTTGTTCCTTTTCTACACTCTGTCGCAGGCCGATCAGTGATGCCACCTCCATCCCGACACGTAGCCCTCGAATGCGGACGCCAATAGGCACCAGGGGTGAGCTGTGGCTGTCGAATTCTGGACCGTTTTGCCAGCAATTGCGATCGAAGCATGTCAGCCGTCGAGCACTCGCCGCCCGCGAGCTGCCAGGAAGCCCCCTGACCATCGACGAGGAAGCTCTGCTCCCCCTGGGCCGGGTGATACGGGTTCTGCGCCGCCTGCTCGATACCGAGCTCAGGCAGGATCAGAACCTTCCCCTCTCGGAATACCCGGCCAGGTTGAACCTGTCGGAGGCCCCGAACCGGGCGACGCGAGTGAACGAAGTCGCAGCCGCGTCCCGGCTGCCGGTGAGCGGCATGACCCGGAAGGTCACCTGACTGGAGAACTGCGACGACGACGCCCGCGGCGTGGACCGCCGCGCCGGCCGACTTCGGCTTCGACCGGCAGAACCACTCGTGTCCCACACACCTGGCCGGAGTCCGGCGACACGTACTGGGCGGACGCCGGCAAGACCCCGCTGGTCCTGCAGTGGGAGCACCAGGCCACCGCCAAACCCCGACGCCGGCTCTTCGTCAACCTCCGCAGCTACGACCCGGAGAACTGGGCACCAGGCCTAGACACTTCAACGCTTACTCCGAGCCGTGGGCGTAGTAGCGGCCGAGGTTCCCCAGGACATCGGCGACATGGCAGCGACGTACCGCTCACTGCGCGACGCGGCCACGTGCAGCCATGTCCGCCCGCTACTCGTTGACGTTGGAGGCACACGGCACCCAGCAGGTGCGGAGCGGGAAACGACTGTTACCGAAAGCTGACCCCAGCGCTTGGGGGGTAAACGTCTCGCACCACTCCCGTGGATGCCGGAGGCTAATGCCGGCCATTTTCTCTGGTGATGTGGTCCGACGCTTTCGTTCCGAACTGACACCACACCTGGATCGTCAGCCAGGACTTGTAGTGCCTGAAGCGAGGGCGGCGACCAGCAGGTCATGCGCCTGCTGGTCGAAGGCTACGAGCTTGATCTGCTCGACGCCGGTCGACGAGGACCTGAGGGCGGCGACGGCGATCCGCGCAGCTTCCTCAGCCGGGAACCCGTAGACGCCGGTGGCGATCGCCGGAAACGCGACGCTCTTCGCGCCCAGTTCATCGGCGATCTCAAGGCAATGGCGGTAGCAGGAGGCCAACACCTCGGTCTCGGCGTAGTGACCGCCCTCCCAGACCGGGCCGACCGTATGGATCACATGCTTCACCGGCGGATTGAGATCGAAGGCCGGCGTCGCCATCGCGTCGCCCGGCTCGCAGGGACCGATTGCGGCACCCGCGTCCGCCAGGCGTTGCCCCGCCGCTCGGTGAATCGCACCGTCCACGCCGCCTCCGCCCATGAGTGACTCGTTCGCCGCGGTGACGATCGCGTCCGTCTCCTGGAGCGTTATGTCACCCTGAACGACCTCGATCACAGCCATGTCCTGATGATGCCACCGGCGCACAACGAATAGCGGTAGCCGCCCCGGTACCGCCGTTGGGGGCGCCGTCGCGGCGTGACGTGCACCGTTCGGGGCGGGTGCGGAGCGAGCAGGCCCTGCGCGTCGTCGCCGACGTCCGCGAGTTGGTGGCGACGGCCTGCGCCCCTGGGGGCAGGCCATCCTGGCCCGCCCTCTACGCCAAGGCCCGCCGCGCGCGTGACCGCACTGTTCGTGCCAAGGCGTTGGACGTGAAGGGCAGTGGCAACTCGCGTGCGCGGTGCGACAGGACACCGAACTGCTGATGTGGCTCAATTTCGAGCACCCCACCCGCCGCACCCATTACGGGCTGAATTCCTTCGCTCTGACCGTCCTCTCCGGCGGACCGCCCGGACACGGGGCCTCGACGCCGATGCCGCCCTCGGCGGCCAGACCCGCCGGGGACTACGGCACAGCCCTTAGGTGCACAGCGGGGGCGACGGCATCTTCCAGGCATTCGGCTCCGGCAGGGTCGTCGTCGTTTATCGTGCGGCGACTGAGTTTGCCGAAGCGGATAAGCCGTCCGTTGGGCAGGGAGTCCCAGTCGCTGGCCCGTACGCCCACGTCGTCAACCCCGAAGCAGCAGGTCAACTCACGGTTGTCCGACAAGACGAGCGTTCGCCGACGGGTCACCGTGTCCCTTCGGCGAGCAGATGGGGCGGCGTGGATTGATGCGGGTCGTAGGGTGGCCCGGCTCTGTGGAAGCCTGGGGCGGTGACCATCAGTGCACCGGATGACGCGGAGTCGCTCGCCGTCGGGGCCCTCGAGTGGCTTTTGAAGGCGGCTCAGGACGTCGAGGGCGGCCTGACCTGGCCGGGAACGCTGGACGACGACGAGTTCAACCCGACGCTGTACAGCGGGACTTCGGGTGTGCTGCCGACCCTCCTCGACGCGTGGCGTCACTTCGGCGACGACCGGTACGCGGACGCGGCCCTGCGCGGTGTCCGCAGCGTTGCCGCCGCGGTGGACGACTGGGAGTACAGCGGTCTGTACACCGGTGTAGCCGGAATGGCTGTCGCGTTGAGGGGCGTGCACCGCGTGCTCGGCGACACCGCGGCGGGGGAGGCCGCCAACCGAGCCCTGGACGTCCTGCGGTCCCGCTACGACGGCGCGGGGTGGAACGACCGCTACGAACTGATCGTCGGCAACGCCGGCATCGCGCTCGCGGCGCTGTGGTGCGGCGACCTGGACCTCGCCCAGCTTGCCGTCGGCCGCTACCCAGGCACCGCCGAACCCACCACCGCAGGCGTTCAGTGGGAGTTCCGGGCCGGCGCCGTTCCGCGCTTGCACCACCTGTCACACGGCACTCTCGGCATCGTCTATGCGCTCGCCGCCGTGGGCCGGGCCGCCGACCGCCCTGACCTCGTAGACCTCGCGCTTGCCGGTGCCGCCGACGTCGTCTCCCGCAACGAGGCCGGCCCGGACGGCTTCCTCGTCCCGCACTCCGACCCGCAACAGCAGCACGAGAAGAGCGAACGCTACAGCTACGGCTGGTGCCACGGCCCGGCCGGCGACGCCCAGGTGTTCCGCCTCCTGAGCCGTGTCCTGCCCGACGCCCCCGCCTGGCCCGTCCTCGCCGACCGCTGCTGGCACACCGTCGTCAACTCCGGTGTCCCGCGGCGGATCCGCCCCGGCTTCTGGGACAACAACGGCCGCTGCTGCGGCACCGCCGGCGTCCTCGCCCTCGCCTGCGACCGTCAGGTCGAACACGGCGACGGGCGCGACTTTGCCGACATTCTCGTCGCCGACCTCGCGGCGCGCGCGACGACCGACACCGACGGCGTCCGCTGGTCCAACCACGAACACCGCGAAACGCCCAGCGACCTTCCTCCCGCCACCGGCTGGGCCATGGGCAATGCGGGCATCATCCGCGAACTCCTGCGTCACGTCCGCATCACCACGACCCGCGACCCGCAGTACGCGGTCTCCTTCCCCGATCACCCGCCCACTGTCCGAGCTTGCGTTTGAACCTCTGCTGTCTGGGGGTCAGCAAGCAGCCGGTGATGGCAGATGGCCGGTCTTGCCGTGTGCCACCATGGCCGGACCAGGCTTGCTCGCCCGCGAGGTGATCTCTTGAGAAAGGTGGCACTGCGTCTTCACGCACTGTTGCCGCGGCAGTACGACCATCGGAAGGTCTTGGCAACCACGGTGGACGCATGGGGCAGGGCCCTCTGGCTGATCTGCCCCGATGCGGAACTCACACCCCATCCGTACGGAAGTCCGTATCCGGGACCCCGTAGTTACCCCTATGACGCGCTGCTTGTCACCGGCGACGGCGGCACCGTACAAGAGCGGACCCTGCACGGTGTGGGCGTGCGGGCCGGCCATGTGGACACCTTGCCCAACGGACGGCTCATCGTTCAGGGTCGCGGCCCCGGGGGAGAGAGCGTTGCGCAGATATACGGCCGGGACGGCCGCAGCAGACATTCCTTCGAGATGGGCCGTGCGATGCAGTTCCTGATCGCGGACCGGCGGAACCATGTATGGAGCGCCTACGCCGACGAAGGCGTCTACGCCGACCCCATCAGCTTCGCCGGTCTGGTGCGCTGGGACAGTGGAGGACGCAGGGAGTGGCGATACTCGCCTCCCGAGGGCGTCGAACACATCGATACGGTCTATGCCCTCAACGTCGAAGACGACGTGGCCTGGGCCAGCTACCACCCGACCTTCCCCCTGTTGGAGGTCCGCACGAACGGGCAAACCCGCATCCGGAAGTCGCCCGTAGCTGCTCCCCTGGGGATGGCTGTACAGGGCGAGGAGATCGTCATGCTCGGCGGGGACCGCCAGCACGACCGGCTCCACCGCTGCCGCATGAAGGGACACGACGTGGTGTTGATCGAAGAAGCGCAGCTCACCCGCCCCGACGGCGCACCACTGAAGCGATACGCGCTACCCGTTGGACGGGGACGGCACCTGTATCTCCGCGGTTCATCAGCCAACCAGTGGTTCGCGTTCACCGTATAGGCCGGTGTCGGCTGTCCTGGGGTTCAAAGACACCGGCGCGACGCAGCTAAAACTCGGCTGGAGGGTCCGCCGATCGAGCTGGACCGAGTTCCTGGTCGAGAACGAGTGCGCGGAACTTGAACTGACTCTGCGGGAGCCCGTCGTTTTCAGCGGGTTCGTGGATCCCGATCGCGTAACTGCGCTGCTGGGGGCTCGTGCGGGGGATCGGCTTGTCCTTCAGCGTCGAGTTCGAGGACCGCGAAGGGCGAAAGCACAGCTATCGCTCGGCCGACCGGCGCGATTGATGGGGCTCACTCATGGTGCGCCCGGTTCTCCTTCGCCGGGAGTTCGCGTTGCTGGCGGGTCCGATAGGAGTCGCCGGTCGGGGTCGGGACCTCGGCGTGATGGACTGAGCGGTCGATCATCGCGGCCGCGACGATGTCGTCGGAAAAGGTCTCCCCCTCTCGCCCGAAGTCCATGCGCGAGGAGGACTCGAGCACTCAGGTTGAGTGACCCATGTCGCGCATCATTCGCGCCGAGGGTGCCCACCAAGCACCTTTGCCGCCGTTCACCAGTGAATCCTCATCCGCAGCTCTCGCCCCAGCGCTGTACTGAGCGTAGCTTTCGCGCGCACCGGTCAGGCTCTCCGATCCGTTGGGACCGCCCCATACTTCGTCGGCGTTCAGGTCGTCCTGGCCGTCGTCCTCCCATCCGCACTCGGAGCAGATCTCCCACGTGCAGCGGGCGTCCAGGGTCAGGAGTCTGCAACAGGGGCAGGCGTAAGGACCTCCACCGGGCGGGCACGCCTCGCGCAGTTCTCTGGGCGTCATCACACGGGGAGTGTCGCAGATGGTCATGGCGGTGTGGATACGGGCGTCGGTGGATCGGACCCCGGCGTGGCCGAGCCAGAGCGCAATGACGCGGGCGCCGACATGAGCGCGCGCTGCCCCGGCTCAGCGCCGTCTTCCGGACCTGGCTCTCCGTCAAAACGGAGCTGGCTGCGCCGGATCGCCGCCACCGCGTCTTCGGGTGAATGGCAGCGCTCGGCAGTCCGGATGGGACAGCATGGAGCAGCCCACGGGAACGGTATCCGGCAGGCTCAGCAGCATTCAACCTGCGCGGAGGAAGCATGGGTGCGGCACCTTGGAGGCGGCAGCGGCTGCGGGATCTCCCCAACTGGCAGTACGCGTTGCTCATGTGGACCGTCGCCCTGGCGGCTTCCCTGTTGGCGGGGGCGGTCGGGCAGGCTCTGTTCGGGCCCGACGGCAACCCGCCCAGAAGCGTTGGGGGAACCAACGGTCAACGGGAGTACATCGAAGAGATCGACCAGGCCCGTCATCTGCTGTTCCAGGGGCAACTCGTCTATACCGAAGTGGGGAGCCTGGCGCTCGTGGCGGGCGGGGAGCCGCGGTCGTTCCGAGTCGAGATCCTGGGTGGCTGGCACCCTGTCGGGCCTGATGAGGCGCAAGCCCCGGTGATGGCGGGTGCGCAGATCGGGGTGAAGCTGCACTGCTCGGGCGCCGGAATCGCGTGCGTGCCGTTGTCGTCGGAGCGTCAGAACGTTCTGGTGAAGACCGACAGGGCCACCTGGATGTGGGACGTGAGCGCGCGGAACCCCGGGGAGGCACGCCTCGCTTTCACCGCGACCGCCTATCTGCGTGACAGCAACACCGTGCTCGTTGAGAAGCCGCCCGTGACCGTCCGCGTCGATGTTGCGGCGCCCGAGGACAACGGCCGCGGATTCTCCTGGACCCGGGCATGGCGGTGGGTGGCTGGCGCGATCACGGGTCTGGGAGGGCTCGCGGTATCCGTGAGCGCCATTGCTGCCCTCGTCGTCACGGTGGTCCGCAGACGGCCTCCTGCTGCCGACCCGGACGACCCAGGTACGGAGGCCGCCCAGGACGGCGGTCGGCGGCCTGCGGTACGGCCGGTCCGGGTGGTGCGTTCGCGTCGCGGTGGGGCACGCACGCGGCCCACCGCGGTGGCGGACCCGCGGCCGAGCCGTCAGAGGGGCACTCGTGATCCCGGCGAATGACGGGACCCACTGCATGGCGAGCCCCCGGGCGCGCGGGGTTACGGCGCCAGGGGTTGCTGGGGTCCTGGCAACGCGGAGTGGGCTCGGAAGCGCCCGGGCAACGAGCGACACGCTGTCGCCCACGCCGACCTGATGCCTCTCCACCCGGAGCAAGAGGCGACCCACACCGCAGCGCCCCCGCGACGACCGCTCCGATCAGCATGGCAGCGGTCGCTCCGAGCCGTGCGTCAGCATCTGCTCCGAGCAGCACGACAACTCCCCACGTCGACACGGGCACAGACGACCCGGGGGTCGCGACATGGTTGGCCGCTGACGTCAGCTCCTTCGACCCGGTGATCGCCGCCGACCCGGCAGTGCTTCTTTCCAACGGCCGCGACTTCCTCAAGAGGTCGGTCTGCCCCTCGTCCTGAGATCCGGCGACACCCAGCCCGGAAACCCAGGCCCCGCGCTCACCGAGCCGGGGACTTTCGCATGCCGGGAGGCGAGATGAGCACCCCGGAACCAGTCGCCCCCGACTTCGTCGCCTGCCGCGCCCGCCCTGGACCCCGCCGCCCGGTGCGGCATGACCCGACAGGACCGGACAGGACCAGACATGGTCCCGCAGGCAGTCCGAAACCATGCTCAGTCGGGCACACCGGGCTCCGCCGCGCCCTGGCGCTCGGCCAGCCGGTCGCGGAGCTTGGCGTGCCGGAACTGGTAGACGCTGCCGACCTGGCGGAGAACGGCGCGCCGGTGGGCGCCGGCCAGGAAACCGGCGAGATGCCAGGAAGGCGGCGGCGAGATGCCAGGAAGGCGGCGGCGGGCGGCGAGGAAGGCGCGGGTAGCGAGGTAGCCGGCCCACGGCGAGGCGGCCAGGGCGAGCACGACGGTGACCGCGGCGGCGAATCGGCCAGGCGCAGCGCCGGGGCGACGGGTGGACCCCGGTTACGGTAGGTGCCCGGCGACCGCCTCGGCGACGACGGGGACGGCAACGAAGGGTGCGACCATGAGGGCGAGCGCCCCGGCCGCCGTGAGCGTCCGCCGCCGGCTCAGAGCCAGGGAGGTGCGGGGAGTGCTCGCCTCGCCGGGATCGACACGGGCGGCCGCGCCGACCATCAGCCAGGTGACCGCAAGCAGGTCGAGAACGGCCGCGAGGGTGGCGGCCACTGCCTCTGTTCGGCACGATCGTTCCGCTTCAGTACCGTGCGCCGACCACGTTGGCGGCCAGGGTGTCCAGGGCCGCGAGGTCCTCAGCACTCAACTCGATGTCGAGAGCCGCGACATTCTGCTCCAGCCATTTGACTCGCTTCGTGCCGGGGATCGGGACCACCGGGGTGCCGAGCTTCCCGCTCTGGGCGGCGACCCAGGCGAGGGCGACCTGTCCCGCCGTCACACCCTTGGCCTCGGCGACGTCCTTCACCGCGTCGGCGATCGCCTGATTGGCGGCGGCGGCTTCCACCGTGAACCGGGCAAGCCGGCGGCGCCCGTCGTTCGCGGCCAGCGCGCCCGCGTCGACCGTTCCGGTCAGGAAGCCACGCCCCAACGGGGAGTAGGCCACCAGACCCACCCCCAGCTCCGCGGCCACACCGGCGACCGTGGTCTCCGGGTCGCGCGTCCACAACGAATACTCGCTCTGCACCGCCGCGACCGGGTGAACCGCGTACGCCGTCCGCAACTGCTCGCCGCTGACCTCGGACAGGCCCAGGTGGCGGACCTTGCCCTCGGCGACGAGTTCCGCCATGGCGCCGACCGACTCCTCGAGGGGGATGTCGGGAGTGACCCGGTGGAGGTAGTACAGGTCGATGCGATCGGTGCCCAGGCGTAGCAGCGAGGCGTCGGCGGCGGCCTTGATGTAGTCGGGGTCGTTGTTGATGACGACCTTGCCGCGACCGGTGGTGAAATCCATTCCGACCTTGGTGGCGATGGTGACCTCGTCCCGGCGGCCGGCGACCGCGCGGCCCACAAGGACCTCGTTGTGACCCTGGCCGTAGGCGTTGGCGGTGTCGATATGCGTGACACCCAGGTCGACGGCCCGCTGGATCGTGGCCACGGAATCGTCCCAGTCGGCGTCGCCGTACACCGAGCTCATTCCCATGCAGCCCAGACCCTCGGCCGAGACAGTCAGACCACCGAGCTTCACCTGCTTCATCATGCTGCTCCTTGCTCTCGTGACGGCTCTCGTGACGGCTCTCGTGACGGCTCTCGTGACGTTGGCCCCCGTGCGGCTCGGATCGACGATCCGCACCGGGCACTCACCAGGTTGCCGCGGGACCTCACCGGCAGGGAGTGCTGACATCTTCCTAGGACAATCAGGGACACTCACACCAGTGGTCACATTGCCTACACTGGGCACCGTGCAGACGCCGACCGCTCCGAACGCACTGGGTGATTTCCTGCGTGCGAACCGTGAGCAGATCCGGCCGGAGGACGTAGGGCTGCGGAGCCTGGGCCACCGGCGCACCCCGGGCCTGCGCCGCGAAGAGGTCGCCATGCTCGCCGGCATCAGCACCGACTACTACCTCCGCCTGGAGCAGGGCCGCGACCGCACACCTTCGGTCCAGGTACTCGAAGCCATCGGGCGCGTCCTGCACCTCGACACTGATCAGCTGGCCTACCTCCACGGCCTTGCGCGGCCCAGGCCGCGGCGGCGCACCCGTGCGCCGGACAAGGTTCCAGCCGGTACCCTGTCGCTCCTGCACGCCCTGCCCATGCCGGCCTTCGTCCAGAACCGCTATCTCGACGTGCTCGCGGCGAACCGGATGGCACAGACCCTTTCCCCCAACATGCGACCCGGCGTGAACCGACTGCTCGCCGCGTTCCTCGACCCCGCCGAGATCGACCTGCACGAGGACTGGGAGCAGGCCACCGCGGCGGCCGTCGGCCAGCTCCGCGCCACCATGGGCACCGAGACCGACGATCCACGTATGGTCGCCCTGATCGGCGAGCTGTCACTCAAGAGCGAGCACTTCCGCCGGCTCTGGGCCCGCCAGGACGTCGTGCGCCCCAGCGGCGGCCCCGCCCGGATGAAGCACCCCCAGGTCGGCGAGATCGTGCTGCATCGGGAGAAGCTGATCGTCGCCGGCACCGACGGCCAGACCATGGTCGTCTATCACGTCGACGCGCAGACCCCGGCCGCTGATGCGTTCGCCCTGCTGGGCACGCTCGCGGCCTCCAATGAACCAGCATCTCCCGAACCGGGTCCGGCAAGCACGGACCGTTCCACGCCTTCGTGACCGGCCGTGGGTCGTTGGTTCTGGTCAGCCGGGTAACCCGCGCATCATCCGCACGGATCAGACGGCATAGCCGGCGCCCCCAAGCGCTTCGGGCCGTCATGGGTTGATGAGGACGGCGCCGATGTTTCCGCGGCCTTCCACGACGGCGTGCGCCTCGGCGGCGCGGTCCAGCGGGAAACTGCCGTGGATGCGCGGGACGAGCCTGCCGGCGCTCGCCGCTTGCAGCGCCTCCGCGACATCGGCGCGCTGCTCCTGGCCGGGCTTGGCGAAGGTGATGCCAAGAGCGCCGACGACGGTGATGCCGCGCCGCCCGATCTGGTGCGCGTCCAACTCGACCCAGCTGCCGGAGGTGAAGCCGTACAGGCCGAACCTGCCGTCGCCGTCCGCGGTGGCCTTCAGCGCCCGGGCGCCGATCTCACCGCCGACGGCGTCGAGGGTGATGTCCGCACCGCGGCCGCCGGTGGCCTCTTTGACCTCGGCGTCCCAGTCGGCAGCGTTGTAGTCGACCACGACGTCCGCGCCGAACTCGGCCGCGGCGGCGGCCTTCCGCGCGCCGCCGACAGCCGCGACCACGATGCCCGCGCCGGCCGCCTTGGCGCGCTGCACCAGCAGGGAGCCGATCCGGCCCGCGGCGGCGGTGATCAGGACGCTGTCGCCGTTGCCGACCCCGAGCGCGGACACCAGACCGACGGCGATGGCGCCGGCCTGGAACACCGCGACGGCGTGGTCGAGCGACAATTCCTCGGGGACCTCGTAGGTGTTGTCAGCCTCGGCGAGGGCGAACTCGGCGTAGCCGCCGGTCATGCCGACGGTGCTGGCCACGACCCGCTTGCCGCCCAGGGCCGGGTCGACTCCCGGTCCGACCGCCACGACCGTGCCGCCCACCTCGAGACCGGGCACGTACGGAACGGGGAAGGGGTAGCGACCGGATCGGACGATGATGTCGCCGTAGGTGACCCCGGCCACTTTGACCTCGACCAGGACCTGACGGTCCGACGGGCTCGGATCGTCGACCTTCTCGACCCGGAGGACTTCCGGTGGGCCGAACTCTCCGACACGAATGGCTTTCACGGGGGGTGGCTCCTCAGTGACTTCGGCAACCGATTGACACCCTCACCCTTGCGAGACAGCCTGTCTCAGGCGGGGCAGTCTGTGCGGTGACCAGCCTTCCGAGGCACCCGCAGGAGGACAAGGATCAGATCGTCCGTCGTGTTTCGTTCGGGACAAGGAGCGCGAAGTGTCTCAGTCCGCCGCACCGGCCACCGCGAACGTCCGGGTGCGCCGCACCCGCAAACTGCTGCGCGACGCGCTCATAGAGCTCATCGAGGAGCGCGGCTTCGACCGACTCACCGTCGGGGAGATCACCGAACGGGCGATGGTGAGCAGAGCGGCGTTCTACCGCAACTACCACGACAAGTTCCACCTGGCCGAGCAGATCTTCGATGACGCCTTGGACGCACTGCTGGGCGCGGCCACCGACCAGGGCGACGCCAAGCCGGCCACCGCGCGCTGGGTGGCGTTCTTCGAGCACATCGACCAGTACCACCGCTTCTACGCCGCGCTGCTGGGCAAGAAGGGCAGCACCTGGTTCGCGGCCAAGATGCGCGCGTCCTTGACGGACATGGTCAAGGAGCACCTCCTGGTACCGGAGGCGCTCCAACCACCGGCCCGCCCCGGCCAGTCGGCGCCCGCCTCGCCGCCCGACGGACTGGCGGCCACGGTGCTCGGGGCGATGTTCACCCAGTCCATCACCTGGTGGCTTGAGCGCGGGCGGCCCTCTCCCCCTGAGGAGATCGCGATGCAGTCCGCGCAGCTGGCGAGCGCGCTCATTTCGGTGGCCAACGGCTGGGCGACCGCACCACCGGCCTGACCTGAGACCTCGCCGGGGCGGGCCAGGCTAGTAATATCCCTTCGTGCCGTCGAGCAACTCCCGGACGACGTCCGCGTGCCCAGCGTGCCGCCCCGTCTCTTCAATGAGGTGGATCAGCATCCAGCGGAGATTCGCACTGCCGGAGCGGAAGCCGGGGTGGCGGCCGACATCGCCGGGGGAGGCCGCGGCGACGATCTCGTTGCTGCGGGCGCACTGGGCCTCGTACTCCGCGAGGAGCTCGGCGAGGGGGCGGCCGTCGGTGTGCCAGTCGGCGTCTTCGCTCGACTCGTCGAAGGACGGGTTCTGCTTCTCGTCGCCGCCGAGGAACAGCACCTCCAGCCACATGTGCTCGGTCCAGCGCATGTGGGAGATCAGTCCGGCCATCGTCATGAGCGGTGATGTCGCGATGACCGGGCGGTGCGCGTCCGCTTCGCTCAGCCCCTCGCATTTCCAGCGCAGGATCTGCCGCTGCAGGTCCAACCACCCGATGAGCGCAGTGGATTCATCCGCTTGGAGCGGCGGGCGTTCCAGTTCCGATGCCATGCCGGCGCACGATACCGGGGGCGGTCGGTGGGGCACACCTGGATTTACCGCCTCCCCCGCGATGGTTGATCTTCGTCACGAGCTCACGCCGTGGCATGACTCCGAGTGCTGCAACGGGTACGGGTATTGAGGTGGCAACCCTCTCGAAGCCCGGGCCCTCCTCGACACCGTCATCCATCCACCCACACCACTCAAACGGGAACTCAGCTTGTTCTTTATCTTCCGGCCTGGAGGGGCAGGAGGCGTGTATGAGCCTTCTCAGCTCCCCGCCCGCCCCGCTTCCTTCGTGGTTGTTCCACTGTCTGAAGTGGGCTCGATGGGTTCTTCTGGTTTTTGCCGTCGTCGGTGTGGCTGGACTGGTCTACGTGGCTGTGGACCATCCCAGCGCCGGAAGCATTCTGGGAGCACTGTGGAAGGTGCTGCTGTGGGGCTCGATGACGGTCAGCAGTTGGGCGGCTGTGCGCCGCAACGAGGTCCTGCGGCGGGAGCACGCCGGTAGCGGTGGTTCGTAGCCGGGGCCGGCTCGGAGTCGTTTCCGCGTCCCGTATCGGCTCAGTGGCACTGACCGCCGGGCTGCTGGTCCCCGGGCCGGGCTACGGCCTACCCTCCCAGCATGATTCTCCATGGTGACCCTGTTTTCATCCCGGTCATGTGGCTCATCCTCGCCGTAAGCGTGGTCCAGGTCATATGGCCCCAGCTCATCCCGCGGCGCAACAGGGGCTTCAAACTCTGGAAACGGCACCCGCCGGCTGCGCTGGCTCCTGAGAACTACTCACGACTCCTCCGGATAACCGGAGTCGTTCAGATGGTGGGAGCCGCGGTGATACTCGCGCTGGCCATTCGGTCCTGAGTCCTGGCCGGCCCCTCTCTCGCCGTCCTGGTTGTTGTCTGCCCGGCGCGGGGCACACGGGAGGCATGGAGCCCTCGGTGAACAAGCCCGCCCCCCGAGGTGGGGGTCGCCCGGTCCGTGGGCGAACCCTCGAGGACCGTTGCCGCTTGGCAGTGCGGATCTGGTTGGCGGGCGCGGCGATCTACGTTGCCGGAGTCCTCGTCAACCTGCTCGCAGGAGATCTGACGGGTCTGCGGCTGGCATGGTCGATCGCCGGCGCCGCACTGTTCGCGGGCTCCGCCGGGGCCTTCACGCTTGCACTGCGCCGCACTGAGGGTGCGGAAGGACGGCAACGCTGAACCGCCGAAACACCGCGCAGTATCCTTTGCCTCCGCGGGAAGCGCGGACACTGCGCTGGAGCCGCCGGCTGCTTGGGCTGAGGTTGTCGCCGACTGCGGGGCTGCAGCAGATATGGGGGCGCGGGCGCGTGACCGAGGCGGCGGTTGCCGCTCGGAACCCGGGTGTCGACACCTGCGTTCACAGGCTCCTCTCTTCCGCTGTGGACGTACGCAGCGGGTAGATCGCTGCCATCGAGTCCGGGGGCTTGAAGCTGACGGGTGTCAAGGAGGACCGGGACAACGTGCGGCGCCGCTGGACACTGACGTGCCGGCGCGCCGACGCGGCGCATAGGGCGCCTTCACGGTCGTCCGCGGAACGGCGGGGGGGGGAGGGGAACCGCGGCCTTCCCCGACCACCGCTTCCGGAGACTGCCCGGACGACTCACCCGGTGGGCTGCAGCGCCCGCGGGGGAGGGCATGGTGAGCGGGCGCTAGCCTCGCAGGATGATTACTTGCGTGGTCGAGTACGTGATCGATCCGGCGGAGATCGAGGCGTTCGAGGCTTTCGGGCGCCGCTGGATGGAACTGGTCGACCGGCACGGCGGTACGCACCACGGGTACTTCCTGCCGGCGGAGGGCGCCAGCGACAAGGCGTTCGCCTTGTTCAGCTTTCCCAGCCTCGCCGCGTACGAGGAGTACCGGACCCTGTTCGGCAGGGATCCCGAGTTCATCGAAGCGGACCGCATCAGGGACGAGAGCGGCTGTGTGCTGCGCTACGAGCGCACTTTCATGCGCCCGCTGCTTCCCGGAGCCCAGTAGGGCGTGTTTCACAACGCGCACCGGCCCGGCCAGTTCACCGGGCGCGCTGGTGGGGTCCGGGTCGTTGACAAGGCTCAGGCGGTGCAGGGCACGCGGGCTGCGTCCGCGTGGTCCGGGCGCGGCGGGGGAGCGTTCCCGGTGGTGAGCCCGTGGGGCTCATCGGGACTGATCGCGGTGACGTAGTCGGCTGACAACGTCACCGCGATGCCGCCGGATTCTCAGCGCGTTCCCGGGCGTGGCCGTCGGCTCGCCTCAGTCCCGGTCTCGATGGTCTCTAGGTACTGTGCCGCGTCCCGGTCAGCCCTAGTTGGAGGTTTCCCAGGGGCCGATGGTCGCGGATCGGGCGCGGAGCATGCCGTAGTTGTTGCCGGTGTCGTCCACCTCCGCGGTCACGGACTCGCCGTTCGCTACGGACAGGATCGCGTACGTGCCCGTCAATCCCGTCTGGCTGGTTGCGCGGTGCGGGTCAGGCATCGGCGATGCGGATGGTGGTTCAGCTCGGCGCGATGTAGAGCAGGTACGAGCCGGTGCCGGTGTTCAGGCAGTCGTAGGCGACCGCCTGATAACCGCGTATCTCGAGCAGCCCCGCTGCCTGGCACAGCGCCCAGTTGCCGTATGTCGCTACGTACACGGTTGTCCCGCCGCCTCCGCCGCCCGGAGGGGTCGTGGCCGCCTGGGCGACCGGCGAGAAGCCAAGGAGCAGCAGGCCGGCGAGCGCGCTTCCTGTAACGAGCAGTGAACGTCTCACGTGTTCCCTTTCGTCGTCACCAACAGCCGAGGTCCTTCATCCGCCTCAGAGCTCCTGGTTGTGTCCTCCCATCTCTAGAGCCGAAATTGTCCAGCGAGAAGCGTGCTGGACAATCAGACAAGGGGAATTGTCCAGGTCACACGGCTTCAGCGGCTCAAGCAACAACGCGCGGCTGTGTAGCGACCCGGACACGCTGGAGCGGGATCTGATCCGTGCAGCCCGGCTGCCGGGTCTCGCGGAGGCGGATCGCGGACGCCCTCGGGCCGGGCACCCGGCGGTCGGCGGAGACCCGGGCGCTGCGCCAGAAGCGGGCCACCGCCCGGGCTGGCGGCCGGGTTGTGGCTGCTCAGCGCCGCGACCAAGCACGTCAGCGTTCCGCTGACACGTGGTGCGCAGTGACGGACCGCGCGCATGGCCGCGCCGAGGTGCGGTTTCGGAATATCGTTCGCGCCCGGGGGTCTTCGTGCCGAGGGCATGCGGGACTGGGACGAACTGGACCCCGTCCGCCATTCGTTCGCCTGGGACGGGGCCGAGGAGGCGCGGCTCCGCTTGCTGGTCGGCGCGTGGGTGCCGCCGGTGCCTTCCGGTAGGGCCGGCTGGTGGGAGGGGGAACGCTGGTGCGAGAGGCAGGTGGACGGGGTCATCCGGGAGCGGTACGGCGCCTGGGCCTGGGGATGGAGCTGGTCCCGCCACGACGGCGGGCCCATCGGCAGCTGGGTCGGAGCGAAGTCGGTGACGACCCCCGACGCAACCGCGGCACGCGTCGTAGCGGCGCTGCTGGAGTGGCGGCAGTGGCTGGAGCGGGCGGCTCGGCGCTTCGCCGAACTGGCGCCGCCGCCGGACGCCGCACCCGAGGACCGCGGCCGGCACCTGGAGCGGGCCTGCGTCCGGCTCGTGACGTACGCGCTGGGCACGGGTTCGGAGGGCGGCTGGTACGGGAAGGCCTCGATGGTGCTGTGCTGGTACCTCATCACCACCGGCACGGACCGGGCCGAAGCCGCGCGAGCGGTGAACAGCGCGATCGGCGGCCGGTTCGAGAGCTGGACCACCCCTAAACGGAAGCTGATCGCATCCGTCGGAAAAGACCTCGCCGCCGGCCTCACCGGCCAGACCCCCAACCGGGACCACCGTGAGGGGGAGGCGCTGGGGGATCTCCATGGCCACGACTGACAGCCTCGCGGTCTGGCTGCGCGTGCGCCGTGAAGCCGACTGGCGTCAGGCACCGGTCCTGCGGCGGGATCCGGCCGCTCGCGACGGTTTCCGGGCCTGGTGCGAAGGGCCGGTGCGCCGGCGCGACCCCGTTCGCGCCGAACGTCTGCTCGCCGCCCACACCCTGGCCCGGGCCGACGCCGGCCGCCGCACCCCGCTGGACTTCGCCCTGCTGGCCGGCTGGCAGCGCGAGGTCCTGGGCGCAGCCGAGGCACCCTTCCGCACGAGTGACGCCTGTGCGAAGGCCGGCCGCGAACGCTACGGACTGACCCCGAACACCCGGGCCGACTTCGATTCCTGCCTGCGCGACACGACCGACCCGGACATCCCGCCGGCGGCCCGCGCGGCCCGCGCCTACCTCGACGTGGCGTTCTTCCACCCTTTCACCGACGGCAACGCCCGCGCCGCCCTGCTGACCCTGGTGCACGTCCTGGCCCGCGAGGACATCGTCCTTCCCGAGGTCGGCCCGCTCCAGACCACCCGCTACGCCGACGACCCGGCCGGCGCCGCCGACCTCGCCACCCTCATCGGGGTGCTCAACCACCGACGGCACTGACCTCGGGTGCCGGGGTCAGGCTGGCGACGGCCCGGTGCAGGGCGACGTGCAGTTCCCGGTCGGCCGGAGCCGCCGCACCGGCGGGGGCGGCCACCCCGTCCTGCCGCAGGTCGAGGTCGGGGTGGTGGTCCTCGGGGCCGATCGGGTCGCCGGCGGCCAGCACGAAGCGGGCACCGGCGGCGAACGATCCGGTGCGGAAGTACGCGCATGCGCCCTCGCCCAGTACCCGCCAGTCCTCCAGTCTTCGGTCTCGTGGAACTGCTCGGGCCCGATCCGTCCGCCGGACCCGGTGGAGCTGTCCGCGGAAGTCATCCGCACACCCTGGCGAGGGCTCCGGCAGCCGGGAAGAGCCGGTCGGTGTCCTGCGTCAGTCCGGCTGCGCCTGCTCCCCGGCCAGCTGGTAGACCGTCACCAGGACACCGTAGGAGGGGGGTTCGGGGCCGTCCTGCTCCCCCTCGTCGTCCTGCGCCTCGTCCACCAGCCGGGTGAGGGTTTCGGCCAGCTCGCGGGCGGCCTCGGGACGCAGCCGCAGGTGGCGGAGGCTGAGGGCGGTCTCGTCCGGGGACCGGCCCAGTTCCTGCGCTACCGCCGTGAGCATCGCCGCTGTGCCCTCCGGGCGGGGATCGGGGACGATCAGGCGCCGGGCGCTGCGCCGGTAGTAGACCTCGGTGCCGCCGCGGACCTGGCGGGTCTCGGCGACCTGGACGAGCCCGGCGTCCCGCAGGACTTTGAGGTGGTGGGCCACGCTGCCCTTGGCGGCTTCGAGCTGGACGGCGAGGCGGCTGATGGTGCTTGGGCGGTGGCCCAGTGCGAAGAGCAGGCGCTGCCGCAGGGGGTGGGCGAGCGCCGCGAACTGCGCGGGCTCGACGATGTGCTGCGCGTCCAGTTGGTGCGCCCGGTTCCCGGGTTCTTCGGCCATGGGGCTAAGTGTCTAAAACTCTTGACGCTTTGACAAGCACCCTGCTCTACTCCTCCGCATGACGACTCCCGCACAGCACTCGCCCCGGCAACCGGACGAGAACCAGAACGAGAACGAGAGCCAGGACCAGGACCAGGACCAGGGCCCTGGCCAGCAGCCCCCGCAGCCGCAGGATCAGCAGGACCGACTGGACCACGACCGGCTCCGGGTACAGCCACCGGCGCCGCTACCGCTGTCCCCCTCGACGGTCGTCGAGAAGACCGCGGCCCTCCTCCTGGACCACTACGTCTTCCCCGACGTCGCCGGGGAACTGGCCGGGCTGCTGCGCCGGCGGCTCGCGGACGGCGCCTACGCCACCGCATCCGCCGAGGAGTTGGCCGCCCTGGTCACAGCGGATCTGCAATCGTCCAACGGTGACCGCCACCTGCGGCTGCTCCACCACGCACAACCCGTCCCGGCCGGACAGGGCGAGGCGACGCTGGCCGCGCTGCGACGGGACTTCGACGCCTCGCTGGGCGGTGTGCCACGGCTGGAACTGATGTCCGGCGAGGTTGCCCTGCTGGAGTTGGGCCCGGTGCTGTTCCCTGTCGGGTGGGCCGCCGAGCCGCTCAGCGCCGCCCTGGGGCTGGTGTCCCGGGCCCGCGCGCTGATCCTGGACCTGCGCGGCACCCGGGGCGGCGACCCCGACACGGTGGCCTTCGTCTGCAGCCACCTGCTGGACGAGCGCACCCACCTCAACACCATGCACTGGCGCGAGAACGACCGCCAGGAGCAGTCCTGGACCCAGCCGTACGTGCCCGGGCCGCGCTTCGGCGGCACGAAGCCGCTGTACGTGCTCACCGGCCGCCGCACCTTCTCGGGGGGAGAGGAACTGAGCTACGACCTCCAACAGCTGGGCCGCGCGCAGGTGGTCGGGGAGCGGACCGGCGGGGGCGCGCACCCGCGCGAGGGCTGGACCGTGCACCCGCACCTGGAGGCCACGATCCCGGTCGGCCGCGCCGTCAATCCGGTCTCGGGGACCAACTGGGAAGGTACCGGGGTCCGTCCGGACGTCCCGTGCGAGGCTGCCGACGCTCTGGACCGCGCCCACGCGCTGGCCCTGGCCCGGCTCGCCGAACCCGGTCAGGACTGACGGCGGCAGGACCGATCCCGGGGGCCGATCCCGCAAGTCCCCGGCCTTCCCCCGCCGGGTGCGGGGCGACACCAAGCACGGGCGGCTGGTGGCCGGCCTGGACGCCTGCCCCGACGACCGCCTGCCGGACATCGCCGACGCGGTTCTTGAGCAGGAGAAGCCGGACCAGGCCGAACGCATGGCGTCGCAGGACGTTCTGTGGCTCGGCCGCCATCACGTGCAGATCCCGAGCCGGACCAGGCGCGAGCTGGCCAGGGGCTTCGATCCTTCTGATCACCTCGGCCGCCCGGACCGCTTCATGGCTCTGCCGGACCGACTGTGGCACCTGGACAGCGATCCGCTCGGCGGATGGGCCGCCGCGACCAGCAGACTGCGCGGCCGGATCGAGCGCCACGTGATCCGCTTCCCGGGCAACTGGACGACGGGACGACTGGACGAGGGAGCAATTCTTCGAGCAGCTCGGTGCCTTCGAAGCACCGCACCCACGCTTCGGCTACTTCCTCGAGGGCCCGGCATCTTCCGCTGTCCTGCCCGAGGAGCCGGCGCAGCACCGCTTCGTCGAGCCGGCCAACCGGCACCCGAACCCCGCGGGTGCCCAGCTGAGCCGACACGGAGGGACCGACGGCTACCCCACTTCCAGCTCGTCGAGCACGGCCGCGGCACCGCACCGCTGCAGGCAGTTGCTCTCGCTCCCACAGCCGGTTGGCACAAGTCCCATCGGGAACAGGCCGGCGGTCGCCGCTGCCAGCCGATGCCTCCGCTCCCGGGGCGGGGGCCGGCACCGGGCCGTTTCAGCGTGACCGTGCCGGCAGCGCGTCGACCGGCCCGAAGGGGTCGGCGTACGGGCCTGCGGGTTCGAGGTGCTGATGGCGCGGTGGGGTGCTGGGCGGGGGAGCAGCCTCGCGCGCAGCGCGCGGGAAGCTGAGTTTGTTGGCCTTCCGGGCTCTGAACTTGGCAGCAGGGGCCCGGTTTGAGGGGTGGGCTGCTGGTGGAGGGCGGTCCGGCCGGGTGCGCCGCCGCGGTCGCGGCAGCCCGGAACCATCGGGGTCGGGTGGGCGTGGTTGCTGTTGTCGGGGCGGTTCGCCTTCTTCGGGGGAGGACGACGTGAACGAGCCTTGGGGTCTGAGCGGCCCGCGGTTCCTCGAGGTGTACGCGGTTGCGCTGCTGGTCGCCTGGGCGCTGGCCCTGCTGATCCGGCGGGTCCTGCTGTGGGCGCGGCGGACGGACAGCGACCCGGTGGACGTCTACACCCTCGCGCTGCTCAGCGGCGGCGCCGCGCGGGTCGTCGACACCGCCGTCCAGGCGCTCGTGGCCGAGGACCGCCTGCGGGTGGCCCGCAATCACACGATCACCTCGTGCGGACGGGGCACGCCCGACGACCCGGTCCAACAGGCCGTCCTGAGCTGCGTCGAATACGTGCGCAGCACCAACATCGGCGGCGTGCGCCGCCTGGCGGCCCCCTCGGCGGCGGTGCGGGCGGTCACCGCGTCGGCCGTCGCCCGGCGCCTCGTCCTCGGATCGGCCCGGCGGCGGGCGGTGCGCGCCACCGCGCTGCTGCCGGCGCTCGTCTTCGCGGTCGGCGTGGCCCGGCTCGTCAACGGCGTCCGGCTGCACCGGCCGGTCGGGTTCCTGGCCGGCGCTCTCATTGGCACAGCGGTCCTCCTGCTCATGCTGCTGGTGCCGGCGGCGAGGGGATCGCGGCTCACCACGGCCGGCGTGCGGGCGCGGGACTCCGCGCGGGCGCGTTCGGCTTCCGACCGCCGCCGCCACGGCTTCTACGCCGCGACAGGGGCCGCCGTACCGACTGCGGTACCGGCCGCGGTACCGGCCGCGGTTCTGGGTGTCGCCGTGCTGGGCGCGGCCGGTGTCGAGGACGCGACCCTGCGCTCGGCGCTCTACGGTTCCCTCGCCGCTTCCTCGGCGTCCGGTGGCGGCGGCTCCAGCGGTTACTCCTGCGGCGGGGCGTCCGGTTGCGGTGGTGGCTCCTGCGGTGGAGGGGGCGGCGGTGGCGGCTGCGGCGGCTGAGCGCCGGCCCGGCGAGCCGTCGGCGGCCGGGGGAGCGGACGGGCCGATCGGGGCGCTGGGGGTCGGCATCGGATGGCGGGCGGAGATCGATCTGACCGTGGAGCGACTGCCGGGGATCGACTTCGTCGAGGTCGTCGCCGAGAACCTCGATCCGGGGCGGCTGCCGGATTCGCTGGTCGCGCTGCGCGGGCGAGGGGCCGCCGTGGTGCCGCACGGGGTGTCGCTGTCGCTGGGCGGCGCCGAGCGGCCGGAGGGTCCGCGGCTGGCCCATCTGGCCCGGTGCGCGCAGGCGTTGGGCGCACCGCTGGTCAGTGAGCACGTGGCGTTCACCCGGGCGGGCGGCCTGAACGCCGGGCACCTGCTGCCGGTGCCGCGGACCTGGGACGCGCTGGGCGTGCTCGCCGAGAACGTACGGATCGCGCGCGGCGGACTGCCCGTACCGCTCGCCCTGGAGAACATCGCACCGCTGCTGGCGTGGCCCGACGACGAGTTGTCGGAAGGGGAGTTCCTGGCCGAACTGGTCGAGCGCACCGGGGTGTTCCTGCTGGTGGACGTGGCCAACCTGCACACCGCCCACGTCAATCTCGGCACCGATCCGCTGGCCGTGCTGGACCGGCTGCCACTGGAACGGCTGGCCTACGTCCATGTCGCCGGCGGCGTCGAACGGGACGGCGTCTGGCACGACTCGCACACCCATCCCGTCACCGCAGCGGTGCTCGCCCTCCTCACCGAACTCGCCGCCCGCGCCCCGGTGCCCGGCGTCCTCCTCGAACGCGACGGCGACTACCCGCCGGACGCCGAACTCGCCGCCGAACTGGGCGCCGTCCGCGCCGCCGTCGCCACCGGCCGGGCCCGTGCCCGGCGGTGAACCCCGCGCGGCGCTCGCCGCCGCCCAGGCTGCACTGCTCGCCGCCCTCGTCGGCGCCGGCGAGATCCCGCCCGGCTTCGACGCCGACCGGATACGGGTCCAGTCCCGGGCCCTGCTCGAGAAGCGGGCCCGAGCCGCCCGCGCCCACCACCCCTGGCTCGGCCTCGCCCTGGGCGACACCTACCTGCAGGCCTTCGCCGCGTTCGCCCGCACCTGTCCCCAACTCGCGGGCAGCCACGCACACGACGACGCCGCGGCCTTCGAACGCCACCTGGCCGCCGGCGGCCTGCTGCCGCCCGCGCCAC
>NZ_FMCH01000598.1 GCF_900091855.1 Streptomyces sp. DvalAA-14
GGGCCGCCCGCTCCGTCCGGGCCGGCCGGCTCAGGGGCCGAGCCAGCGCATGCCGGGCTTGCCGCGCTGGGCCCGGCGCCACATCTCCAGCGCGTCGGCGCCGGCCGCCAGCACCTCCGGCTCGTCCGCGTCGTCGAGGTCGCCGAGGGCTTCGACCGAACCGCGGGTTTCGACCGGACCGAGCCGTCCACCGCCGTCCGGGGCCGCCGGGTGCGGGCCGGCCGGCAGCCCGGTCGCCGCCGGCAGCAACTGGCCCTGGACCAGCTCCTGGTAGACCGTGTTGTCGGCGAGCAGTTCCTGATGGGTGCCGCTGCCGGCCACCCGGCCGCCCGCCAGCACGATGATCTTGTCCGCCTCCACCACGGTCGACAGCCGGTGGGCGACCGTCACCACGGTGCACCGCGGTCCGGCCGCGTTGCGCACGGTGTCACGCATCGCCAGTTCGTTGAGCGCGTCCAGTTGCGAGGTGGCCTCGTCCAGCAGCAGCACCCGCGGCCGGCCGAGCAGCGCGCGGGCGATGGCGATGCGCTGCCGCTCACCGCCCGACATCAGGACCCCGGCGTCGCCGACGTCGGTGTCCAGGCCGTCCGGCAGCCGTTCCATCAGCCCGGTCAGGCCCACCTGGGCGACCACCGCGTCGACCGCGTCGTCGGAGGCGTCCGGGCAGGCGTAGCGGATGTTGGCGCCCACCGTGCCGGCCAGCACCGGGGTCTCCTGCTCCACGTAGGCGATCATGCGGCGCAGTTCGTTCAGCGGCATCCCGGTGACGTCCCGGCCGTCGATGAGCACCCGGCCGGCGTCCGCCTCGTAGAACCGCTCCACCAGGGCCAGCAGGGTGGACTTGCCGGCGCCCGAGGGGCCGACCACGGCGGTGTGACTGCCGGGGGTGACCCGGAAGCTCACCCCGTCCAGGATGCGCCGTTCGTTGTAGCCGAACGCCACGTCGTCGAAGGTGATCTCGGCGGCGCCGCCGGCCGCCGCGTGCGCCATCGTCTCCAACTCACCGGCGGGCTCGGCGAAGACGGGTTCGAGTTCCAGGTCGAGGATCTCGTTGACCCGGTTGAAGGACACCAGGCCGCGCTGCAGGTCGGACATCAACTGGCCGACGCTGACCAGCGGTACGGCCAGCGTGGTCAGGTACAGCAGGTAGGAGATGAGCTGGGAGATCGTCAGATGCCCCGCCGCGACCTGGGCGCCGCCGAGGCCGAGCACCACCAGGAAGGAACCGTGGACGCCCAGGGTGATCGCCGGGGTGATCTGCGACTGGATCCGGGACAGTTTCAGGCCGCCGGTGTAGGCGCCGGCCGCCTGCTCCTCGATCTCCCGCAGCTCGCGCTCCTCGGCGCGGCTGGCCTTGACGGTCCGGATCGCCCGCAGCGAACGGTCCAGCACGGCGATCAGCCGTCCGACGCTGGCCTGGGTCTGCATCGCGGCCGGCTTGACCCGGGGCAGCACGGTGAACACCGCGCCGAAACTGACCGCCATGGTCGCCACCGTCACACCCAGCAGCGTCAGGTCGATCCTGGCCATCAGCACCAGCGAGGCGATCAGGGTGATGGCCCCGGTGACCGCGGTGACCGGGCCGGTGGTGACGATGGAGCGCACCATCATGGTGTCGCCGCTGGCCCGGGAGAGCAGGTCGCCCGAGCGCCGGCGGTCGTGCTCCGCGATCCGCAGGTACAGCAGATGCGCGCCGAGGCGTACCCGCAGGTCCCGTACGACCGCCTCCCCGGTACGGCTGAGCACGTAGCCGCCGATCCCGGTCAGCACCGCGCCGACCACGAAGATCAGCACGAGCAGGGCGACGATACGGCCGATGCCGCGCCCGCCGATCACCGCGTCCAGCAGGTGGCCGGTGACGATCGGTTGCGCCAAGGTGGCCGCGTCGGCCACCAGGATCAGCAGGAACGCCGCGAAGAGCGCGGTCCGGCGCTCCGCGGCGAAGCGTGCCAGGCCGCGCAGGCCCGGCGGGTAGGTGGTTTGCCGTGACTGCCCGCCCGCTGTCGTGGACGCACCCATGAGCTGCCATCCTTTCCCGTCGGCGTCGAGCGGGCGCCGGGCACCGACGATGAGCACGAAAGGACGCGGGGGCGGCGGAGCCTGGCTCCGCCGCCCCCGCGTCCGGTGGTCCCGTGGTCCGGGTCAGAACTGCGTCGGCCAGAGCATCTTGCCCTGGTCGAAGGTGAGCGTCATCTTGCGGGTCGGGTCCGGCAGGTACTTGACCACGCAGAACACCGTCGGCCGGTCGTCCATGAACCGGGACCGCTGCACCACCACCCCTTCGGGCGGAGTGATGCCGCGCCGCTCCAGCTCGGCCGGCGCGAGCAGCACGGTCCGGACGAACCGGTCCTTGTCCTGCAGCGTGGGGAGTTCGTTCATCTCCGCCAGTACGGCCTGGAAGCCGGGGGTGCGCGCATAGGTGTAGATGTCCATGAGCGCTTCCAGCATCCAGCTGCGCTTGGTCTCCAGGTCGACGTCGTCGATGGAGATCGCCGGGACCGCAGTGTCCACCGTCATCGGTTACCGCCCTCCTGCACCGGGAAGCTGTCGCCGTGGTCGTAGGTGATGGTGATGCGCTTCCACAAGGCGCCCTCGGGCAGCGCCTTGCTGACGCAGAAGACGGTGGGCCGCCGGTCGCCGAACTCCGAGCGCTGGAACCGGATCCCCGCCGGCGGGGTCAGGCCCCGCCGGTCCAGCTCCTCGGGGTTCAGCAGGACGGTGCGCACGAACAGTGCCTTGTCCTCCAGCGACATCGCGCCCATCTCGCGGTACATCCGCTGGAACGGCTCGGTGGCCGCGTAGGCGCCGATCGCCTGCAGCCCCTCGGCCATCCACCGCGACAGCTCGGGGTGGACGCCGCCGGCCAGCAGATCGCCTTCGTCCTCGGCGTCGACGAGGGAGAGGGGCCCGGCGGTCACTCGGCGGCGCTGGAGCCGTAGGAGACGCAGACGATCTCACCGACGGACACGCACAGCGTGCCGCCGGGCGCGACCGGGGCGGCGACGTTGGCGCCGTGGGCGAGCACGTCGTCGGCGGTGAGCACGCCGGCCGTCGGCGGCTCGAACCAGCGCGGGCTGATCCGCAGCGCCTCGGGCAGCTCCAGGCCGCGGGTCCGCAGCGCCTCCGGGGTCAGCCGCTCGGCGGTGGCCTCGAAGCGCTCGTCGACGGGCAGGGCGTTGATCTCGGCGGCGAGCTCGAGGTACTCCGGGCTCGTCACGACACGGATGAGCTGCTCACTGGCTTCGCGCATGGACTCGGGGCTCAGGTCCTCGTTCATGATCGTCCTCCTGGCTTCGATGCCTTGCCCGACCCGAGGGGGTGGGGTCCGGGGCTGCTCGGGAGATGACGCTAGGAGCGGCCGGTTCAGGTTCGGTATCGCCGAGGTATGCGAGTGAACAGTGCCCACGCCACGGGCCGTGGCGCGGGGCGGACCTACCGGAAATGAACCGTCGGCAAGCTCCGACGAAAGCCGGGTCGGCCATGCTGCGTCCTGGTGGCCCCGGTACTTCGGAGGTGGTGGGCATGCATCTGGCGGAGTATCTGGCGCTGCGCCCCGTTCCCGGAGCGGGTGTCGTGCTGGCCCTGACCGGGCGCTGCCCGCTGGCTTGCGCGCACTGCTCGACGGACGCCACGGCCCGGGGCGGCGATCCGCCCGCCGGGGCGCTGCTGCGGTTCGCGGACGGCTTCGCCGGCCCGTGTCCGCCCGCGGTCGCGCTGCTGACCGGCGGCGAGCCGCTGCTGCGGCCCCGGCTGGTGCGCGACCTGGCCGAGCGCTGCCGCGCCGCGGGGACAGCGGCCTTCCTGCTGACCGGCATGTTCTGGGCCCGCTCGGCGGGCGTGCCGGCGCCGGTGGCC
>NZ_FMCH01000378.1 GCF_900091855.1 Streptomyces sp. DvalAA-14
GCTCGGCGTATCCCGAGCGGGCGTAGGCGCCCATGGGATCGGGGTCGAGGCCCATCTCCGCGCGGAGTTCGGCGAGCATCGGGCGTACGTCGGTGTTGTAGGCGTCCATCAGGGCGGCGTTCGCGCCGAGCACATCACCGGCGGCCTGCGCCGCGCCGAGCGCCGCGGTGTCGACCAGCAGCGCCTTGGCGGTGGCCTCCTGGACGTTCATCACCGAGCGGATCTGGCCGGGAATCTTCGGCTCGATGTTGTGGCACTGGTCGAGCATGAACGCGATGTCGGAATCGGCGGCCAGACCGCCGCCGTTCACCACCTCGAACAGGATGCGGAACAGCTGGAACGGGTCGGCCGCGCCCACGATGAGGTCGTCGTCGGCGTAGAAGCGGGAGTTGAAGTCGAAGGCGCCGAGCTTCCCCTCGCGCAGCAGGAAGGCCACGATGAACTCGATGTTGGTACCGGGCGCGTGGTGGCCGGTGTCGACGCACACCTTCGCCCGCTCGCCCAGCTTGAGGCAGTGCGCGTAGGCGGTGCCCCAGTCCGGCACGTCGGTGGTGTAGAAGGCCGGCTCGAACAGCTTGTACTCCAAGATCAGCCGCTGGTCGGCCGACAGCCGTTCGTACACCGCGCTCAGCGCCTCGGCCAGGCGGTCCTGGCGGGCCCGGATGTCGTCCTGCCCCGGGTAGTTGGTGCCGTCGGAGAACCACAGTTTCAAGTCGCGCGAGCCGGTCCGGTCCATCACGTCGACGCAGGCGAAGAGGTGGTCGAGTGCCTTGCGGCGGACCGCCGGGTCCGGGTTGGTGACACTGCCGAGCTTGTAGTCGTCGTCCTGGAAGACGTTGGCGTTGATCGTGCCCAGTGTGATGCCGGCGTCCGCGGCGGCCCGGCCGAGCGCCGCCCAGTCGTCGACCGCGTCCCAGGGGATGTGCAGCGCGACACTCGGCGCCACCCCGGTGTGGGCGTGGACGCGCGCGGCGTCCGCGATCTTCTCGAACGGGTCGCGGGGCACGCCCTGTTGGGCGAAGACCTTGAACCGGGTGCCGGAGTTGCCGAAGGCCCAGGACGGCAACTCGATCTTCTGTGCGCGAAGGACGCTCTTGACTTCCTCACGACCGGCCATGAGAGGACCTGCTTTCCCGTTCGAATGGACGGCTGCGGAATGACGGTGGGATGGATCGGCCCGGCCTCATACCGCGACCTCCACCAGCTCGACGCCGAGCAGGTCCGCGGTGGCGCGCAGCTGGGGTATGAGGTCGCCGACGCCCAGCGCCCAGTGGTGCGAGATACCGGTCGCGCTCCAGGCGTCGGTCCACTCGCCGGGGTCGCAGCCGAAGTCGACCCGCGAGGTGGTGTTGCCGATCTCCAGCAGCGGCCCCGGAACGACCTCGCCCTTGGACGCGACGAACCGGAAGGCGCCGTCGCGCAGTTGGGCGATCCCGAAGGTGGTGACCGGGCCGTGTGCCACGTCGAACTCGACGGACACGCCCCAGCCGCGCTTGCCGTGGTAGACACCCAGACCCCGCAGCAGCGGCCGCTTCTGGCTGATCGCCAGGTGCGCGGGGCCGTCATGGCCCATCTCGACAACGCCGTCACGGAAGTTGAGGGCCTGCAGCTCGGTGAACGATCCGCCGCCGCCGAGCCGGTCGACGATCAGCATGGCCAGCGAGGTGCGCAGCTCGTACTCACCGGTGGTGGGGATGCCCCGCGCGGTGAGCAGGGACGAGCCGAGGATCATGCCCGCGCCGAGGCGTTCGTGCTGCTCGCCGTCCAGGCCGCGGTGGTAGTAGGCGAGGCTGTCCAGCGCGAAGTCCGCGGCCAGCCGGTCCAGTCCGACCGACACCCGGGCCGCCCAGCGGAAGTCCTCCTGCTGAACGGTGGGGTCGATGTCGAAGACCTCGCGGGCCAGCGCGATCCGCTCGTCCACCTGGGCGTCGGTGACGTCGGCCACCCGGACCCGCAGGTCGTCGAACTCCAGGACCTCCATGTGGCCGCCGAAGTTGGCCGGGACGAGGGTGAGGTCGGTCGACACGTCGAGCATGCCGGGGTAGAGGTGCCCCATCAGGCCGTGCCGGCCGTGCTTCAGCGCGCCCCTGACCCCGGCCGCCTTGATCCAGCGGCCGATCCGGGTCCAGGCGCGTTCGTCCTCGACGTAGCCCGACACCGAGCGGAAGTCGATCCCGCAGCGCAGGAAGGTGTTGGCCATCTCCGGCAGCGGGCAGGCACCGCAGTAGGCCAGCCACTGGCCGGTGTCGAAGGCGGCGTGGTCCATCACCTCGGTGGGCTGCAGGTTGATCAGCAGCACCGGCGCTCCACTGCGCTGCGCGACGGGCACCAGCATCGAGGCGGTCATGTAGGTGGTGAGGAAGCCGACGATCAAGTCGCAGCCGGCCACCCGCAGCTGTTCGGCGGCCCGCGCGCCGTCCTGCGCGTCCGAGATGAACCCGACGTCGACCACCTCGCAGTCCAGGTCCCGCATCCGCTGCGCCACCCGGTCGGCCGACGTGCGCAGTTGCGGCAGCAGGTCCGGGAACTGGGGCCAGTAGGCGCCGAGTCCACCGGAGACCAGCCCCACCTTCGTCCGCCGGGCCGCGATGCGTTCCAGGCCGGGCGAGGGGGGAGAGGAGTCGAGTGTCGTGGTCATCAGCGGGGTCCTTCTCCCAGTGCGTGCAGTTGGTCGTCGAGGTTGAAGATCTGCTCGATCAGCTGGAATCCCTCGTCGGGAGGTTGGCCGTCCAGTCCGGTGAAGTAGCGCGCCATCTCGGCCTGCCAGCGGGCGTTCACCTCGGTACCGGCCATCGCCGTCTGCGCGGCGGCCAGGTCGTCGGCCTCGACGTAGCCCACCAGCAGCCCGTCGGGGCGGGCGAAGATCGAGTAGTTGTGCCAGCCGGCCGCGGCCAGCGCGCGCAGCATCTCCGGCCGGACACGGGTGTGCCGCTCGCGGTACTCGTCCAGCAGCTCGGGCCTGACCTGAAGCAGGAAGCAGTAGCGGTTCACTCGGACTCTCTCAGTGCTGCCGGTGCCGGGCCGGCCCCCCACGGACCGGCCCGGGCACCATCGACATCAGAAGTTGAACTGGTCGACGTTCGACGCGTCGAAGACGGTCGGCGGGCCGAGCACGACCGACGGGCCGACCCCGGCCGAGGGGCCGAGCACCTTGAAGCTGCCGAGGGTGCCCGCCTTGAAGCTGGACCCGGTCTGCAGGCTGGCACTGCCCGAGGACAGCGACGCGGCGGCGTAACCGGCCAGGTAGCCCAGGTTGTTCGGGTTCCACAGCTCGAAGGACTTGACGGTGCCGTCCTTCACGTAGGACTTCATCTGCGAGGGCAGTCCGAGCCCGGTGAGCGTGACCTTGGCGGCCACGTCCTTGTGGGTGGACAGGTACTGCGCGGCGGTGGAGATACCGACGGTGGTCGGCGAGATGATGCCCTTGAGGTTCGGGTAGGCCGAGAGCAGACCCTGCAGGACGGTCAGCGAGGTGGCCGGGTCGTCGTTGCCGTACACGGTGCTGACGAGCTTCATGTTCGGGTACTTGGCGGCCAGTTCCTTCTTCATGTAGCCGATCCAGGCGTTCTGGTTCGTCGCGCTGGCGGCGGCCGACAGGATCGCGATCTGGCCGGTGCTGTTGATCTCCTTGGCCAGCAGGTCCACCTCGGAGGTGCCGACCGACGCCGTGTCCGCCTGGTTGACGAACAGGTGGTTCGGGCTGCTGCCGCAGGAGATGTCCGAGTCGAAGGCGACGATCTTGATGCCGGCCTGCGCCGCCTGGTTGAGCGAGGGACACAGCGCGGACGGGTCGTTGCCCGCGATCACGATGGCGTTGGCGTGCGCCTGTATCGCGGCCTGGATGGACGGGATCTGCGCGGCCGCGGTGTCGGCGGTGCCGCTGCTGACGACGACCTTGCCGCCGAGTTCCTTGAGGGCCTTTTGACCGCCGACATCGGCGAGGACCTCGTAGGGGTTCTGGGTGTCCTTGGGGATGAAGTAGACGGTCAGCCCCTTCTTGACGCCGGTGGCGGTGGGGGCGCCGGTCGGGTCGGAGCCCGCGCTGGACGAGGAACCGCAGGCCGCGAGGGTGAGGCCGGCCACGGTGAGGGCGAGGAAGGCGGTCGCTCTACGGCGCGCCGTTGCGCTAATGGTCACGTGACTGTCTTTCGTGAGGAAGTGGATGGGACAGGAGCGATCGGGGCTTCCGGTCGTCAGCGTGCGCGCTGGGCGCGGGCCCTGATCCTGCGCACTGCTTCGCCGCTGTTGGGTACGACGACGCTGATCAGCAGCAGGACGCCGGTGACGATGTTCTGGACTTCCGGCTGAACGCCCATCTGGGTCAGGGCCTGTTGGAGGCAGCCCACGATGACGACGGCGAGCACGACGCCGACGACCGTGCCCCGGCCGCCGAAGATCGACACTCCGCCGAGCAGCACGATGGCCACCACGGTGAGTTCGAGTCCGGTGCCGGCGTCGTAGCTGACCGAGGAGTTCTTGAGGGTGAACAGGATGCCGGCGAAGGCGCAGAAGATGCCGGAGACCACGTACAGGCCGAAGGTGATCCGCTTGACGCGGACACCGGAGAAGTGCGCCGCCTCGGGCTGCAGGCCGATCGCCACGATGGAGCGGCCCAGTGGGGTGGCGTGCAGCACCACACCGAAGATGACGGCCAGGATCAGGAAGATCAGCCCCGACCAGGCTATCTCGGTGCCGCCGACCGGCATGACGCCGATCTTGGTGAGGGACGTCGGGAAGCCGGTGATGGTCCGCGGCGCGAGGATGATCTCGGAGATGCCGCGGAACAGGGTCAGCGTGCCGATGGTCACCGCGATCGACGGCAGCCCCGCCTTCGCGATGAGCAGGCCGTTGAGCGCGCCGCCGGCCGCGCCGACGACCAGGGCGGCGGCCATCGCCGCCCAGATCGACCAGCCGTCGTGGAACAGCGAGCCCATCACGGTGCCGGACAGGCCGAGCATGGAGGCGACCGACAGGTCGATCTCGCCGGTCATCACGATCAGCGTCATGGGCAGCGCCATGATGGCGATCTCGCCCATGTTCAGGCCGATGTAGAAGAAGTTCGAGCTGTTGAGGAAGTTCGCCGACTGCGCCGAGCCGAAGATCAGCACCGCGATCAGGACGAACACCAGCGCGCTCTCCCAGCGCACCAGTTCGCGCCACAGGGGCTGCTTGCCGGCGTCGGTGCCGCGGTAGGACATGGGAGCCGACGGCTTGGTGGTGATGTCAGGTGTCACGGTGGGCTCCCTGTGCGGACTGCAGGCTTCGTGCGACCCGCAGACTCAGCCAGCGGTCGAAGGCGATGGCGGCCAGCAGCAGGCCGCCGGCGATCGCCTCG
The DNA here is from genome assembly GCF_900091855.1 of Streptomyces sp. DvalAA-14. Lineage (GTDB taxonomy): Bacteria > Actinomycetota > Actinomycetes > Streptomycetales > Streptomycetaceae > Actinacidiphila. Next base: position 5,336 of record NZ_FMCH01000378.1, read on the forward strand.
TTCCAGAAGGACGAGATCTTGGTGGCGACCAGCGCCTGGTTGATCGTGTTCAGCAGTACGGCGCCGAGGGCGGCGCCGAGCACGCTGCCGCTGCCGCCGAAGATCGCCACGCCGCCGACGACCACCGCCGAGACGACGGTCAGCTCGTAGCCGTTGCCGCCGGTGACGTCGATCTGGGCGTGCAGCGCCAGGAACAGCGCCCCGGCGAAGCCGGCCAGCGAACCGCTGATGAGGAACGCGGTGAACACCCGTCGCCCGGTGGGGATGCCCGCCAGCGCGGCGGCCTCCGGGTTCGAGCCGATCGCGTAGAGGTCGCGGCTGGCGCGGAAGGAGCGCATCGCGTACCCCACGATCGCCACCACGACCGCGACGATGACGGCGAGCCACGGCACCCCGAGGACGGTCTTGTAGCCGACCTCGGTGAAGGACTTGGGGATCGCGGCCGGGTCGATCGTCTTGCCGTTGACGATCACACCGTCGATGCCGCGCACGATGTAGAGCATCGCCAGCGTCACCACCAGGCTGGGCACCCGGGTGACCGTGGTGATCACCCCGTTGACCGAACCGATCACGGCGCCGATCGCGATGCCGAGCAGGAAGCCCAGCGGGACCGGGAAGCCGGGGTGGTGCTTGAACACGTCGCCGACGACGTACGCCGACACCCCGACGACCGAGCCGACCGACAGGTCGACGTTGCGGGTGACGATGACGAGTGTCTCGCCGACGCCGAGGAGCGCGATCAGGGACGCCCCGGTGAGCAGTTGCTGGATGCTGTGCGCGTTGGCGAACGCGTGGTTGTTGAGCGTGGTGGCGACGAACACCAGGACGATCGCGACGCCGATGCCCAGTTCCCGGGCTCGCAGCAGCGATCCGCCGCGGGCGACCCGCGCGGTCACGGGGGGCGGGGTGGCCAGTGCGGTCATGACGCCACCGCCGTCAGGCCCGCGGCCGCGCGCATGATCGAGTCCTCGTCGGCCTCGGCCCGGCTCAGCTCGGCGGTGATCCGGCCCTCGTGCAGAACCAGCACACGGTCGGCCATGCCGAGGACTTCCGGCAGTTCGGACGAAATCATCAAGACGGCCATTCCGTCGGCGACGAGCCCGTCGAGGATGCGGTGCACCTCGGCCTTGGTGCCGACGTCGATCCCCCGGGTCGGCTCGTCGATGATCAGCAGGGAGGGGCTCCGGGCGAGCCATTTGCCCAGCACGACCTTCTGCTGGTTGCCGCCGGAGAGGGTGGAGACCGGGTTCTTCATCCGGCCGAACTTCAGCTGGAGCCGGTCCGCCCAGGTCGAGGCGAGGTCCCGTTCCGCGCCGCGCCGGATCAGCCCGTACTTGCGCAGCCGGATCAGCGAGGCGAGGGCGACGTTCTGGTCGATGCCCATGTCCATCACCAGGCCCTGCTGACGGCGGTCCTCCGGTACGAGCGCCACCCCGCCGGCCATGGCGCCGGCCGGGTCCCCGTTGGTGAGTTCGCGGCCGTTGACCCGGACCGTTCCGGACGTCCACTTGTCGATACCGAAGACGGCGCGCGCGACTTCACTGCGCCCGGCCCCGACCAGACCGGCCAGGCTGACGATCTCGCCCTTGCGCACGGTGAAACTGATGTCGTGGAAGACGCCCTGCCGGGTGAGCCGGTCGACCTCCAGGACGACCTCGCCGGGGGTGGTCTCCGTCTTGGGGAACAGCGCGTCCAGGTCGCGGCCGACCATCGACCGGATGATGGTGTCGACGGTGACGTCCTCGATCGGCGCGGTGCTCACGAACCGCCCGTCGCGCATGATCGTGACGCGCTGGCAGCTGGCGAACACCTCTTCCAGCCGGTGCGAGATGAACAGCACCGCGGCGCCCTGGGCGCGCAGCGTGCGCATCACCTCGAAGAGGCGTTCCACCTCGACGGAGGTCAGCGCGGCGGTCGGCTCGTCCATCACCAGGACCTTGGCGTCCAGCGACAGCGCCTTGGCGATCTCGACGATCTGCTGGTCGGCGACCGACAGGCCGCGGGCCTGGCGCTCGGGGTCCAGCTGGACCCCGAGGCGGGCGAAGACCTCCGCTGCCGCCTTGTTCATCGCGGCGCGGTCGATACGGCGGCCCGCGCGGCGCGGCTGGCGGCCCATGAAGATGTTCTCCGCGACGCTGAGGTCGGGGAACAGTGTCGGCTCCTGGTAGATGATCGACACACCCGCGGCCCGGGAGGCCGCCGGACCGGACAGGACGGCCGGCTGTCCCTCGATCAGCAGCCGGCCGCCGTCGGGCTGGTGGACCCCGGCGAGGATCTTCACGAGCGTCGACTTGCCCGCGCCGTTCTCGCCCAGCAGCGCGTGCGCCTCACCCGGGTAGAGGGTGACCGACCCGTCCTCCAGCGCGCGGACGGCACCGAAGCGCTTGGTCGCCTTCTCCAGTACCAGCAGCGGGTCTTTGTCAACGGGATCGTTCATCGTGCCAGGTCCTCGCCTCGGTGTGCGGCCTTGCCGCGGTGGGCTCGCAACTCGCGCCCACTCCCCCTCCATGGAGTCGTCCGGGACTCGTGGTGACGTCCCCCCGGACGATCAGGGTTCTTCCCAATGTCTCGACTCTTCCGTGATGTGGCGCCAGGACCGGGCCGGGCCTGACCGCTGTCTGCGCCGGTCCGCGGTACGCGCTGGTCGTCCGGGCCGGTGGGCCGGGGTTCCGCCCCGAAGGTCCGGTCCGGGCCTTGTCAGCCGTTCCCGTACGCCTGCCGGCCGGCGATGCCTTGCCCCTGGGCGGGGCTTGCCGGCCGGGTCGGCGGCCGGGTCGGCGGCCGGGTTTTCTCGGCCGGGTTCCTCGACCGAGCCGGGGGTGCCGGGCGGTGCCGGGGCCCGTCGGTGCCGGGCGGGTCCACCGTGGCCCGGGCTGTACGCCGTCAGAGCCGGGTGGACGGGCGGTGCGGCGGACGGCCGCCGCCGGGATCCCCTCGTGCCGAGTTCGACATTAACCCTCCCGTAACTGAATCGTTTCATCGGGGTCGATCGTCGTGAGACTATGTCCTGCATCATGGGGACGTCTAGAGTCCGGCCCGAGAAATCTGCCCGCGTGCCATCACGACGGACAGCCGGGCGACAGCGGCCCGGCTGCCGGAAGCGGCTCGGGTCGGGGCCGTGGGCGGGTCCGGCGGCGGCGCGGGACCGGCGGATCCGATGACGGGGAGCGCGGTACGAACGGTCGGCCCCCCGCGGTTTCCGCCCGCTCCGGAAACAACTGGACGGGCGCGGCGCGCGACGCGTTACGACCGGGACGCGGATGCGGCGATGCGCGCGGGGCCGGCGGTGGGAGCGGCACCGCGATCGTCGGCGAGAACTCTCGACGACGGGCATTCGCCCAGTTCCGGGGCGTCGGGTGGACGGGCCGCTGGTCTGCGCCAAGTGCCAGGCGCGAGCCGCGACAGAGCGCCGGCTGGGCGCCGGTCCGCAGCAGCGAGGTCGCACGGCGGCCCTCGGAGCAACCGTCGGGTGCGGACGAGTGCCGTCGCGGGCCGCACATCAGGGGGCGCCTTCGCGGAGGCGGACCCGCCGGTCATCGCGCGCCGTCCGAGGCAGGCATCCCTCCCCCGGCGTTTTCGTCGCGGGCGGCGGCTCGCGCGGACGGGCCGGCCTCAACTCGGCCGACCGGGGCCCGGATTGGCGTCGCCGGCGGATCGGGGAGATGGATCTGAGCCGATATCGTCTCCGAACCGTTCTCGCACCGCCCATTGCGGAAGCGGTCGGGCCCCGTTAATCTTCGGCGCCGGTTTGAAACGTCTCAGGTCGTTGGCTCCGCCACGTGGGGGGATCCGTGCCGGGTGCGCGCTCTCAGCGCGCGCGCAAACTGGAGCCGCGCACGACGAGTTCGGGTTGGAGGACGACCTGGCGGTGTTGGTGCGCCTCGGCGTCGGGACCGGTCTCGTCCATCAGCATCTCGGCGGCCAGCCGTCCCATGGCGACGGCCGGCTGCCGGACGGACGTCAGCGGCACGGCCGCGGCCGCCGCGAACTCGATGTCGTCGTAACCGACGATCGCCATCTCCTCGGGGACGCCGATCCGGGCCGCGAACATCGACTGCAGGACGCCCAGTGCCAGCAGGTCGTTGGCGCAGAAGACGGCGGTGGGCCGGGGGGACAGGCCCAGGAGGCGCGATCCGGCGTCACGTCCGGCCGCGACGTCCAGGCGTTCGGCGGACACGTCGATCAGCGCCTCGGGCGGGAGCCCGGCCTCGGCCAGCGCCGACAGCGCACCGGCCCGGCGGTCCCGGACCTGGGGCACGTCGGACGGACCGCCGACGTAGACGATCACCCGGTGCCCGGCCGCGATGAGGTGCTGGGCGGCGAGCCGTCCGCCGACCACGTCGTCCACCGAGACCGAGCACCCCATGCCGTCCCCGGCGACCCGGTCGACCAGGACGAAGGGGATGTTCTGGCCGCGCAGCCCGTCGAGGCTGCGGCCGGTCGGATCAGCGGGGGTCACCAGCACACCGCGAACGCGGTGCTCGGCGAAGAGCGCGAGGTAGTCGACCTCCTCGCGCACACTTTGCGCGCTGTTGCACACCATCACCACAAGACCGGTCTGCCGGGCGGCGCGCTCGGCGCCGCTCGCGACGGCGACGAAGAACGGGTTGCCCATGTCCAGGACGAGCAGGGCCATGATCCGGCTGGCGCCGGCTCGCAGCTGACGGGCGGATTCGCTGCGGACGTACCCGAGTCGGGTGATTACCGACTGGACGCGGGCCCTGGTCTCCTCGGCGACCATCTCGGGCCGGTTGATCACGTTGGACACCGTGCCCACCGAGACACCGGCCTGACGCGCTACTTCTTTGATCCCAACCATCGGCTCCATGCTCCGTCCCACTCACCGCAGCCACGGCGCATCGTGCTCGGGGCCGGTGCTCCGGGGAGCTGCGGTCAGGACCCGTGCTTGAACCTATTCAATCACACGGCGCGACCACCCAACTCCGAAAACATCAATGGCCGGACCGGCCGAATTTCCGAGGCTATGAATCGCTTCAGAATAAAGGCGGTTCCTCCCTGTACCGGCCGGCGGTACGGACTTCACCGGCAGGGAAGTCGTGCAGCCGCCGGGCAGCAATCCCCCGAAGTCCGGACTCCGCGCGGCCGGTCCGGGGAAATGCGCGGGAGGCGCCGTCGCCAGCCCCGCGGCCGACAGGCATCGCGCCGAACCGGACGGACGCGGTTCGTCATCCGGGACCGGCCAAACGTCTGTCACGGCGGCCCGGCTGTCACGGCCGCACAGCCGGGCAGGCCGCCCGGACCGGACCGCTACCATCGGCAGCGCTCGGCTCTCCTCGCCCCACCCCGTCCCGCGGATCCCGCCGACCGTCCGATCTGGCCCGCCCGGCCGACGGCGCCCAGGGGCCGGTGCGACCGCGTCCGGGGAACGGGACAACACGGCCCCACCCGGGCGGCGGCGCCCGCGCACCGGGACCCCGCGACATCTCTTGGGCGTATCTGAACCATTTCATCACCCCAGGAATCATTGACAGAAGTCACCGGCGGCCTTACCGTGAAGCCGGTTCATGAAACGATTCATAGAGGTTGCCATGACAGACCTGTCTGCCGTAAAGGCGACACTCACGTCCCAGCGCATCGAGACCCCTTCGTGGGGTTACGGCAACTCGGGCACTCGCTTCAAGGTGTTCCGGCAGGCCGGTGTGCCGCGTGATCCGTACGAGAAGCTGGACGACGCCGCCCAGGTGCAGGCGGCGACCGGTGTGGCGCCGGTGGTGTCCCTGCACATCCCGTGGGACCGGGTCGACGACTTCGCCCGACTCGGCGCGCACGCCCGCGGTCACGGGCTGACCCTCGGCGCGATCAACGCCAACGTCTTCCAGGACGACGACTTCAAGCTCGGCTCGGTCACCAATGCCGACCCGGTCATCCGCCGCAAGGCCCTGGACCACCTGCTGGAATGCGTCGACATCATGGACGCCACCGGCTCGCGGGACCTCAAGCTCTGGTTCTCCGACGGCACCAACTACCCCGGCCAGGACGACATCACCGCCCGCCAGGACCGCCTCGCCGAAGCGCTGGCCGCCGTCTACGAGCGGCTCGGCGACGACCAGCGGATGCTGCTCGAATACAAGTTGTTCGAGCCGGCCTTCTACACCACCGATGTCCCCGACTGGGGCACCAGTTACGCGCACTGCCTCAAACTCGGTCCCAAGGCGCAGGTCGTGGTCGACACCGGTCACCACGCGCCGGGCACCAATATCGAATTCATCGTCGCCTCCTGCTGCGGGAGCAAAAGCTCGGCGGTTTCGACTTCAACTCCCGCTTCTACGCCGACGACGACCTGATGGTCGGCTCCGCGGACCCGTTCCAGCTGTTCCGGATCCTGCACGAGGTCGCCAAGAACAACGGCCTGGCCGCCGAGACCGGCGTCGCCTTCATGCTCGACCAGTGCCACAACATCGAAGCGAAGATCCCCGCTGTCATCCGCTCGGTGATGAACGTCCAGGAGGCCACCGCCAAGGCGCTGCTGGTCGACCTCGACGCGCTGACCGCCGCCCAGCGTTCCGGTGACGTCCTGGCGGCCAACGCCGTCCTGATGGACGCGTACAACACCGATGTACGCTCGCTGCTTGCCGAGATCCGCCAGGAGCAGGGACTCGACCCGGACCCCGTGGCCGCCTACCGGAACTCCGGCTGGCAGCAGAAGATCGTGGCCGGCCGGGTCGGCGGCGAACAGGCCGGCTGGGGCGCCTGACCTCCGGCCGGACGCGGGTCGCAGCCACCGGATCCCCGGGGTGGCGGCGGCCCGGATCGCACCCGACCATCCGTATCCGCACAGCCGCTGCTCGCCCGGACCCGCAAAGGACACCGACATGGCCACCGCCCCCCATCCCGTCGTCGGCGCGCTGCTCGCGCGCTCCAACCGGCTGGGCGCCGACCCGCGCAACACCAACTACGCCGGCGGCAACACCTCCGCCAAGGGCACCGCGCCCGATCCGGTCACCGGCACCGACATCGAGCTGATGTGGGTCAAGGGATCGGGCGGTGACCTGGGCACCCTCACCGCCCCCGGCCTGGCCGTGCTGCGGCTGGACCGGCTGCGTGCGCTGACCGAGGTGTATCCGGGTGTCGAGCGCGAGGACGAGATGGTCGCCGCCTTCGACTACTGCCTGCACGGCAAGGGCGGCGCGGCGCCGTCCATCGACACCGCCATGCACGGCCTGGTGGACGCCCAGCACGTCGACCACCTGCACCCCGACTCGGGTATCGCCCTGGCCTGTGCGGCCGACGGCGAGGCGCTGACCAAGGAGTGCTTCGGCGACGCGGTGGTGTGGGTGCCCTGGCGGCGCCCCGGCTTCCAACTCGGCCTGGACATCGCCGCGGTCAAGCGGGCCAACCCGCAGGCGATCGGCTGCGTTCTCGGCGGCCACGGCATCACCGCCTGGGGCGCCACCGCGGACGAGTGCGAGGGCAACTCCCTCCGGATCATCCGCACCGCCGAGGAGTTCTTGGAGCGGCGCGGAAAGGCGGAGCCGTTCGGCCCGCCGCTGGCCGGCTACGAGCCGCTGCCGGAAGACGAACGCCGCGCCCGGGCCGCGCAGTTGGCTCCCCTGCTGCGGGGCATCGCCTCCACGGACCGCCCGCAGGTCGGCCACTTCACCGATTCCGCGGAGGTGCTGGACTTCCTCGCCCGCGCCGAGCACCCCCGGCTGGCTGCGCTCGGCACTTCCTGCCCGGACCACTTCCTGCGCACGAAGGTCCGCCCGCTCGTCGTCGACCTGCCGGCCGGCACGCCGGTGGAGGAAGTGACGGCCCGGCTGCGGGTGCTGCACGAGGAGTACCGCGCCGCATACGCCGCCTACTACGAGCGGCACGCCACCGAGGACTCCCCCGCGATGCGCGGCGCCGACCCGGCGATCGTCCTCGTCCCGGGCGTCGGGATGTTCAGCTACGGCAAGGACAAGCAGACCGCCCGGGTCGCCGGTGAGTTCTACGTCAACGCGATCAACGTCATGCGCGGCGCCGAGGCGGTCTCCTCCTACCGGCCGATCCAGGAGTCGGAGAAGTTCCGGATCGAGTACTGGGAGCTGGAGGAGGCCAAGCTGCGGCGGATGCCGAAGCCCAAACCGCTGGCCACCCGGATCGCCCTGGTCACCGGTGCCGGTTCCGGTATCGGCAAGGCCATCGCGCACCGGCTCGTCGCCGAAGGCGCCTGCGTGGTGGTGGCCGACCTGAACGCAGCCAACGCCGCATCCGTCGCCGAAGAACTGGGCGGCCCGGACAAGGCGGTCGCGGTGACGGTCGACGTCACCTCCGAGGCGCAGATCGAGGCGGCCTTCGCCCAGGCGCTGCTCGCCTTCGGCGGCCTGGACCTGGTGGTCAACAACGCGGGCATCTCGATCTCCAAGCCGCTGCTGGAGACCACCGCCAAGGACTGGGACCTGCAGCACGACATCATGGCCCGCGGCTCGTTCCTGGTCGCCCGGGAGGCCGCCCGGGTGATGATCGAACAGGATCTCGGCGGTGACATCGTCTACATCGCCTCCAAGAACGCGGTATTCGCCGGCCCGAACAACATCGCGTACTCCGCCACCAAGGCCGACCAGGCGCACCAGGTGCGGCTGCTGGCCGCCGAACTCGGCGGGCACGGCATCCGGGTGAACGGCATCAACCCCGACGGTGTGGTCCGCGGCTCCGGCATCTTCGCGGCCGGCTGGGGCGCCCAGCGCGCGGCCGTCTACGGGGTGGAGGAGGCGAAACTCGGTGAGTTCTACGCCCAGCGCACGCTGCTCAAGCGGGAGGTGCTGCCCGAACACGTGGCCAACGCGGTGTTCGCGCTGACCGGCGGCGACCTCACCCACACCACCGGGCTGCACATCCCGGTCGACGCGGGGGTCGCGGCGGCGTTCCTGCGCTGAGGCCCGGGCCGGCTGCTGCCCGGCGCTTCTCGTCGGCTTCCGCCGGAGTGCGCCGGGCAGGCATCTGTCGGGCCCTGCCCCGCGCACCCGGCCCGACGCGTTGTCCCGCCGCTCGGCGCGGCCGCTCGATCTCGCCCCCGGCAACCTGTCTGTCTCCCGACCAAGGAAATCTCCGTGACCACGACCGCACCGTCCTCCGCCTTCCCGTCCGCCTTCGCCGCGGCGGATCTCGGCGCGACCAGCGGCAGGGTGATCATCGGCAGGGTCGGGCGGGGCAATCTCGACCTGACCGAGCTGCACCGGTTCCCCAACACCGCCACCCGGCTGCCCACCGGGCTGCACTGGGATCTGCCCGGGCTGTACCAGGGCGTCCTCGACGGCCTGCGCGAGGCGGCCGGGGCCGGTGCGGTGACGTCGATCGGCATCGACACCTGGGCGGTGGACTACGGGCTGCTCGACGCGGACGGCGCCCTGCTGGGGCTGCCGCACCATTACCGCGACGACCGCACCCGGGGTGTCGCCGAGCGGGTGCGCGACGAGGCCGGCGCCCCGTACCTCTACCGCCGCACCGGCCTCCAGCACCTGCCGTTCAATACCGTCTTCCAGCTCGCCGCGGCGCGGGGCACGGCCCACTGGGCATCGCCAGACGCTGTTGCTGATACCCGATCTGCTGGCGTACTGGCTGACCGGCGCCGTCGGTGGGGAGATCACCAACGCGTCCACCACCGGGCTGCTCGACGCCGGCACGGGTACCTGGTCGCGCGACATCGCGGCGCTGGTCGGGCTCGACCCGCGCCTGCTGCCCCCGCTGCGCGAGCCGGGTACCTTGGCCGGCCGCCTGCTGCCGCATGTGGCCGCCTTCACCGGGCTGCCGGCGGCCACCCCCGTCGTCGCCGTGGCGTCGCACGACACCGCGTCCGCCGTGGTCGCGGTGCCCGCCACCGAGCCCCGATCGGCGTTCATCTCCTGCGGCACCTGGTCGCTGGCCGGTCTCGAACTGGACGCGCCGGTACTCACCGAGACGTCCCGGGCCGCGAACTTCACCAACGAGCGCGGCATCGACGGCACCATCCGCTACCTGCGCAACATCATGGGCATGTGGCTGCTGGAGGAGTGCCGGCGCGGCTGGGCGGCGCGCGGGCTGCCCGCCGAGCTGGCGCCGCTGCTGGCGGAGGCGGCCCGCGCCGAACCGTTCGCAGCCCTGATCGACCCGGACGCCCCGGAGTTCCTCGCTCCGGACGACATGCCGGCCGCCATCGCCGACCATTGCGTACGGACGGGGCAGCGGCCACCCTCCAGCCGGGGCGCGAG
>NZ_FMCH01000032.1 GCF_900091855.1 Streptomyces sp. DvalAA-14
GCACCCGGTCCGCGCCGAGCGTCGAGGTGTCGCCGGCCGTCGGCCGGACCAGCTCGGTGTCGACAACGCGCAGTTCCGGGCCGAACAGGGTGGACAGGGCCGGCCGCGGCTGGCCGGACTCCAGGGCCACCACCTCGCGCAGCACCCCGAGCAGCTGGTCGGACATCTCGTCGGCGGAGGCGAACCGCTTGCCGGGGTCCGGGTCGGTGGCCCGTACCAGCAGCCGGTAGAAGGACTCGTACCGGGAGAACACCTCGATACTGCCCGGGTTCGGCAGGCTGTCCGCGAAGACGTTGGTGTAGCCCTGGAAGTCGAAGGTCAGTACGGCGAGGGTGCGGGCGACCGTGTAGAGGTCGGAGGCCACCGACGGGCCGACCTCGGCGACTTCGGGCGCCTGGTAGCCGACGGTGCCGTAGATCGCCGACTCGGTGTCGTCCATCCGGCGGACCGCGCCCATGTCGATGAGCTCCAGCCGGTCCCCGGTCTGGATCGCGTTGTCCACCTTGAAGTCGCAGTAGAGCAGGTTGCGGCTGTGCAGATGGCCGAGCGCCTCCAGCGCCTCGATCGCGAAGGCGATGGCCTGCGCGACCGGCAGCGGCTCGCGCTTGCCGTCCGGGGCGCGGCGCTCGTTGGCGATCTCCTTCAGCGACTTGCCGCCGACGTAGGCCATCACGATGTAGCCGTCGAGCGTGCCGGTGCGCTGGTCGAGGTGCTCGACGAAGTTGTAGATCCGGACGATGTTGGGGTGCTCGATCTCGGCGAGGAACCGCCGTTCGGACACGGCCGCCGCCAGCGCGTCCTCGTCGCCGGTGTCCAGCAGGCCCTTGAGCACCACCCAGCGGTTGGAGACCGCGCGGTCCACCGCCAGGTAGATCCAGCCGAGACCGCCGTGCGCCAGGCAGCCCACCACGTCGTACTGGCCGTGCACCACGTCACCGGGCTGCAGCTTGGGCGAGAAGGAGTACGGGTGGCCGCACTTGGAGCAGAAGCCCTCGGTACGGCCGGGGCGGTCGCCGCGGCTGCGCCCCACCGGGGCCCCGCAGTCGCTCTTGCTGCAGTACCGCTTGCGCTCGGGCACCTCCGGGTTGAGCAGTACCGCCGCGGCCGGGTCGGGCCGGGGGATGGGCGGTACGGAGACCAGGCCGGCGCCGAGCTTGCCGCGGGTGGGGCCGCTGGTGGCGCCGCGGCTGCTGCGGACCGACACCGAGCGGCCGGAGGCGCTGCCGGTCAGCGACTGCGAGAGCCG
>NZ_FMCH01000072.1 GCF_900091855.1 Streptomyces sp. DvalAA-14
GCCGGCCGCCTCGGGCAGCGCGCGCGGGCGCAGACGGTCCGCGTTCGGCCAGCGGACGTCGTGGACCCAGCGCAGCTTCTCAAACACCCAGATGAGGCGGGCCGCCGGGTCGATCTGGCCGGGCAGCACCCCGTGGCGCGCCCCGGTGGGGTCGGCGTGGTGGGAGTTGTGCCAGCTCTCGCCGAAGGACAGCAGGGCGAGCGGCCAGAAGTTGGTGGCCTTGTCCCGGCTGGCGAACGGACGCCGGCCCGCCACGTGGCAGACCGAGTTGACCGACCAGGTGACGTGGTGCAGCAGCGCCATCCGGATCAGGCCGGCCCAGAAGAAGCCGGTCAGCGCGCCCGTCCAGCTGCCGGTGACGAGCCCGCCGGCCAGCGCCGGCAGCAGCAGCGAGGCGGCGGTCAGCAGCCCGAAGAGCCGTCCGACCAGCCGCAGATCGGGATCGGCGGCGATGTCGGGGGCGAATCTGGCCCGGTTGCTCAGCTCCCGCTTGAGCATCCACCCGATGTGCGCGTGGACCAGGCCCTTGAGCAGCGCGCGGCTGTCGGTCCCGTAGCGCCAGGGCGAGTGCGGGTCACCCTCGCGGTCGGCGAAGGCGTGGTGGCGGCGGTGGTTGGCCACCCACTGGACCGGTGAGCCCTCGACCCCCAGTGAGCCGGCGACGGCCAGCGCGATCCGCAGGCCGCGCCGCGCCTTGAACGAGCGATGGGTGAACAGGCGGTGGTAGCCGACGGTGAGGCCGAAGCCCGACACGAGGTAGGCGGCCACCGCCATAGCGACGTCCAGCGGGGACAGGCCCCGCCCCCACGCCAGCGGCACCGCGGCGATCAGGCAGAGCGGCGGGCCGATGATGAAGGTCCACATCGTCGCGGCCGCCGCGGCCGTCTGCGGGGCGTCGAGCAGCGGCTTGGCGCCGGCCGCCGGGTCGGTGTCGGGCTCGGCGGGCGCCTGTTGGGGACGGTCGGCGTCGCTCGGGTTCATCGGATCCTCGCCGTCGCTCGAGCCTGTTCGGAGGTGGTGAGGCCCGGTCGGCCCCATCGGACCCGTTCGGTCCGCTCGGACCCGTTCGGACCCGGTGCCGGACCGGCCGGGTGCAGGCCCGCGTTCGGGTGCCGCCGGGCACGCCCGGCGGCCCAGCACACACGATGGCACCGGACGGCGACCGCGCAGGTTGTCGCCGATGTCCAGGATGTGAACGCCGCGAAACCGAATCTCCTCGGCCGGCGGCGCGGGAACCGCACCGGCGAAACGGATATCACCGCATTTACCACCCCGCCGGAAAACGAGGCCGCGGCGGCCGACGCACTCGATACGACGACCCTCGGCCTATTGCACTCACTTTGCACATAAAGCTCCGCCGATCGATGCCGGTTTTACTCCAAAGATCTTTCTAAATGTCCTTAACCGTGGGACCACCGTCTTGACTTATGCCTAGAGCCAGCCGAATATGTGTGCTGCGCCACACGGGACGCCGCCATTCGATGAGGCGCTGAGCACCACCGGCGATCTCTGACCGCGCCCGGCGATGAGCGCAGCCGCGACTCGGCTCAACGCTTCGGGCGGAATGGCACCATCACATTTCCGGAGGCATTTGTGCTGGTCATACCGACACTCCGACGCCGAACGCAGCTGCTGCTCGCGTTCCTGCTCGCGCTGGCGATCGCGGTGCCGCTCTTCGGCACCACGGCGACGCCCGCCGCGGCGGCTCCATCGGGACCCTGCGACATCTACGCGTCCGGTGGCACGCCGTGCGAGGCGGCGTACAGCACCACCCGGGCGATGTTCTCCTCGTACAACGGCCCGCTGTACCAGATCCAGCGCGCCTCGGACAACAGCACCTTGAACATCGGCCTCGCGTCGGCCGGCGGTCTGGTCGCCTCGGCGCCGCAGGTCTCCTTCTGCTCCGGCACGACGTGCACCATCACCCAGCTGTACGACCAGACGTCCAACGCCAACAACTTGCCCATCTCGCCCGGCAGTTCCTGCTCGGGCTGCTCGGGCGGCCTGTCCGGCCCGGGCCCGAACGGCTCGGACATCGGCGCGAACGCGATGGCGCTGCCGATCACCGTGGGCGGCCAGGGCGCCTACGGCGTGCTGGTCAACAACATCGGTACCGGATACCGCAACAACGCCGTCAAGAACGTGCCCACCGGCTCGCAGCCCGAGGGCATCTACATGCTCACCTCGTCGAAACTCACCAGCGGCAGCTGCTGCTTCGACTTCGGCTCGGCCGAGACCAACGACTCGGACGACGGCAACGCGACGATGAACGCGATCTACTACGGCTCCGCCTGCTGGACCGGCGGCTGCACCGGCTCGGGCCCCTGGGTGGGCGGCGACCTGGAGAACGGCATGTACTTCAGCGCGGCCGGCCCCAACCCGTCGAACATCCCCAGCGAGACCGGTTCGTTCGTCAGCGCCTGGGAGAAGAACAACGGCACGACGAACTTCACCCTGAAATACGGCAGCGGGCAATCCGGCGGGCTGACCCAGGCCTACTCCGGGGCGCTGCCCAACGGTTACAACCCGATGAAGGTGCAGCCCTCCATCGAGCTGGGCACCGGCGGCGACAACAGCCCGGAAGGCACCGGTGAGTTCTTCGAGGGCGCCGTCACCAAGGGCTTCCCGACCGACGCGACCGAGAACTCCGTGCAGGCCAACATCACCGCGGCCGGCTACACGAACAACAACACCACGTTCCCGGCGCCGACCCAGTCCGTGATCAGCCTCAAGGCCCACGCCAACGGCAAGTACGTCGACGCGGCGAACAGCACCACCTCGCTCATCGCCGACGCCACCTCGGTCGGCACGAACGAGACCTTCACCATGGTCGCCAACAACAACGGCACCGTGAACCTGAAGGCGCATTCCGACAACGACTGGGTCACCGCCGAGAGCAACGGCAACTCGCCGCTGATCGCCAACCGCGGTGCGACCGGTCCGTGGGAGACCTTCTACCTCATCCACAACCCCGACGGCAGCGTCAGCTTCCGCGCCTACAACAACCAGCACCTCGTCACCGCCGAGAACGCCGGCGCGGCGGCCCTGATCGCCAACCGCACGGCGATCGGCCCCTGGGAGGAGTTCGACCTGGCCGCGTCCTCGGCCGGGTGAGCTTCCGCGGCGCGACCCCGATCACGCCGCCGCAGGAATTCCAGCGCGCCACCGGCTGACGCCGGCGCCGCGACGCACACGGCGCCTGTCCCCGCCCCGGCCACGGGGCGGGGACAGGCGCTTTCCGCGGCGGTGACGCACGGCCCCACCGCCGGCGCCACCCGGGCACCCCCAGGTGGCGAAACGCACCGATTGCCGTGTTAACTGGCAAGAGTCGACGAGAAATGGGGTCGGCCATGCCCTGTGTACGACGACACCGGCGGTCCGTGTCATGACGGCCGGCAGCCCCGCGGCGGACGACAGCGCCGGCGGCTTCGAGAAGACCCTGTTCGACCAGGCCCACGCCGGCATCGAGGTCTACGACACCGACCTGCGCGTCCTGCGGGCCAACCCCGCCATCCTGCGGATGCGGGCGATGCCCGCGGAGCGGGTGGTCGGCGCCGAGCTGACGGACCTGGACGCCTCGATCCCCATCTCGCCGGTCATCCGCAAGGCCGTGGACAGCGGCGCGACCGTCTTCGACCACGCGGTGGCCGCGTACACGCAGGCCGACCCGGAGCATCTGCACCATTACGAGGTCACGGCGTACCCGCTGCACGACGCCTCGGGCCGGTCGAACGGCGCCGCCGCGGTGATCCACGACGTCACGGAGGGTGAGCGGCGGCAGGGGGACCTGGATCTGCTCAGCCGGGCCCGGGACCGCATCGGCCGCACCCTGGACCCGCTGGTCACCGCCCAGGAACTCGCGGACGTGTCCGTCCCCGGCTTCGCGGACGCGGTCGCCGTCGACCTGCTGGAGTCCGTGCTGGCCGGGGAGGCGCCGGTGGGCCCGGTGACCTCCCGGCTGCCGATGCGGCGGGCCGCCTTCAAGGGCCGCGAGGGACAGTACGGCGCCTACCCGGTGGGCAGCGCCAGTTCCTACGTCTCCCCCACGCCGTGGACGCAGGCGCTGGCGGACCTGCGGCCGCGGCTGGTGGGCTCGGTGCTGACCTCCGGCGGGTGGCTGCACCACGACCGGGTGCGGCAGGAGTTCATCGCCCGCTCCGGGGTGCACTCGATCATCGTGACTCCGCTGACCGTGCACGGGCTCGTCATCGGCCTGGCCAGCTACTACCGGGACGCCTCCCGTCCCGATCCGTTCGACGACGAGGACCTGTCGCTGGCCGAGGAGCTGGCCGCGCGCTCGGCGCTGTTCATGGACAACGCGCGCCGCTTCACCCGCGAGCACACCGTCGCCACCGAGTTGCAGCGCAGCCTGCTGCCGCGCAATCCGCCGCAGACCGCGGCGGCCGTCACCTCCCAGTGCTATCTGCCGGGCCGGTACGGCGCGCACTGGTTCGATGTCCTGCCGCTGTCCAGTTCCCGGGTGGGCCTGGTCATCGGCTACGTGCACGGGGAGGATCTGCAGGCGTCGGTGGCGATGGGGCGGCTGCGGACGGCCACCTCGACCCTGGCGTCGATGGACCTGCCGCCCAACGAACTGCTGATGCACCTCGACGACGTCGCCCAGAAGCTGGCGCGTGAGCAGGACGAGGACCCCGCCACCTTGCACCGCTCCCGCCCGCCGTTCACGGCGACCTGCCTCTACCTGACCTACGACCCGCTCTCGCACCGGTGCGCGGTGGCGGCCGCGGGACACGACGGGCCGCTGATCACCAGCCCCGAGGGCTCGGTCGGCGAGATCGAGGTGCCGCGCGGGCTGCCCCTGGGGCAAGGCGCCCCGTACGAGCAGCTCAGCACCGAACTGCGGGTCGGCAGTCTGCTCACGTTCTATTCCGACAGCGTCGCCTCCCGTTACCCCGCCGAGGCCGGGAACCGGCTCAGCCGGCTGCGCGACGTGGTCGCCGACCAGTCCGCCGATCCCCAGGAGATCTGCGACCGGGCCACCTACCGGGTACTGCGCGACACGCCCCAGGACGGGGCGGTGCTGCTGGTGGCCCGCATCCGGGAATTGGATCCGGACCGCGTCGCGTCCTGGACCTTCCCCTGCGAGGCGCTCTCGGTCCGCGAGGCCCGCCGGTCGGCCCGCGACCGGCTGGCGCGGTGGGGGCTGGAGGACAACATCCCGGCCACCGACCTGATCGTCAGCGAGCTCGCGACCAACGTCGTACGCCACGCCGGGGGGCCCATCCACCTCCAGCTGATCTTCGACCGGACGCTGACGGTGGAGGTGTCCGACGACGCCAGCTCGGCCCCCCACCTGCAGCATGCCCGGCTCCAGGACGAATCCGGTCGCGGCCTGTTCCTGGTCGCCTCCGTCGCCCGCGAGTGGGGTACGCGGTACGGGGAGGCGGGCAAGACGATCTGGGCGGAGCAGGACCTCGCCTGACGCCGGGCCCCGCGTAGGCATCAGCCTGCCCCGTCCGCCTCGGCGGTCCGCGCGGCTCGCAGCCTGCGCTGCTCCGGATCGTCCGCCGCGGTGGCCGTCCGGTGGGTGTCGGCGAATCGGCGGACGATGTCCAGCAGCTCGTCCCGTGCGGCCAGCCCTTCCGCGCCGGGGCGGGACAGCGCCTCGCCGAGGGCGTCCTGGAGGGTGTCACGGACGCGCAGCCAGGGGCCGGTGACGGGACGGGCCCGGTCGAGGTGGCCGATGAGGCTGTCCAGTGCCGGGCCGCAGTCCGCGGCGAGTCCCTCCCGCTCGGCGGGCGATCTCAGCACCCATTGGAGCGCCTGGGCCTCGTGTTCGCTGAGCGTCACCGTCACCGGCTCGGCCTCGTCCATGCGGGCCGCCAGCGAGGTGACGACCCCGATGTCCGTCGTCCACCTGAGGCCGGCGGCCAGCGCGTCCAGGGCCCGCCGGATGTCCGCCGCTTCCGTCTGCGGCAGCGACACGGCGACCGTGCGCGGTTCCGGCGGCGCCGCCCGGGCCTTCGGCCGATACCCGATCAGATCGAAGTACAGGACGTCGAACTCGACATCGCCCTCGGGTACCGGGGACGGCGGGGGCCCCACGCGCGTACACCCCTTGTCGGCGAGGCAGTTGTCGATATCGGCCCATGAGGGCGCCGGTAGTGCGGGACCTTGGTGTTCCCTCGGCCAGGGGTCGCCTTCCCGCAGCGCCGCGAAGCTCGTCGTCATGCGGATCCGCGCGACAAAGACCTCCACCTGCCAGGGTCTTCCGGGCCGGAGCCGGGCCTTGCCGGGGTGTCTGCTTGCCAGCATGGTCGTGTCGTCCTTTCCCGGCCGTCAGGACAAGGTGCTGTCGACCCGGTGCAGATAGCTGAAGTCGTGTTCGTCGCGGGCCTGGATGAGCGGGCGGATCTCGCGGGTGGCCACGTTCAGGGCATAGCCGCCGACCGTACCGAGGAGCCAGCCGATGTTCGGCATCAGCAAGGTGCCGCCCGCCGCGGCGGCCAGTGCGACCGACGCCGTCACGGAGCGGTGCACCCAGGCCAGCCGGCTGCCGCGGCCGGCCGCCCGGTAGTCCAGCACCGCTTGCGACAGTTCGACGCGCAACTGGGCGAAGACGTCCGCGGGGTGTTCGTAGTCGCGGCGCAGCTCGCCGAGCATCCGGTGCACGGCGCGCATCAGCCGGATCCGTTCGTCGGCGTACTTCTCCCGGAAGGCGATGACCTCCGAGGTGGGGGTGCCGGGCGCGGGCACCGGAAGCAGCCGGCCCAGCTCCATCTCCCAGGCCAGGGTGAGGGTGGGGGCCACCGCGCGCAGGCTGGCGCGGTAGGCGTGCTCGCTGTCGGTGTAGGGGAACAACGCGATGTCGGGGTGGCCGGCGAGCTCGCGGGCCAGCACGCCGACGATCAGTGTCTGGACCTCTGTCGACACCGCGAGCGCCTCGTGGAAGCCGTCCCCGCGCCGGGCGAGCCCGAGCTCCACCAGCAGCTGGCGGAGCCAGTAGCTCACCTTCGAGGTGTACAGGACGGCTTCGGGCGGCGAGGCGGGCCGGGGCGGGTCCGGCCGCGCCGCCATCCGCCTGAGCTCCTGCGCCAGCAGCGAGGAGGTCTGTCCCGCCAGCGGGGACCCGGCCGACCAGTCCGGGCGCTCCAGCCTCTCCAGCGAGTCCTCGGTGAAGGCGAGCGGGCGGTACAGCTCCCGGTCCTCCAGCCGCCGTAACTCGTCACTGACCACGGTCCGGTAGACCCGCGGGTCGCGCGGTACGACCGAGGCGACGCCGTCCCAGTAGAGCAGCGCCTGGTGGACGATCTCCGTGGGCGGATTCACGGTCGGGTAGTACAGCAGCACGCCCATCGGATCCCCTCGCGGCACAGCGCGTCGGCGTGAGGCACCGCGCATCGGTATCAGCCGCGGCAGCCTACCGCTCAGAAGGTGATGACCGCCCGGCCGTTGTGCCACTCGCCGTTCACCATCTTCGCCAGGGTCGCGGGCGCCTCGTCGAGGCCGATCGGGGTCACGTCGGGCATCAGGTCGTGGCGCAGGGCGAAGTCGAGGGTGTCGCGGGCGTTGTGCGGGGAGCCGGACGGCGACGCCATGACGTGCAGCCGGTTGAGGACCATCAGCTGGCTCGGCAGCTCCAGCGGATCCGGGCCGTACCCGAGCAGCGACAGCGTGCCGTCGGGGGCGAGCCCGCCCAGCAGGGCGGTCGCGGCCTTCGTGGAGGGCGTGGTGTTGAGCAGGACGTCGGCGCCGTAGCCCCACGACTTGAGCGCCGCCACCGCGTCCTGTTCGCCGGTGGCGATGTACCGCTGCGCGCCGAGTTCCTTCGCCCGCTGCTCGCTGCGGTGCGAGCGGCCGAGCACCGCCACCTGCGCTCCCATGGCCAGCGCGAACCGGACCGCCATGCCGCCGACCGCGCCGACGCCGAGCACGGCCACCCGGGACCCGGAGGTGACGCCGGCCTGGCGCAGGCCGTTGAACGCGGTCAGGCCCGCGCACATCAGCGGCGCGCCGGCGACCGGGTCGAGCCCCTCGGGCACGGGGGTGACGAATCCTTCTTTGAAGACCGCGTATTCGGCATATCCGCCGTCGGTGACGACGCCGGTGATCCGCTTGTTGGGACACAGGATCTGGTCGCCGCGAACGCAGTAGTCGCAGGTCATGTCGGAGTCGTAAAGGAATTGCGCCCCCACCTGCGTGCCCGCTTGCGGCCAGGTCACTCCTTGTCCGAGTTCCGCGACGGTTCCGATCACCTCATGGCCGGGAATCGTCGGGAAGTGCGCGAAAGGATATTCGCCCTTGACGAGGCTCACCTCCGAGTTGCACATCCCGCAGGCGGTCATTTTCACCAGGATCTCGCCGGGGCCCGGGGAGGGGACATCGCGTTCCACGAGTTCGAGGTCGGAGTTCGGGGCGGAGAGTTCGGCAGCACGCATAAAAGGCTCCAAAAGGGAGACCCCGGCTCGGGCGGGCCCGCGCGGGCCCGCCCGTCCGAGACGTATTTCGCCGCGAGGCCTACCTCTCCACGGTAGGGGCGGTGGATCGCTGTGTCCAAGACCGCCCGTGGTCCGGCCCCGACGGGGGTGGCCGGCCCGCCGCCGGGCCCTACCGCGCGGCGACCCGGACCACGGACTTGCCCGGGCCGGGGCTCCGCTGCTCGGTGATCATCCGCGGCACGTCCTCGAAGGCGTAGCGGCGGCCCACCGGCGTGCTGATCGCCCCCCGTGCCGCCAGGTCGGCCAGCCGGCCCCATACGGCGGTCTCCGCCTCCGGAGCGCCGGGGGTGGCGAGCACCCCCACCGCGGAGTAGTTCCGCAGCAGCATGTCCATGGTGTCGAGCGCCACCGGGGCGCCGCTCGCCAGGCCGACGAGGGCGATCCGCCCGCTGTGCGCGATGCTTTTCAGCGCCAGGGCCGCGGTGTCGCCGCCGACGGGATCGTAGATCAGGTCCACGCCGCGCCCGTCGGTGATCTCGGCGAGGCGGGCGGTCAGGTCCTCGGTCCGGTGGTTCACCCCGTGGTCCGCGCCATTCCGCGCGCAGAACTCCAGCTTCAGC
This sequence comes from Streptomyces sp. DvalAA-14, assembly GCF_900091855.1. Classification (GTDB taxonomy): domain Bacteria; phylum Actinomycetota; class Actinomycetes; order Streptomycetales; family Streptomycetaceae; genus Actinacidiphila. Next base: position 9,020 of record NZ_FMCH01000072.1, read on the forward strand.
GGGCTGCCCGCGACCGCGATCACCGTGGCGCCCAGCGCCTTGCCGAGCTGCACAGCGGTAGCGCCGCTGCTGCCCGCGGCGCCCAGCACGAGCAGCGTCTGCCCGGCCTCGACCGGGGCGCGCTCGACGAGGCCGGCGTACGCGGTACGGAAACCGATCGGGAAACCGCCCGCCTGCTCGTCGGTCATGCCGGCCGGGATGCGGATGGCCGACCCTTCGCGCAGGTATGTGTACTCGGCGTAGCCGCCCCAGCCCTCCAGGAAGCCGGTGATGCCCGTGACCTGGTCACTGACCGCGAAGCGCGAGCCGGGCGGCACCGCGACGACCTCCCCCGCGGCTTCCTCCCCGAGGCCGAAGGGCGGGTCCCCCAGCAGCGGGAACCGGCCCGCGGCCATCATGACGTCGGGGTAGCCCGCGCCCGCGGTCCGTACCCGGATCAGTACCTGCCCGGGCCCGGGCGCGGTCCAGGTCATCTGCCGCAGCTCGACCGCATCGGCCGGTTCGCCGAATTTCACCAGGCGCCACGCACGACCAGAAAACATCTCGTCCCTACTCGACTCGTTCGCGAACCGACTCGCTCGCGTTCCTCGGCGCGCCGTCGGGCGCGGCCTCTTCCGACGCTAGGGGCGGTCGGGGCGGCCCGGCCATGATCGGGCGTCCAGAGAACTTGCGAGATCGTCCGGGAGTGCCCGGCCAGGGGGCGGCGCCGCCGTCAGGAGCGGTCGGGCCGAGCGCCGAGGTCCGGCGCCACGAAGCCCCCCGGCTCCGCCTCCAGCACCTGGGCGAGCCGGATCGGGGTGTGGTCGTGACGCGCGCGGGCGTCTGCGAAAGCGTCGCCGCGGCCCGGCTGAAGCAGCTCGTGGAGGTCGGCGCACTCCGGCAGCGGCCGTACCGCGAACCGGGCGCCCGTCTCCGGCAGGAGTACGTCCTGACGCCGATGGGCCGCGACCTGCTGCCGGTGGTCCTTTCGCTGATGCAGTGGGCCGACACCCACCTCCAGCCCGGCGGCGGTCCGCTGCGCGTGGTGGAACGGGCCCACCGGGGACCCGGTGCGCGTCCGGCCGGCCACCGCCACCGGGGACCCGGTGGCGTTCGACGACCTCTCGATCGTCTCGAACGACGCGTGGGTGGCCGTCCATCGCCGGCCCGCCGCCGATTCCTGACGGGCCCGACCGACCGACGGACCGCCGGCCCGCCGGCAGTCCGCACCCCGCACCCCGCACCCCGCACCCCGCACCCCGCACCCCGCACGGACGGTGCGTCAGCGCGTCCCAACAGCCGCCGCACTGGCAGGAATTCGAGAGTGTTGGTCCGTCTTGCCACTGTCGGATCACAAACCCTCGGCGCAGACTGACGAAGGGGCCAAGGATTTCGATTCCCCGCGGAGGAGAAATGAAGCCCTACGTCGTCGTGGTGGACGGATACCACCTCCAAGACGGTGCCGATCGCGGATTCTCCAGCGCTTTCCGAGCCAGGGGCGTGCTGCCGGTCACCGTCATGAGCACACCGGAACCACTCGAGAAATTCGTCAAGAAATCCACCTGGCACCCGGACGACTTCGAGGCCGTGCATTTCTACGACGGCGACTTCGAGGCGCTGTTGAAAATCGTCCGGAGCTACGACCCCATCGGTGTCGTCGCCGGCAACGAGCGCGGAGTGGAACTCACCGCGGAAATCGTGGAGGCACTGTTCCCCGAGCGGGGGAACGTGCGCGGCAGCGCCGCCGCCCAGCGCGACAAGGGCGAGATGGCGCTCGCGCTGGAGCGGGCCGGTGTGCCGGGCCCGAAGACGCTGTCGACGGACGATCCGGCGGTCGCGGCGCGGTGGATCGAGGAGTCCGGCCTGGCCGGCCGGCGGCTGATCATCAAGCCCCCGGCCAGCGCGGGCACCGACAATGTCCACCTGGTGGAGGCGGGCGCCGACTGGCGCGGCTACTTCGACGCCATCCTCGGCGAGGTGAACGGGTTCGACCTGCGCAACGACAGCGTCGTGGTGCAGGAGTTCCTGGAAGGCCCCGAGTACATCGTCGACCTCTACTCCGTCGACGGCCGGCACGGCCTGGTGGACACCTGCGTCTACGCCAAGCACGATCGCGGTCCGCGCATCGGTATCTACGACGTCGCCGACTTCCTGGGCCCGGACCATCCGGACGTGCCCGTGCTGGCGGAGTACGCCATGCGGGCCGCGACCGCGGTCGGCATCCGCAACGGGTCGACGCACGCCGAGGTGATCGTGACCCGGCAGGGCCCGCGCCTGGTCGAGTTGGCCGCCCGCTACTCGGGAAGCTGCATGATGCTGTCCGGGTCGCTGGCCACCGGCGACAACCAGATCCAGCGGACCGTGCGGCACCTGCTGGACGGCGCGTTCACCCCGGGTTTCGTACTGGAGCAGCAGGTGCGCACGCTGTGGCTGTGCGCCGACTTCGCCGGCCCGGTGCACCGGATGGACATCCTGGCGGCCGTGCGGGACCTGCCGACCGTGCACAAGATGTCGGTCCCGGCGGACGGGAAGCGGGTGCCGATGACCAACGACGTCACCACGAGCCTGGGCTGGGTGATCCAGGGCGCGGCGCACTGGGCGGACATCGAGCGCGACTCGGCCCGGATACGGGAACTGGAGAGGATCTGGAATGCCCGCAACATCGACATCATCGGGCACGATGCCTGAACCGGCGGTTCCGCACCTGCTCCTGGTGTGCCCGCGCTCCGACATCCTGGGCAAGCTGCTGGGCCTGCCGATCGCGCTGACCGTGGTCCACCGGCCGGGCGGCGACCGGCCGTTGGAGGAATCCCTCGCGCTGCGGGTGGTCGATGTCGACTTCACCGACGCAGCCCTGCTGCTGGCGGCGGCGCGCGAGATCCACGCCTGGCGGCCGATCGACGCGATCCTCGGGCTGACCGAGCTCTCGCTGCTGCCGGTGAGCACGGTGGCCCAGGAGATGGGCGTGCGCGGCAACGTGACCGCCACCCTCACCTACGCCCAGGACAAGGCCGCCCTGCGCGGGCTGCTCGCCGAGCGCGGGATCAGCACCACGGCGCACCGGGTCTGCGACGGCATCGAGGCCGCCGCGGACTTCCTGCGCGGCTGCCCGGCAGGCATGGTCCTCAAGCCGGTGAGCGGCAACGGGGGCACCGGCGTCCACCTGGTCGGCGACCCGGGCGACCTCGCCGCCGCCTGGGCCTGGACCACCGGCGCGAGCGGCGCCTGGGGCTGGACCGCGGACGCGGCGCCGGTGGTGGTCCTGGCCGAGGAGTTCCTGGCCGGCCGGGAGTTCAGCGTGGAGACGCTCAGCGCCGAGGGCAAGCACACGGTCCTGGCCGTGACCGGCAAGCACACCTCGGGACCCCCGCACTTCGTCGAACTGGGCCACGAGTTGCCGGCCGTACTGGAGCCGCCGGTGTACGAGACCCTCACCGCGGCCGCGCTCGGCGCGCTGGACGCGATCGGCTACACCTGGGGGCCCGGCCACACCGAGGTGATGCTGGCCGAGGACGGCTGCTCGGCCACCGTCGTCGAGATCAACGCCCGGCAGGGCGGTGACCAGATCTGGGAACTGGTGGAGCTGGCCACCGGACTCGACATGCTCTCCGGCTCGGTGACCACCCTGGCCTTCGGCCAACTGCCCCCGAGCAGCCCGGCTCCCCGCCGCGGGGCCGCGATCCGCTACCTGGTGGCCGATCCCGGACGGGTGGTCGCGGTGGAGGGCCTGGACGAGGCGTCGGCGGTCGACGGGGTGATCCGGGTGGGCGAGCTCTGCGCGGCCGGGGACACCGTCAGCCCGCTCGGCGACTCCTGGAACCGGTGCGGCTACGTCGTCACGGCCGCCGCCGACACGGCCTCGGCCCAGGCGGCGGCGCGGCAGGCGGCGTCGCTGATCTCCATCCGCACCGTTCCCGTCACCCCGGAGGCAGCCGATGCCGGTCAGTAGCGGGGCACCGGGCCCGGGTGCGGGCCAACTGGCGGACGCGGCACCGGATCCCGCCGGCGGCACCGAGTTCGCCGACGGCAGGGGCCCCGCCTATGTCGTGATCCTGGGGAGGTTCATGACGAACATCGGCTTCTTCATGGTCATCCCCTTCCTGGCCATCTACCTGTCGGACAACGCCGGGCTGAGCGGTCTGCAGATCGGCGCGCTGTTCGCCGTCCTGCAGTTCACCCGGCGCGGTATCGGTGTCCTGGCCGGCTGGGCGAGCGACCGCTTCGGGGCGGCGCGGGTGCTGACCTTGGGGCTGCTGATCGAGGCGGGCGCCTATCTGGCCTTCACCGGGGCCGGACGGTTCTTCTGGTTCTGGGCCCTGGCCGTCGCGCTGCTGGGCTTCGGCGGGTCGCTGAACAACAACGGGTCGCGCAGCCTGGTGGCGGCCAGCAAGTCCGGCGGTATCGCGGCCAACCTCAGCAAGTACTACGTGTCGATCAACGGGGCGGCGCTGATCGGTCCGCTGATCGGTACCGCCCTGATCGCCTCGCACCACATCCGGGCCGGCTTCGTCACCGCCGCCGCCCTGCACCTGGTGTTCGCCGCCGGCACGCTGGTGCTGCTGCGCGGCATGCCCACGCCCGCCCCGGGGGCGATCCGGGTGGACGCCCTGATCGCCGGCCTTCGCGACCGGCCGCTGATGCTGTACTGCGGCCTGGCGGTCGGCGGCTGGTTCCTGATCACGCAGTACCAGATCGCCCTGCCGCTGACCGTCGTCCACCAGGGGCTCCCGGCGGCCGCGGTCGGCTTCCTGACCGCGGGCAACGCGGTGGCGGTGATGATCACGGTGACCCTGATCGGATCCCGGGTCGACCGGCGTGGCTCGGTGGGACGTCTCGACGTGCTGGCCCTGTCCGGCGTGGTGCTCGGCGGGGGCTGGCTGCTGTGCGTGTTCGGCGGCCTCGGGCCGATCGTCGCCGCGGTCGTCGTGACCTCCATCGGCGAGTCGCTGTTCTGCGGCGTGGTCGACGCCAATGTCGCCGGGCTGGCGCCCCCGGGCCGGCTCGGCCTGTACCTCGGCTACTCCACCATGGCGTGGGGCCTGGGCGGGGTGCTCGGCGGGGTGATCGGCGGCGGCTTCGACCTCGCCGCGCAGCACGGCGCGCTGTCCGTCTTCTGGTTCCTGCTGGCCGCCGTCGGCGTCGGCTCCGCGATCGGGGTCCGTCTCGGTCGCTCCTACTTCACCGCCGTGCTCGCACAGCGGCACACCAGCTGAGGAGAATCCCATGTCGGTCCAGGAACTGGGCGCCCGTGTCGGTGCTTTGACGGGAAGGGCCAGGGACGACCTGGCGTTACTGGTCGGCCACCGCTCGGTGGCCGACCCCCGGCAGTACCCGGACCAGGGGTGCCGGCAGGCCGCCGAGGCCGTGGCGCGGCTGTTCGCCGCCGAGGGCTTCGCCGAGGTGCGGCTGCTGGACACGCCCGACGGCAGCAGGGCCGTCTTCGGCCACCGGCCGGGCCCGCCGGGCGCGCCCACCGTGCTGCTCTACAGCCACTACGACGTGCAGCCGCCGCTGGACGAGGAGGCCTGGCGGACACCGCCGTGGACGCTCACCGAACGGGACGGGCGCTGGTACGGGCGCGGGGCCGCGGACTGCAAGGGCAACATCGTGGCGCAGCTGACCGCGCTGCGGGCGCTCGGCGACCGGCTCCCGGTGGGTGTGAAGGTGATCTGCGAGGGATCCGAGGAGCAGAGCACCGGCGGCCTGTCGGCCTTCGTGCGGGCCCATCCCGATCTGCTGCGGGCCGACAGCGTCCTGGTCTGCGACACCGGCAACGCCGAGGCCGGGCTGCCGACGGCCACCACCCACCTGCGGGGTTCGCTGCACCTGACGATGACGGTGAGCGCGCTGTCGGGCCCGGTGCACTCCGGCACCTTCGGCGGCCCCGCGCCCGATCCGCTCAACGCGCTGATCGCCCTGCTCGCGCCGCTGCACAACGCGGCCGGCGACACCACCGTGCCGGGCGTCGCGGACGACGGGCGCTGGCAGGGCGCGGACTACCCGGCGGAGCGGTACCGCCGGGACGCCGGGATCCTGCCCGGGGTGGGGCTGGCCGGCAGCGGCACCCCCGCGGACATGCTGTGGGCCCGGCACGCCCTGACCGTGGTCGGCATCGACTGTCCCGCGGTGGTGGGTTCGGCGCCGGCTGTGCAGGCCGCGGTGCGCGCCAAGCTCAATGTGCGGATTCCCTACGGGTCCGATGTCGACGTGCTGTGGAAGGCGCTGCGCACGCACCTGGAGGCGTCCGCGCCCTGGAACGTCCGGGTGGAGTTCGCGGACGTCAACCGCAGCCAGCCGTTCCGGTCGGCGACCGAGGGGCCGGCGTACGCGGCCCTGGCCACCGCGATGGAGCAGGCGTTCGGCCGGCCGATGACCACCGTGGCGCAGGGCGGCTCCATCCCGGTCTGCGTGGCGCTGCAGGAGACCTTCCCCGACGCGGAGATCATGCTGATCGGGGTGGAGGAGCCGCGGTGTCTCATCCACGCCCCGAACGAGAGCGTGGACCCGTCCGAGATCGAGCGGACCGCGCTGGCCCTGGCCCTGTTCCTGCGGGCCGGCGCGGGCGGCCGGTCATGACCGGGACCCGCTTCACCAGCGGCGAGATGGACCGGCACCTGAGCCGGATCTCTAGGGAGCACCCGGACCTCTACCGGCGGCTGGACATCGAGCGCGCCCGGCGCTGGTCGGGCGACTTCGAGGATCTCGAAGGCCGCACCGGCGACGACTTCGGGGACCCGGGCAGCGGTGGCCGCGGCGAGTCCTACCTCAGGGCCCAGACCCGGAACGTCCAGGCGCGGGCGCGCGGTATCGAGCAGCTGCTCGGCTACATCCGGGCCGGTCGCGGCGCCCCGCTCAAGACGGTGGTGGACGTGCTCGGCGGCGACGGGCTGGTGCAGCGGGTGGCCGCCTCACTGTGTCTGGCCGATGTGGCCGTGCTGACCTGCGACGCCTCGCCGTACATGGTGCGTGCCGCCTGGGAGGGCGACTTCCCGGCGCTGCTGCAGCGGGCGGACCGAATGCTCCAGCGGGACAGCTCGGTCGAGGGGGTCCTGGTGGCCTACGGATCGCATCACATCGCGCCGCGGGACCGGGCCGAACTGGCCAGGGAGTCCTACCGGGTGCTGCGGCCCGGCGGCGTCATGGTGCTGCACGACTTCCTGGTCGGCTCGCCGATGGACAGCTGGTTCACCGATGTGGTCGACCGCTACTCGCTGACCGGCCACAAGTTCGAGCACTTCACCCGGGACGAGATCCGCGACTGCCTGACCGGGGCCGGCTTCCCGCGGGTGGACCTGGTGGAGATGGCCGACCCCTACGTGGCCGTGGCGCCCACCGCGGAGCTGGCGGAGCTGGCGCTGGGCCGCTATCTGTCCGACATGTACGGCCTGGTGGAGATCCAGCGGACCCGGGGCGCGGACGCGGACCGCTGGGTCATCGAGCGGGCCAAGGACGTCTTCCGCTGCCCGGGTGCGGAGTTCTCGGTGCGGTACGACGCCGCGGAGCACGCCTGGACGGCCGTCCTGCCGAGGACGGCCGTGGTGGGCATCGGGACCCGGAGCGTGTGACGCCTACGCGTCGACGGCGGCGAGCCCGGCGACGGCCTGCGAGAAGACCTCGCGGGCCCGGTGCAGCACCTGCTTGCGCCACAGCTCGTCGCCGTCCGGGCTGAACGCGGCCCTGATCAGCTGCTTGTCGGGGGAGCCGAAGGCGGCGACGGGGTCCAGCCGCAGATGCAGCCCGTTGTCGGCGCACAGCGCGAGCAGCACCTCCGCCCCGGGCAGGGTGCCGAACTCCAGGGTGATGGCGGTGAGTTGCTCGCCGGCGGTGAGGCCGTCGGCGACCGCGGTGGCGGTGTTGCCGACGATCGCGGTGGAGGAGGAGCTGCCCGCGTCCGAGTCGGTCACTCCGGGGCCGTACCAGGCGCGGGCGCGGTCGGGGGCGCCCGGGTCCCGGCCGCCCCGGAAGATCGCCTCGCCGGCGCCGCGTTCGCCGAGTCCGGTGTGCAGGTCGATGTAGCCGACCCGGGGCGTGCCGGCGATCTGTTCGGCCACGATCGCGCGCAGGATCCGGTGCGAGCGGGTGGGCTGCCGTCCCCCGTAGAACAGGCCGTCGTGGTGGCGGTACTGGCCGTGCGTGACGGCCTCCTGGAAGGCCCGCAGCCCCAGTTCGCCGGCCAGGCGGTGCAGTCGCGCGGCGAAGTCGGGCGAGGCGGGGCCGGCGCCGCTGTCGTCCAGCAGGGCCGCGTGCACCCGGTCGTAGGCGTCGTTGTGCGGCGGGGCGGCGTGGTCGACGAAGTTGCGGTTGAGGTCGACGTTGTCCTCGTTGACCCGCCGCCAGTAGGCGAAGCCGTACGGGTTGAGGGCGTGCACCAGCAGGATGCCGAGGCCCCGGTCCGCGGCGGTAGCGAACTCCTCGCTGTCCCCGCCGCCGCTGTCCCCGCCGCCGTCGCCGTCCCCGCCGTCCGTGCCCAGCAGGATCCGGGTCTGGCAGGCGGAGCCGGTAAAGCCCTCGATGCCGTGCGTGCCGCAGACCGCGACCAGCATCCGCCGGGGCCGCGGCGGGCCGAGGTAGGCGGTGTCCACGCTCAGCGTCCCGCCGTCGGGGCCGGTCCCGCCGGGCAGCGGGTAGGTGCGCTGCACCGCTCCCCGCCCGGTGGCCGCGGCGCGGAAGTCCTGGCGGGCCTGCGCGTAGGTCGTTGCGAACGCCGCTGTCATGACACTCCCAGTGCGGTCAGCACCGCCTGCTTCCCCGCGGGGGTGCGGAAGTGCAGCAGGCAGAGGATCCGGTCGCCCGGCGCCAGGTTGGCGCCGAAGTACGCGTCGACGTCCGCCACCGAGCTGACCGGGCGCCGCCGGTAGAGGTCCAGCGGCAGTCCGATGCCGCGGATCACGCCCCGGTCCGCGTCCAGCCGGGCGCCGGGCGCCACGGCCCGCGCCGCCTCGGCGACCAGCCGCGGGTCGACGGGGGCCGTTTCGGTGCGCGGGTCCAGCGCCGGGTACAGGGCGATGTCGGGGTGGGCGCCGAAGGCGCTCATCGCGCAGTGCACCACCGGGTTGTAGGTCTTCAGCGCGACGACGTCGGGAAAGCCGTGCCCGTCGTCGCGGAGCCGGGTGAACAGCTCGGCCCAGCTGCGCCGGAAGATGCTGCCGTGCCGGTAGCTGTCCCCGATGAACTGCACGGTCACATGCAGGCAGGACCGGCCGGAGGCCAGCTCCGTCCAGTACGCGGCGAGCAGGCCCACCGCGCGGTTCGAGTCCGGGTCCACCGCGCAGACCAGCTGCTCGGCGTCGGTGATCATGTCGTGGCGCAGCTCGAAGAGCCGGCGCACCCGCAGGTCGGGTAGGGCGGCGACCAGGCCCGCGATCAGCCAGCGCTCGGTGGCCGGGGACAGTTCGCGGCCCGGCGGCAGCGCCCGCAGGAGCGGGCGCCGGGGCCGGGCCGGGGACTGCGTGCTCGGGGCGTCCGTCACCGGGACACCTCAGGCTTCCTGTGCGGTCGGCAGCGGGATCGCCATGTCGGGCTTGCCCAGCACGGTGCTCATGTGCAGCTCCACGAAGTACAGCTTCCACAGCCAGTACACGTTGTGCAGGTGCTCGACGACCTTCTCCTCGTCGGCCGGTGAGGTGACCAGAGTGGCCAGCACCCGCCACACGAAGTCGTCGTGGCCGTCGTCCAGGTCGGTGCCGACGTGGGCGAGCTGGCCCTTGATGCCGTCCTTGCCGAGTACCTTGCCCAGGTTCTCCAGCCAGTCGGGCTGGGTGCGGGTGGTGACGTACTCGACGAAGTAGACGCTGGTGATCAGGCTCATCGGGCTGTCCTCGAACTCCATGCCGTACTGGAGGTAGCCGGTGAGCAGCTTGGTGGACAGGAACGGCTCGGTGGAGTAGATCTCGTCCTTCTCCACGCCCACCTTGGCCAGGTCGGCGGCGAACAGGCGGTCGTGCAGCATCTCGTCGTCGGTGTAGTGCGCCCACGCCTTGGCCTGCACCGGGTCGACCTTGGTGAAGTACCGCAGGGCCAGTGCGTCGATGGTGCGCTTGCGGCGCAGGCGCAGGATCGTCTCGATGTTGTGGCGCTTGTAGTAGTCCAGGTTGATCTCCGCCGCGTTCAGCTGGTGCTGGGCGTACGGGACGGTCAGGTAGAAGTCCTTGATGAACGAGTTGAGCAGGGTGTCGACGCGCTGGCGCAGTTCCGGCAGGGTACTCATGGGCTGTCTCCTCGGTGGTGGGGAAGGGCTGGTCGCGCGGGGTCAGTGGCAGCCGCAGCTCGCGCTGGAGACGCGGTTCAGCCGGCCGCGGGGGGTGTCCTTGCGGCGTCCCAGTACGGCGGATCCGTCCGCTGCCAGCAGGGTGCTGCGCGGGCACAGGAAGGCCAGCGCGAAGCGGGTGTGCGGGGTGATCCCGATGCCGAGGTGGATGACGCCGGACCGGCCGCCGTGCACCTCGTTGGGCCCGCAGTTGGCCGGCAGGGCGTCCATCGCGGTGTTGATGCCGAAGCCGAGCTCCCAGATGACCCGGTAGCGCGGGTCCTGTTCCAGCAGCCGGGTCAGGGCCTCGACCGCGGGCCGGGCGGCGTCGTCGTCGGTGCGGACCGTCTCGATCACGCCGGCCGCCACCACGAGCTGGACGGGGTGCGCGACCATGCAGGCCAGTTCGTCGAACAGCCGCTGCTGATCGGGGCCGTCGCCGGGGACGTCGTGCCGGTGGACGATGGGCCAGCCCGACAGGGTCAGGGTGCCGGTGAGGCCGAGCAGGCGGGCGCCCGGGGCGAAGGTGTTGATCTCGGCCGGCATCACGCTCAGCTTCCCGCCGGGGGCCAGCTGCTGCTCGCCCGGGGACAGCTCTCCGGCCTGCTGGTTCCACACGACGTCGCCCGCGGTGTGGTCGAACTCCGCCTCGCTGCCGGTCTGGTCGTCCACCACGGTGAGGCGGTCGCTGCCGCTGACCTGTTCGAAGAAGCGCCGCGCGGTCAGATCCTGCTGCTCGACGTCGGTTCGCGCCGCGGCGGCGAGGAAGTAGTCCACCTGCGCTTCGCTGAGCGGGGTGGAGCCGGCCGGCAGGACCGCGAGCCGGCGCTGCCCGAGGATCTCGGGCGCCGGCGAGTCGAGGAACTGCCCCGGGCAGGCCACCAGGACATCGGCGCCGTCGGGCACCTCCGCCGCCAGCAGATCGGCCAGCGCCGCACCGGTGGGCAGGGTGAGCGACAGGACGCGTTCGTAGCCGTCGCCCGGTCGGCACCGGGTCCGGCCGTGGTCGGCCGCTCCGGTGATCAGGCAGAACGTCCCGTGCGGAGCGCCGAATTGCCGGAAATCGGAGGCGACAAGCTCGATCGGAGACATCACTGCTCCCAGGCGGGATGATGGAGGAGTCGGCGGGCCGGGTGCGCCGGGCGCCGGGACGCCCCGTCGCGGAGCACATACCGCTCCGCGACGGGGCCAGGCAATCAGCCGAGCAGGGTGCCCAGGTACTTGCCGTTCTTCTTGACCTCGATCTTCTTGGTCGCAATCATGGCGGTCTCCTTCCTGCTCTGTGGTGCGCGATGTGCTGCCGCCCCGGTCCGCCGGCGAGTGAGGGACGCTCAGTGAGCGCCCACCAGCCGCTCCACGGTGGGGAGTTCGGAGTTCCCGATGAGCGCGGTCCCGTTGCTGCCGAGGACCTTCGTATCGGGCACGATCATGTCGAGGTGGTACTGGGTGAACGGGGTCAGGCCCAGGCCGATGTGCAGGCACCCCTCGGTCCCGCCGTACACCTCGTTCATGGCGTGGTTGCCGGGCATCAGGTCCAGGGAGGTGTTCAGCGCGTGGCCGATCTCCCAGACGATGCGGTAGCGCGAGTCGACCGCGAACATCTGCTCCAGCATCTCCACGGCCGGGGCGGCGCCGGGATCCAGCGCCTCCAGCGTGGTGATCCGGCCGCGGACCACGGTGGCCTTGACGGCGTGCTCCCGCATGGCTGCCAGCTTTCCGTGGATCCGGGCCTGGTCCAGCCGCGAGAAGGACGGCGTCCCGTTGTGCAGGATCGGGTAGCCGCGCAGCACGATCTCCCCCTCCAGGGGGAGGTGCAGGTCCTCGTGGAAGTCGGTGATCTCGATCGGCAATACGCTGATCTCTCCGGCGGGGACGATCTGCTGGTCCCCCCATTCGAGCGGCCCGGCCTGCTGGTTCCAGACCAGTCCGTCGCTCAGGTGCTGCAGGACGGCCCGGGTGCCGTGGACGCGGTCCACGTACTGCAGATGCTCGGCCTCTTCGGCCAGTTCGAAGAAGGTGTCGGAGAAGGCACCTTGTTCGGAGGCGGAGGTGGCTTCCATCACCCCGAGGAAATGGCGGATCTCCTTCATGGTGGTGGGCGTCGAGTTGCACGCCATCGCCATCAGTTTCCGCCGGCCGCCGAGCAGTTCCGGGTCGGGCGACTGGAAGAACCGGTACGGTGAGACGACCAGGATATGAGCCGGCTCCGGGATGACCTTTTCCAGCAGGTCCTCGAACCGGTCGCCCTCGCTGAAGGGTATCGTCAGGTAATTGTCGTAGGGGGCGTCTCGCACCACCGTGAACTCGTCGATGAGCTGAGGATTGGTCACCAGGCAGAAGGTGCTGCCCACGGCCTCTCCGAGCTGGCTGAGCTTGCCCGGGTCGATCTGTACGGTCATGCGATCCTCCTCGCTTCCCTTGGTTCGCCTCCACCATCACAGCTGCGGCGGCCGGCCACCATGGGCCCATCGTCCCTGTGGCCTTCTGGGACCATCGCCTCATATCCGCCGCCGGAAAAGCTGACTTAAGTGAGTGCGGGGTCTGCCGTCCGCAGGCTGCCGCTATTTCCGTCCCGGAGGACTTGTGATCGCCCATGGAATCCACTGAGCAGATCATTACCTGGCAGGCGCCGGCGCTGAAATTCGGCGTGGGTGCGAGCGAGGAGATCGGTTTCGAACTGGTCCGCGCGGGCCTGCGTTCGGTCCTGCTGGTCGCCGATCCCGCGCTGTCCCGGCTGGGGTCGGCGCGCCGGCTGGCGAAGCTCATCGAACAGGAGGGCATCGCGGTCGAGATCTTCGACGGGGTCCGGATCGAGCCCACCGACACCGGCTGCGCCGAGGCCGCGGCGGAACTCGCGCACCTGCGGGTGGACGGCTATGTCGCCCTGGGCGGCGGCAGCACCATCGACACCGCCAAGATGCTGAATCTGCTGGGCAGTCACCCGGGCCGGGAGGTGCGCGACTATCTCAACCGGCCGATCGGGGGCGGCGCCGCCGTCCCCGGCCCGCTCAAGCCGCTGATCGCGATGCCCACCACGGCCGGCAGCGGCAGCGAGTGCACCGCCATGGTGGCCCTGGGCATCACCGGGATGGGCCTGAAGACCGGCATCAGCGACCGGGCGCTGCGGCCCTCGCTCGCGCTGGTCGACCCGCTGCACACGCTCACCGTGCCGCCGGCGGTGACCGCGTCCTCCGGCTACGACGTGCTGACGCACGCCTGCGAGTCGTACACCGCCCGGCCGTACGACCGCCGCGCGCCCTACGCCTCGCCGGGGGACCGCCCGCTGTACATCGGCGCCAACCCGATCAGCGACGTGTGGGCCGAGCAGGCCCTGGTCCTGGTGGGCCGCTATCTGCGCCGGGCCGTCCTGAACCCGCGGGACCTGGAGGCCAGGATCGGCATGAGCCAGGCGGCCGGCTTCGCGGCCATGGGCTTCGGCAATGCCGGCACCCACCTGCCGCACGCCTGCGCCTACCCGGTAGCCGGCCTGGTCCGTGACTACCGTCCGCCCGGCTACGAGGTGGACCGCCCGCTGGTGCCGCACGGCTCCGCGGTGGTCTCCACCGCCGCGGCCGGCTTCACCTTCACCTACCCCACCGACCCGCAGCGGCACCTGCGCGCGGCGGAGTTGCTGGGCGCCGACCTCAGCGGCGTCACCGCGGCCAACGGCGCGGACGTGCTGCCGGCCGCGCTGCGCGCGATCGTCGCCGACACCGGCGGACCGCAGGGCATCGGCAGCTTCGGCTACGGCCACCGCGACCTGCCCGCCCTGGTCGAAGGGGCGATGCAGCAGCAGCGGCTGCTGGTGTGCTGCCCCCGGCAGGCCGGCCCGGACGACCTGCGCCGGATCCTGGACGCCTCGCTGGCAGGGGCGGCGTGACACCGGCCGCCGGGCTCCCCCGGTATCCGGCCCTGATCGGCGGGCGGCCGGTGACCACCGCCGGCTGGATCGACAGCCTGGACCCGGCCGACGGCGCCGCCTTCGCCCGCGTCGCCCGCTGCGGCCCCGAAGAGGTCGCGCAGGCGGTGGAGTCCGCCCGGCACGCCTACGAGCGGACCTGGCGGCGTACCACCGCCGAGCAGCGGGGCGGGGTGTGCCGGCGGATCGCCGCGCTGCTGCGCGCCGAGCTCTCCTCGCTGGCCGGCCTGGAGAGCCGGGACACCGGCAAACCGATCAGCCAGGCCCGCACCGATGTCGAGGTCGCCGCGCGCTACTTCGACTTCTACGGGGGCACCGTCGAGGCGCTCGGCGGCGAGACCGTGCTGAACGGCCCGGACCTGCTGGCCTTCACGCTGCGCGAACCGTACGGCGTGTGCGGGCACATCATTCCCTGGAACTACCCGCTGCAGGTGGCGGCCCGCACCGTCGCCCCGGCGCTGGCGACCGGGAACACCTGCGTGCTCAAGCCCGCCGAGGAGGCCTCGCTGAGCTCGCTGCGGCTGGGCGAGCTGGCGATCGAGGCGGGCCTGCCGCCCGGCGTGCTGAACGTGGTGCCCGGCTACGGCCACGAGGCGGGCGCGGCGCTCAGCGGTCATCCGGGGGTCGACCACCTCGCCTTCACCGGCTCCCGGGAGGTCGGCGAGCTGGTGATGACCGCGGCGGCGCGGAACATCGTCCCGGTCACCCTGGAACTGGGCGGCAAGTCCGCGCACCTCGTCCTGCCCGACGCCGACCTGGCCCGGGCCCTGCCGCTGATCGTCGGGTCCATCACCGAGCACGCCGGGCAGAACTGCTCGGCCGGCAGCCGCGTCATCGCCCACGAGTCCGTGTACGTTGGGCTCATAGCCGGTCTGGCGGACGCCTTCCGTGCCCTTCGGATCGGACCGGGTCA
Organism: Streptomyces sp. DvalAA-14; assembly: GCF_900091855.1. Classification (GTDB taxonomy): domain Bacteria; phylum Actinomycetota; class Actinomycetes; order Streptomycetales; family Streptomycetaceae; genus Actinacidiphila. Next base: position 24,077 of record NZ_FMCH01000072.1, read on the forward strand.
CACCGATCCCGACATGGGGCCGCTCATTTCCGCCAAGCAGCGCTCCCGGGTCCTGGGCTACCTCGAACAGGGCCGCCAGGACTGCCGGCTGGTCACCGGCGGCGCGGTGCCCCCCGGGTCCCGGTACGCGGACGGTTTCTACGTCGAACCCACGATCCTGGCCGAGGTCACCTCGAAGCACACGGTCTTCAACGAAGAGATCTTCGGCCCGGTCCTGTGCGTCACCCCGTACAGCACGCTCGACGAGGCGATCGGGCTGGCCGAGCACACCAGTTACGGCCTCGGCGCCGGAATCTGGACCCGCGACCTGGCCGCGGCGCACCATCTGGCCCGCGAGTTGCGGGTGGGCCAGGTCTTCGTGAACAACTACAGCGCGGCCGGCGGGGTGGAACTCCCCTTCGGGGGCTGGAAGCGCTCGGGCATCGGAGTCGAGAAGGGCTTCGAGGCGCTGCGCGAGTACAGCCGTGGCAAGACCGTTGCCATCCGGACGGCACTGACCTGACGCCCACTCGGGCTACGGGGGAATCCTGCCCTGAAGAGGTGGACCATGCGTTCCGTGCGAACAGCGTCCCGACACCGCGGCGGTGCCTGCGTGGCCCGCAAGGGCACGTCGTTACGAGGCGGAGCGGTGATCCCGCCCCCCGCCGAACCGGCCCGTACCGAGCTGAGTGACGGACTGGACCGGCTCCGCCTCGCGCTGGCGGTGGTCCAGGACATCCTGGACAGCGCGGCAGCCGACCTGTCCGCCCCGCCGCCCCGGCCCGATCCGGACGCCGAGACCGTGCAGGGCTACCGGCACTCCCTGTCGCTGCTCACCGCCCGCGAGTCCCAGGTCCTGCTGTCCATCGCGGGCGGCATGTCCAACCGCAGTGCCGCCCATGTGCTGAGCATCTCGGAGAAGACGGTGAAGAACCACCTGTCGGCGGTCTTCGCCAAACTCGGCGCGGTCGACCGGACCCAGGCCGTGGTGATCGGGATCCGCGGCGGCGCCATCACCCTCGACCAGCCCCTCAGCGCCTGATGGCCGGCGGCAGGCTGGTCAACGTGGCCGCGGTGCTGCTCGACAACGTCCATCCCTTCGAACTCGGCGTCGTCTGCGAGGTCTTCGGCATCGACCGGCGGGCCGACGGCCTGCCCGGCTACGATTTCGCCCTGGTGGCCGCCGAGTCGAACGCATCGGGGTCGGTCCGGGCCGTGCCGGGCTTCACCATCTCCGCCGCGCACGGCCTGGAGCGGCTGGAGCAGGCCGACCTGATCGCCGTCCCGGTGGCCGACGACTTCCACGAGCGGGAGTTCCCGCCCGAACTGCTGGCGGCGCTGCGCCGGGCGGTGGACCGCGGCGCGCGGGTGCTCAGCGTGTGCGTGGGCGCGTTCGTGCTGGGCGCGGCCGGTCTGCTGGACGGGCGCGACTGCACCACGCACTGGCGCTACTCCGACGCGCTGGCCCGGCGTTATCCGCTGGCCCGGGTCGTACCGGAGGTGCTGTACGTCGACGACGACCCGGTGATCACCTCGGCCGGCACCTCGGCGGGCATCGACGCCTGCCTGTACCTGGTCCGCAAGCTCCAGGGCAGCGAGGTGGCCAACGCCATCGCCCGCCGCATGGTGGTACCGCCGCACCGTGACGGGGGGCAGGCCCAGTACATCGAGCGTCCGCCGGCCCGCTGCGGTGACGCGGATCTGGGCGACGTCCTGTACTGGATGGAGCAGAACGTGGGCGAGGAACTGACCGTGGACAAGATCGCCGCCCAGGCCGGTCTGGCCCCGCGCACCTTCGCCCGGCGCTTCCGCCAGGAGACCGGCACCACGCCGTACCGCTGGCTGCTGGAACGCCGGACGCTGGTCGCCCAGGAACTGCTGGAGAGCGGCGACGAGACCGTGGAGGCCATCGCCGCGCGGACCGGCTTCGTGAACGCGGCGGCGCTGCGGCACCAGTTCACCCGGGCCCTGGACACCTCTCCGCGGGCCTACCGGCGTGCCTTCCGCGGGCCCGCCCCCCGATGAGACGAGGCGACGCATGATGCGGATCGCGGTGATCGGCGCCACCGGAGTGGTCGGCCGCGAGTGCCTGGCCCTGCTCGGCGACGCCGCCTTCCCGGTGGACCGGGTCGTCCCGGTGGCCTCGCCGCGCAGCGCCGGACGCGACCTGGCGGCCGAGTTCGGCCTGTCCCGCGCGCTGGACCCGGTGACCACCTTGGACCGGCTCGATCCCGGGGAGGTCGACGTGGCAATCCTGTGCGCGGGGGCCGAGTTGAGCCGGCAGGCGGCCGAACGGCTCGCGGGCGCCGGGGTCCTGGTCGTGGACAACAGCTCCGCCTTCCGGGGCCGGCCGGACGTTCCGCTGGTCGTGCCCCAGGTCAACGGGCAGGTCCTGCGGCAGCGGCCGCCGAGCGGCCTGGTGGCCAACCCCAACTGCTCGACCATCCAGCTCGTCCGGGCGCTGCACCCGCTGCACGCGCTGGCCGGACTGGACCGGGTGGTGCTGGCGACCTACCAGGCGGCGTCCGGCGGGGGGGTGCGCGGGCTGGCCGAACTGGCCGAAGCCTCCGCCGCGTTCCTGGCCGACCCGGGACGGCCGCCCGAGGAACCCGGCCGTTTCGGGCAGCCGCTGGCCTTCAATCTCATTCCCGAGATCGGGCCGGCGGACGTGTCGGGATTCAGCCACGAGGAGCGCAAGCTCGTGGCGGAGTCCCGCCGGATCCTGGGACTGCCCCTGCTGCCGCTGACCGCCACCGCCGTACGGGTGCCGGTCTTCCACTGCCATTCCGAGGCCGTGCACGTCACCTTGCGCGAGCCGGTCACGGCGGCCGCCGTCGAGGACGTGCTGGCCGCCGCGCCGGGGCTGCGGGTCCACCGGCGCGGCGGCGGGCCGGGCTACCCGATGCCGCGCACCGCCTGCGTGCGCCCCGAGGACCGGGCGCTGGTCCACGTGGGCCGGGTCCGGGTCGATCCGGACGACCCGCGGGCGGTGTGGCTGTGGATCGTCGCCGACAACCTCTGGGTCGGGGCGGCGCTGAACGCGGTGCAGGCCGTCGGGCTGGCGGTGGGGTACGGATGGCTGGGCGGAACGTCCGCCGCCGCGTGAACGACTCTCCCGCCGTGCTGAAGTTCGGCGGATCCGTCTTCGCCGACCTGACCGGCTTCGGGGAGGTCGCCCGCTACGTGGCGGCGCGTGTTGCGGCCGACGGCAGACCGGTCGTCGTCGTGGTCAGCGCCATGTCCGGTACCACCGGCAGCTTGCGGCAGGTGCTCGACCAGGTCGCGCCACGCGCCCCCGGGCCGGCCGCGGCGATGCTGCTCACCAGCGGAGAGACCGTCAGTGTCGCCCTGCTCGC
>NZ_FMCH01000381.1 GCF_900091855.1 Streptomyces sp. DvalAA-14
CGTCCGTCGGCACGCGGGTGCCGTCGATGGCGCAGACCGCCACGGTGCCGCGGGAGTTGCCGACGAAGACGCCGTCGTAGCCGCCCACATCGGCGAGCGTCACCCGGCGGGCGGTCTGCGGGACACCGGCCGCGGCGAGTTCGCGTTCGAGCACCTGCAGGGTGATCCCGCGCAGCAGCGGCGCCTGCGGCCAGACGACGGTGTCGCCCTGGACGAAGCCGATGTTGGTGACCGCGCCCTCGGCGATCACGCCGTCCGGGCCGGTCAGCAGCGCCTCGTCGAAGCCCGCTGCCCGCACCTGCCGTACGTAGTAGGACTGGCCGAAGCCGCCGGTGTGCTTGAGGTGGGCGACCGGGCGCTGATAGGGCACCGATTTGAGCCGGAACGGCCCGGCGGGCAGCGCGGCCGGCGGGCGAACCGCCACCATGACGGCGACCGGGGCGCCGGCGGATTCGACCGGCTGGAAGACGTTGACCCGCACGGAGGCGTCGGCGCGCCCGGCGGATGCCAGGCCGTGCCGGACCAGTGCGCGGACCCGTTCCCCGTCCAGCCCGCCGCCGAACAGTTCGCGGGTCGCCTCGTCCAGGCGGGCCAGATGGAACGCCAGGCCCCGGACCCGGCCGCCGCGCACCTGCAGCGCGGAGAAATGCCCGTAGCCGCCCAGCGCGGGCGCCAGTGCGGCCGCGGTCGCGGCGTCGCCGTCGATCTCGATCAGTGGTTCGGGCGCCGGGCTCATGCCGGCAGCGCCGCGGTCAGGTCCAGCTCGACCAGCTGCCCGGTGAAGCCGAGCTGCGTCACCCCGAGCAGCGTGCTCGCGGTACTGAACGCCGCTGCCAGCGCGGAGGCGTTGAAGGCGTCCCACACCGCCGACAGCACGCCCCGGTCCGCGCTCACCACGTAGATCACCGCCCGCACCACGTCCTGCGGTCCGGCCCCGACCGCACCCAGGGCGATCAGGGCGTTGGCGGCCACCTGCCCGGCCTGCGCCGCGTGGTCCCCCGGACCGACCAGTGCGCCGGCCGCGTCCAGCGGGCACTGCCCGGCCAGATACGCCGTCCGCCCCGCCTCCACGACGGTGACGTGGTGATACCCGGGGGTCTCGTGCAGCCCCGCCGGATCGAGCCGCGTGATCTTCGCACTCATACCACCGAGTCTGCCCTGGCTCCGGCCCGCGTGCCCACCGGTTTTCCGCACCCGACCGACGTCACAGGCCGGGGCCGCCAGGCACGCTCCGGGCCGGGCCGACCCAGCCGCCCGGCCGGGTGGGGGCGGCCCTCGGCGCGGTGCCACTGCGGGCCCCGGCGGCCCGGCAC
>NZ_FMCH01000637.1 GCF_900091855.1 Streptomyces sp. DvalAA-14
CGACACGGTGACGGCGGTGGCGACCGTGGTGCTGGACGGCCGGACGGTCGCCGTCACCGGCGGCGGCGACGGCACCGTGCACATCTGGGACCTGGCCAGCGGGCAGCCGGTCGGTGAACCCCTCACCGGACACAACGACATGGTGACGGCGGTGGCGACCGTGGTACTGAACGGCCGGACGGTCGCCGTCACCGGCGGCGGCGACGGCACCGTGCAAGTCTGGGACCTGGCCAAGTGGGAGCCGGTCGGTGGACCCCTCATTACCCACATGCGAGTGTGGGCTGTTGCCGCAGGCGGAACAGTCAATGACCTGCCCGTTGCCGTGATCGCCGCAAGGCAGGGCTTTGTTGTAGCCCAACTGCCAACCCGCTGAGACCTGTAGGGTGCCAAAAGTCCTGAACGCGCCCTGGCCTGGTCTTTCTTCTGCTGCTCTGATCGTCGTCAAGTGGCCCGGCGGTACTCGTTGATGAGTCCGCCGAGGACTTTGTGGCGGTGGATGCGTTGTGCGGGGAAGGGGATGATGTTGGGGTCGTCGGCGGGGGCGCGGAGTTGGAGGGCGCGGTGGGGTCGGCTGGTGTTGTAGTGGTCGCCGTACTCGGCGAGGACGCGCCGTAGGTGTTGTTCGTTGTAGATCAGTAGGCGGTCGGTGCATTCGGCCCTGATGGTGCGTATGGCTCTTTCGGCGTGGGCGTTCATTCGTGGGGCTTGCGGTGCGCTCTTCAGGATCTTGATGTGGTCCGCGGTGAAGACGGCGTCGAAGGCCTGGGTGTATTTGCTGTCGCGGTCGCGCAGCAGGTAGCGGAAGCCGGCAGCTTGTTGGCCGAGGTCCGTCAGCGGATTGCGGGCGAGTTGTGTTGTCCAGGCTGCGGTGGGGTGGGCGGTGACACCGAGGATGTGCACAGTGCGGGTGCCGACCTCCATCACGTAGAAGACGTACAGGCGCCGCAGGGTCACGGTGTCGATGTGGAAGAAGTCGGCAGCGAGCAGTCCGGAGGCCTGTGCGCGCAGGAACTCCCGCCATGTGGGGATGCCATGGCTACGTCGGGGTGCGGGACTCAGTCCGGCGCTACGAAGGACGCGTCGGATAGTAGAGGCTCCGACCCGGTGACCGAGGCGTTGCAGTTCGCCCTGGATTCTGGTGTAGCCCCAGGTGGGGTTCTCGTGGGCAAGGCGCAGGATCAGAGCGGTGAGTTCCTCGGAGATCGGTGGGCGTCCGGTCCGGGCAGGTTTCTGCTTCCACTTCAGCGCAGTAGTCGGCGGTGCCAGGACAGAAGGGTGCCCGGGGTGACGAGGCGGTGGCGCCGCAGTCTGCTCGGGAGGTGGCGGGCGAGGGCGGACAGCACTGCGCGGTCCGGCCGTCAGGCGCGGCCGGCTGCCGAGTTGTCGACGAAGGACCGCGACTTCGTGGCGCAGTACGAGGAGCTCGACGTTCTTGGTGTCCTGCGACCGCGACAGCAACAGGAGTAGCCCGAGCAGCCGGACGAAGATCAGGTAGAGCACGCGCAACGCCATGCGATCCGAGCATGCCATGATGACCTGGAGCTGCAAAGAGCCTGATCAGGGATCGTGGGCCAGTTTTGGCACCCCACAGGGGCTTCTGTGGTCGAACTGAATAGTCAGATCAGTTATTCGAAGCCCGACTCTCCGGTCTCCGTCGACTCAGCCTTTCATGCCATCTGTGCATGAATTTGGCTAGTTCCCTATTGCCTGCTTCTGTGTCGAGATGCGAAGGCATTCCACCCTCCGGGTAGATCACATCTCTCATCTCCGTCGGATACTCGAGGTCAGCCCATGCCGAGTCCAGGAGGTCGAATCGAGTCGCCAAATCAGTGGTGGCCCTTTCGATGGCTGCAGCAACGTAGTACTGCCAGACATCGCAAGAGTCAGCTTTCTCATACCTCTGCAGGTCGCCCACCATCCCCCTGACGGCTTCAACGTCATCCGGGAGTCGAAAAGCAATATCCCGCTCCTCAGATGCTAGGGGTAGTGCCCTTCGGTTCAGTTCGCCGATAACCTGCTGGAGCGTACTGGTGTGGAGCAGTCCGGAGCGCCATCCGTACGAGAGCTCCCCCACATACGGGAAACCGAACTCAAAGAACGATTCCGCACTGAATTTTGGCGATACCTCTCGCATTGACATGCTCCCTGACTAGCCCCGCCCTGGCTCAAAGGCCTCATGCACGAGCGTTCCCGTCCGGTCTACGATCCAGTGAAATATCCCGGACTTTCCATTGACTTCTCCAGGCATCGAAACGTGCATGGGATTATCCGGATTCATGGGGTCGCGCTGAGGTTTGCGCCAGACTGTGCCACGCTCGGCAATCTGATCCTGCATGAAGATCGGAGCTCGGTGATACGGGTCGGACTTCACTGCAGCGGAACTCCCGCGAGGAGCATTCTGAATTATTTTCTGGGCCTCCTCGGGCGATGGGACATAATGATCTGAGGCCGCCACAGTGCAGTTGTGTACCAGGACCGGGGTGGCCCCCGCCAGCACATAGTACGTGTGCAGCTGGTTGACCGTGAGGTTGTACATCGCGGCCGCACCCGGGACTGCGCGGACCGCCCTGACGAGGGCGTGGGAGTTGCTCGCGGTTTCAAGGGCGTGGCCGGGGGTGAGGTGGCCGGCGGGGACCCAGGTGTGGGTGGTGTCGTCCCAGAACGGGTGCTTGGAGGTGGTGTGGACGACCGCGGTGTGGCCGGGCCCGATCTGGATAGTGAGGTCGATCAGGTCGTTGTCGTGGTTGATGAAGGTGGCGGTGACGGGGCGTGTGCCCTGGTCCTTGCCGGTCTCCGGGTCGGCGGCCTGGACCTTGTCGCCGAGCTTGACGTTTCCGATGGGCTTGGTGGTGCCGTCGGCGAGGAGGACAGGGGTGTCGGGGGTGAAGCTGCATTCACCTGCGGCTTCGGCGTCGAGTTTCGCGCCGGCTTGGGTGGCTGCGGCGACGTCGTCGAGTTGTCCGAGGTCGGGGATCTCCCCGCCGCTCAGGAGCTGGGCGGCTTGGCCGTAGAGGGTGCTGGTGACGTTCCATTGGGCGGCGTCGGCTTCGCACTGTTCTTGGTTGACGAGGCAGTAGGTCGCGGCGATGACCTGGGCGCCTGCCACGTCGTTGGTGTGGCCGAGGAGGTAGTGGTTGGCCATGCTGCAGGCGAGCCGTCCGTAGCAGACGGTCTCCATATGGCCGTTCGCGTTGGTGAACGGTGCCCAGTAGCCGCCTTCGAGGTGGCTGGTCTTGTTGGGGGAGAAAAGGTCCAGCTGTCCGGAGACGGTCGTTGTGTTTCCGGAGACGGAGTGGTCGTCGACCCAGTTGTGGTGGACTGGGTTGGCCGGCGTGCTGACTTCTTGGGAGTGGCCGTTGGATTCGATGGGGGCGTGGGGGCCGAAGCCGTGGCGTTCGCCGTCTCCGGTGCCGCCGCTGTCGCCTGTGATCGGGCGGGTCGGCTTGCTCGGTCCGTCGCCTCCGCTGCCACCGCCGTCGAGCATGTTGCCGGTGGGGTCGGCGTTGGTGACGGGGTTGTCGCCGGCGTAGTCGTAGCCGTTGAGCTGGGTGGGATCGCCGGCTTCGAAGACGGGGTCGAGGCTGATGAACGCGCCGGTGCTCGGGTCGTACTGGCGCGCTCCCACTGCGGTGAGGCCGGTGACGGGGTCGGTGGGTTTGTTGAGGAAGCCGCGGTTGTCGATCCAGGCAGTGGTGGTGCCGCGGGGCGCGCCGTAGGGGGTGAACTGGCGCCAGGTGGGGTTCTGTGCGGTGTAGTCGAGGTAGAGGTCGGAGGTGCCGTGCGGGTCCCCGATCTCGAACGAGTAGTTGGTGCCGGTGCCGGTACGGACGACAGTGCCGCCGCCGGGGAGCGGGAGGTAGCGGACTCCGGTGGCGGTGGCGGGGTCGGCGGTGGTGTCGAGCGTGATCTGTTCGCCGGGCAGGTACAGGGTTTTGGTGGTGGGGTCGATCTGGAGGAGCAGACTGCCGTCGGCGTCGTAGAGGTACGAGACGGTGCTCGATGCGGTGGTGACGCTGGTGAGTTGCCCGGCGGCGTTCCAGTTGAGGGTCTGGTTCCCCGTCGCTGTGTTGCGGGTGGTCATATCGCCGTCGGCGTCGTACCCGTAGCTGTCGGTGCTGCTGCCGGTGGCCGGGTTGGCGGTGGTGTCGCCGGTGAGGGTGTGGGGCTGGTCTTGGCCGTTGCCGTCGTGGGCGTAGGAGGTGGTGGTGTCCGCGCCGCCGGCTGTGGTGGCGTGCTGGGTCTGAGTGGAGCGCTGGTCGTCGTCGTTGAACGTCCAGCTCGTCCAGTACGCGCTGGACGCGCCGAGGGCGTCACCGATGGTGGAGGAGTCGGAGGCACTCGGGGTGGCGGCGCAGTTGTCGGTTGCGGTCCACGCGGTGGTGAGTCGGTCGAGACCGTCGTAGCGGTAGCACTGCGTTTCGGAGCTGGTGGTGCTGGCGAAGCGGGTTGAGGTCTGGCGGGTGGTGTTGCCGGCCTTGTCGTAGGTGTAGGCCTGCTCGTCCACGTGGGAGCTGGGTGCGGCGGTGGTGCGGGTGATGAGCTGGTCGGTGAGGGCGCCGGTGTGGACGTCGAAGGTGTTGTTGATCGATGCCTCGTTGTTGCCCTGGCCGAGGACTTCCTGGACGGGCCGGCCGTAGGCGTCGTACGTGGTGCCCTGCGAATAGCCGTAGCTGGTGTCGGCCAGGCCGTTGGGCAGGTCGAGGGCGGTGGCGTAGGTGTGAGCCACGATCTCCGCCGGCAGGCCGCCGGCCGCCGGGTAGTTGTCCGCGGTCAGCAACCCGGTGTTGGCGCTGTAGGACTGCTTGAAGGTGTAGGAGCGGCCGAGGACGCCGCCCTGCGCGGAGGGGATGGTGACGGTTTCGCCGAGGGACTCGCCGAAGACGTTGAAACCGACGGCCTGCTCTGTGTAGGCGCTGCCATCATTGAAGGCGGTGCTGGTGGTGACCTTGCCGACCGCGTCGGTCACTCCCGTGACGGCGTTGTCATTGTCGTAGACCCAGGAGGCCATCTCGTTGCCGGTGGCCTGCGCCGCAGTGGTGGCGGCGTACTCGGCGGTCTTGCGGTCGAGGACGTCGTAGGTGAAGGAGACGCTGTCACCGCGCGCGTCCGTGGTCTGGGTGACGTTGCCGTCGGCGTCGTAGAGGTACGACGTTCTTCCGGCGTCGGGGTCGTCGGAGGAGGCCTTCAGACCCAGGAGGTTGTTGGTCGTGGTCCACGTGCTGCCGGCGTGGGTGGTGGTCGACTGCATGCCGTGGCCGTCATAGCCGTAGGTGGTGGCGTCCGCGGTGCCACCGGCGGTGTAAGCGATACCGGTGAAGGAGTTCGCCGGGGCGGTGACGGTGGGCGGGGCGGTGTACTCCTTCGTTACGGTGGTGCGTCCCAGCGGGTCGGTGGTGGTGGCGTTGATGACGCCGCCGGGCGGCGGGATGACAGTGGTGGTGTCGCCGTTGTAGACGGTGGTGGTCGTCTCCTGGGCGACGGAGTACTTGTCTGACTCGTCGGTGACGACCTGTCCGAGCCCGTCGTAGGTGTAGAGATCCTGGCTGGGGATGATGGAGTCCTGGGCCGAGGCGAGGGCCAGAGCGGGTGTGGTCCCCGGGTCCCAGTAGGCGTTGTTGGTCTTGCGGACCAGTCCCCAGGAGTCGTAGAAGGACTCGGTGACCAGGCGGCCGCCTTGCGGGGTCGGCGTCTGGGTCTGCCGGGTCCGCCCGAAGGAGTCGTAGACGGTGACCGACGTGGCGTAGCCGAGATTGTCGTTGAGGGTGCTGGTGGTGACCCCGGACAGGCTGGTTCCGGACACGGTGTAGACGCTGGTGTCGTTGGCGGGGGCGCTGGTGGGGCGCGAGTCCAGCCAGACCGAGGTCGTGCGTCCCGCCGCGTCGTAGTGCTTGGTGGTCGTGATGCCGTTGGCGTCGGTCGAGGTGAGGGCCAGCGCGCGGGTGGGCGCGAAGGTGACGGTGGCCGTCTGCGACTTTGCGTTGACGACCTTCTGGCCCGTGGTCAGGCCGGCGGAGCTGACGGTGTAGCTGGTGGCCGTCTTGTTGCCGTTGCCGTCATAGCTGTCGGCGGTGCGCCCGTAGCCGTCGTGGGTCTGCCGCTGAGTGGTCTGCCAGGTGAAGGCACCACTCGAGTATCCGGACGCCTGGCGGGTCATGGTGACGTTGCCGAGAGTGGGGGCCGCGGCCTGGGGGAACGCGGTGGAGAAGTCCGTGTCGTCGTAGAAGGTCTGGCTGGCGGATTCCACCTGGTCCGGCCGGGACACCGAGGCGGGTGCGGTGAGCGTGTTGAAGTGGGCCGGGCTGGAGGGCTCGGCGGCTTCGGTGAACCCGCCGCAGGCGACGGAATCGGTTTCCTGCAGGGCGGGCAGGCCGACGAGGTTCTCTCCGGTGTTCGCTGGGGCGTAGGCCGTGCTGGCGCACTCGTCGTAGGCGGTGTTCGCGGGCACCGTGTGGCTGTAGCTGTGCTGCAGGAGGCCGAACGTCGCGCTGGCGGTGTCGTCGTTGTAGCTGTCGTCGGTCTCGTTGTACTGCCAGCGGGTGGTGCCGCCGTCGGTGAGCGCCTGGCGGGTGAACGTCTCCGCCTCCGCCGTCAGGTTGGCGGTCAGATCGGGCACGCCGGTGCGGGCGCGGGTGGCTACCGCTGGGGAGATCCAGTAGGAGGTGATGGTGGAGTGGTCGACGGGGCCGCCGTCGCCCTTGTAGACAGTGGTCTCCAGGGCGTTGCCCGCGAGCTGGTCGCTGTCGGTGTGGGTTCCGCCCTGGGAATCGGTGAGGGTCACGCTGCGACTGGAAGTGGAGGTGAGCCAGTCGGCGTCCATGCCGCGGTAGTAGTCGGTGACGCTCTTCGTCTGGGGATCATTGGCGATGTCCCCGACGCGGGTCTCGACGGTGCCGTAGCCGCGGAACTGCCCGAAGGTGCGGTACTTGGCCTTGACGAGCTCGTTGTCGTCGAAGTGCCAGGCCGCTCCACCGGAGTAGGTGTAGTCGGTCCGCTTCGCCTGGGAGCCGCCGGTGCTATCGGTCTCCAGGACCTGGCTGACAGAGTACTTCTCGAACCAGTCGCGCACGGGCGCGGTGTAGTCCTTGGGCGTCCAGTAGGACGGATAGCAGGACTTGGTGTTGGTGGACGGGATCGCGGTTGCGACGTAAGAAGCGGTGCACGGGTACGGCGTGTCGTAGGTGATGCCGGTGGTGCCGCCCATCTCGGAGGTGATCTTGTTGACGCGCCACCGGTAGAGGCCGGGGAAGTTCGAGGTGTCGACCCGGTTGGGCAGGTCGATGCCCTGGAAGATGACCTTCGGCAGGGTGATGGGAGCTGTTGAGCCGCCTGCCGTGGTGTCGTTCGCGATGTGGAGGATCGATTTGAGCCACAGGGTCGGTGACGTGCCGTCACCGGTGGCGGGCTCGGACTGGTCGAGCTGGTAGCTGTCCACGCCCTGGTAGGTGGTGCCGGCGAGGTACTGCTCGGTGCTGATGGACGACAGGCGCACGGTGGAGTAGAACGACGGGCCCCAGTTGGTGCAAGTGGCGCCCTTGGCGCAGTTCACGTCGTAGGGGACGTCGGGGTATTGGGTGGCTGCCGTGGTGCTGGACAGCGCGGTGCAGGTGGCCAGGGTGCAGCGTGGTACGGCGTTGAAGACGACCTTGTCGGCGATGGTGCCGAAGGCGCCGCCGTCGCGGAATCCGTAGTCGATGTGGTCGAGGTAGGAGTCGCGGGTGTAGACGGCGCTCTTGGCGCCGTTGTCCTGGCCGTAGTAGTTGGTGGCCTGCGTGTAGTAGTACGAGATGGCGTTTCCGTGGGTGTCCACGGCGTAGTCCAGGTGCCACCGGTAGGCCATGGTGCACACCGACGCGGTGAAGCCGCTGCTGGAGTAGCAGGGATCGCCGGAGTGGGCGGAGTACACCGGCTCGGAGTCGACGGAGTTGGTCGTGGGCTTCCCGGTGGTCCAGCCGGGCAGTTCGTTGCGGCCGAAGGTGTAGGTGGTGCCGTCACGGTCGGTGACGGTCCAGTAGTCCGTGTTGTACGTGCCGGACCCGTTGGCTGTGTTGGTGAAGTGGGTGACCTTCTCACCGTCGTCGTCGGCGGGGGTGTACGTTTTGGTGGTCGCGTTGTAGACCAGCGAGGTGGACTTGCCGCCGAGGGAGACGGTCAGGACGGGCCCCGCGTAGCAGGAGTCCGAGGTGGACACCGGCGAGGCGGTGCCTTCGGGGGAGTCGCTGCAGCTGGCGAACGTCTGCTCGATGAACGAGTCGGGTGTGCCCCATCCGTCGCCGGCCCAGGATGCCTGGGCCTGGGTGGAGGAGGTCTGCCCATCGATCGATCCGGAGTCGTAGGACAGGTCGACCGACGGCACCAGGGGAGAGGACGACGCCGGGAGCGCGATGGGGTAGTCGTAGCCGAACGTCCCGGTGGAGCTGCCTGCCGTCCATGAGCCGGACGGCTTGAGGCTGTCGGCGCTGTAGGTGCCTGCCGGTCCACCGTCGGCGGGAGCCGTGTCGGTCGCTACGGCCAGCACTCTGGTGGCGGCACTCTGCGTGGCGGTGGCCGACGGTGCCAGCGTCAGGGCGGCCGAGATGCTTTTGTCGGTCTGCTCGTGGCGGGTGGTGATCGGTGACGGGGTTCGGCACGAGGCCACTTGCGGGGTGGTCAGGGCGCAGGCCGGCAGTTCGACCAGGTGCAGGCGGTCGCCGTAGTTGCCGCCGTATGCCTGCGAGAATGCGGAATAGTCCAGTCCGATTCGGACGCTGTCTTTCGTATTGTCGGTGCCCTGGACCGTGAACAGCACCCCTGATACGCCGGCGGCTGCCGCGGCGGAGTGGTCCAGGACGTGCACGGAGATTTTGCCGCCGGCGTGTGTGTGGCCGTCTGGGGCAAGGGCCTCGGCCCAGACCGGAGTTCCCGGAACCGGAGTCCGGGCGCCGGTGGTCTTCCCGGCGGTGGGTGCGGACAGGGCGGCGGTGGCCGAGGCGGCTTTTGGCCAGGTCACGGCGGTGGCGTGGAAGGGTGGCGGTGTGGTCTGCCGGGCCGGCGCTGGGATGACGAGGTTCTTCACCCCGTGTACCGCCGCGGCTCCGTGCGGCGATGGGATGGGCACGCGGGCGCTGGCTTCGGCAATGCTGAGCCCGGGGCCGACCATCAACGGCAGTGTGAAGGCGACGGCGATGAGCCCATGGGCTCTGTGTCGCCGCCACCAGCGGTCTCCGCCGGACCGGCCGGATCGCAAAATGCCACGACTGAACCACGCGACTCGGCTCACGCCGAACCCCCCACCCCAAGGACAATGTCCGTTGACAACGCAACAGTTCGGCGAGCCGGCTGATCAACTGCACGGCACGGCGTTGACTATGACAGGGCGTCGACGGTCGGCAACAGAAAGCGCAGGAAAAGAAAAGGGCATGTGAACGCCATGTGATGATCAAAATTTGGCAAGTTGAACGCGCAAATAGATCTCTATGGTGCGCAACCAGGACTGCCGGGCGCAGACAGACCCTTGCGTCCTGACCAGGGCATGCGAGTCTCATCCGGGCGCCAGGGGGCGGCCATAACCACCCGGTCGACGACCGCGGACATGCCAGGGGGGCATCTGTGCCAGGTTCCACGCGCACGAAATCCGGGCGCACGCTGAGAGCTGTCCTCACAGCCGGGCTCGCGGTGCTTGCTCTTGCCGCGCCGCCCGTGGCGCAAGCCGTCCCCGCCCACGGTGCCGGCTCCGCTTCCACCTCCCAGGTGTCGCAGGCCCGGGCACAGACCGACGCCGAGGCGTCCGTCAAGGCCCAAGCCACCGGCGACGCGGTGCCGATCCCGGCTGACACCACACCGACCGAGACACTCACCGCCAACCCGGACGGCAGCTTCACCCTCGACCAGAGCGTCGAGCCGGTGCGCAAACGGATCGGCGGAGCATGGAAACCCCTGGACCCCTCGCTGATCCGCAACAGCGACGGCTCCGTCTCCCCCTCGGTCACCTCCAGTGCCCTCACGCTGTCCGGGGGCGGGAGCGGGGCGCTGGCCGTCATGAAGACCGGCAGCCGGTCCCTCGACCTCACCTTGCCGGTGAACCTGCCGACCCCTTCATTGTCCGGGAGTACCGCGACCTACGCCGACGTGATTCCCGGTGTCGACCTCAAGGTCATGGCCGACAACCAGGGCGGTTTCTCCGACGTCCTGGTCGTGAAGACAGCCGCAGCCGCCAGCAGCCCCGATCTCGGGAAACTGACCACGCTCGCCACGCGCACCAACGGCGTGACGGTCGCAACGGACACGGCAGGCAACATCACCGCTGACGACCCCACCGGTGCCACCGTTTTCGCAGCTCCCGCTCCGTTGATGTGGGACTCCGCCGTCTCCCACGCCGCCCCGGCCAAGTCCGGCGCCAAGAAGACGAAGGCCGGCGGCACAGCCGATCCGACCGGCAGCAGCCCTAGCGACGGCGGTAGTGGTGATCCGGTCACCTCCAGTCCCACTGGCCCAGGCATCGGCGCGCACACCGCCGCGGTCGACTCCGACTACAGCGACGGCACCATCACCCTCACCCCCGACCCGTCGCTCCTCACCGCGTCATCGACGATGTTCCCGGTGTACATCGATCCCTCGTACACCGCGGGTGGCGGCGTCCTGCAGGCATGGACCTACGTCAACTCGTACTACTCCGGGACAAGTTTCTGGAAGACCACGGATGCCGTGGGTCTGCGGGTCGGCAGGCAGGGCTGGGAGAGCCCCAACTACACCGCCCGGACCTTCGCCCAACTGTCGGTGGACAGCCGCCTGAAGGATGCGGTTATCAAGGATTCGCACTTCTACGCCACCGAGACCTACTCCGCCTCGTGCACGGCGGAACCGGTCGAGCTGTGGACCACCGGCGGCATCTCGTCGGCCACGACCTGGGACCACCAGCCGTCCTGGAACACGAAACTCGCCACCGTGAACGCCGCACACGGCTGGTCCTCCGACTGCCCGACCGATTCGATCGGCTTCGACACCAGCAGCGAGATGACCTATATCGCCGGGCACCTGGCTTCCTCGATCACGCTGGGCCTGAAGGCTTCTGACGAGTCCGACCCCCTGGCGTGGAAGAAGTTCGACCACGCCACCATGTCCATGTCGACGACCTTCAACCACGCTCCCAGCATCCCTTCCTCGCCGCATACGTCCCCGACGACCACCTGCACCGGCTCCGTCACCGTGATCGGCAACGGCGATGTCTCTCTCTACGCGAAGGTCGCCGATCCCGACGGCGGGGCTCTCAAGGTCAGCTATCAGGCGTGGAAGACCGGTACCGGCACCACCATCCAGGCGGGCACCCTGTCCGCGACGTCCGGCACCGTAGCCCCACCGCTGATCATGAAAAAGGCGACCCTCGACGCGGCGGCCGCCAACGCGGTCATGGCCGTCTCCTGGAACGTCTCCGTCAGCGACGGAAGCCTCAGTAGCAAGTCCGCCTCGACGACCTGCAGATTCAACTTCGACCCCACGATCCCCGGCGCGCCGGACATCACCGACTCCACCGGGGCGGACTGCGGTGACAGCACAAGCGCCGCCGCCTACACCGTAGGCACGGCCGCCGGCTTCACCATCCATCCCACCACCGGCTCCACACCGAGCAGCTATCTCTACCAGGTCAACGGCGGGGCGCCCCAGACGACGACCAAGACCACTTTCAGCGTCAAACCCAGCCGAGGGACCGACATCCTGACCGTCACGGCCAGATCGGCCGGCGGGAACATCGGCGACACCGCGGTCTGCATCATCACCGCCGCAGCCCCGGCGACCGCCCCCGACGGCGACCTGAACGGTGACGGCATCGCCGACCTGCTCACCGTCGGGCACCAGGACGGCCTGCCCGCAGGGCTCTGGCTCTCACCCGGCCAAGCCGGCGCCGGACACACCCAGGGCGACGGCCAGATCCTCACCACCGCGGCGAACATCGGCAACGCGGGGACCGGCATGGACACTCGCGGGACCGCCTCCGACTACAACGGCACTCAGGCCATCACCGGCCACTTCGCCACCGGAGCCGGGTTCAACGACGTCCTGGACTACGACCGAGCCACCGGCAGCGGAACCATCCTGTTCGGCAGCGGCGACGGCTCCGCGCTCTCACCGGTCAGCGGCAGCCAGGTCAACGTCGACAGCGGCGTCTTCACCGACAGCGCCACCGGTGTGCACGCCACCCAGATTGCCAGCGCCGGGAACCTGTTCGGCACCGCCAACGGAGCCGGCCCCGACGGCATCAGCGGCTTCCCCGACCTCCTGCTCACCGTCGAAGGCCATCTCTACCTCGAACCCTCCGTCCCCACCCCCGGCGGCTACGTCGACCTGGACAACTCGTCCGACATCAGCGACACCAACCCCACGGGAAGTGGAGACTGGACCGGCTGGACCATCACCACCAGCCTCGTAGGCGGCCTGCCCGCGATGTTCGCCCGCGCCGACAACGGCGGCGGTGCCTACTACTACCGCCCCGCCGACCTGGAGAACCTCGCCATCGGCAACCCGGCCGTCCCCGTGCAGGCTGCCACCTCCTGGTACAGCGCCGCGCAGATGCCGCTCCTGCAGGCCGCCGACATCAACACCGACGGCACCCCCGACATCTGGACCACCGACCCGACCGGCAACGCCTCCTCCCACTACTTCGACGGGACGGCCTTCTCCAGCATCTCCACCCAGCAGAAGGTCATCGCCGACACCCACAACTGGATCCTCGACGACGCCGTCAACGGAAACGCCACCACGGCCGCAGACAACGCCACCACACCGCTGTCCCTGGCCGGGGCCGGAACGGGGCCCCGTTGGGACGACGGCGATCTGTTCGACCCGCACCTGCACCTCGACGGCACCGGCAGCGCCATGATGATCGCCAACGCCGCTCTCACCCCTTCGCAGAGCTTCAGCGTCTCGGTCTGGGCCAAACCCGCGGCGCTCGGCGGGGTGGTGCTCTCCCAGGACGGCACCAGCACCTCCGGATTCCTGGTCTACACCGATGCCTCCACCAACACCTGGAACTTCTGCATGGCCCGCGCCGACACCACCACCACGGCCCGTGACTGTGCGGCCGGTGGAGCAGTCCACCTGAACGCGTGGAGCCACGTCACCGCCACCTACAACGCCACCACCAAGCGGATGGCCCTGTACGTCGATGGCATCGAGGCCAACGAGGGCTCCCACACACCCGTCACCGGCTTCCTCGGACACTTCACCGTCGGCCGCCAGCTCTACCAGGGCACCTACCAGTCGTATTTCAACGGAAACCTCGCCGACGCCGAAGTCTGGGCCGGCACGACGCTCAGCCCCGACCAGGTCGCTGTTCTGTCCGGGACCCCCGGCTACGTTCTGTTCCCGTCGGACGACACCAACTACGCGAGCGGTCTGTCCTGGACCACAGCCGGCGCCAAGATGACTTTCACCACCGGGCAGCTCGCCATCACCGAAACCGCCAGTTGCACGGCCAACTGCACCTGGACCGTTGGCTCCACCGGTCACCCCGGGGCGGTCCTGACCCTGCAGTCCGACAACAACCTCGTCATCTACAGCGGCGCGGCCCACACGCTGGGCACCTCCCTGTGGGCCGCCGGCACCAACTCCGCACTCGGCAGCACCACCCTCTTCCTCCAACCGGACGGCAACCTCGTCCTCTACGACGCAGACGGAACCGTGCTCTGGTACTCGAGCACCCTCAACTGACAGCGGCGGGGCGGTGAAGCCGGTAAGCGGGTGCGTGCCCTGGTCGGAAGAAGGCGCGCACCCGCGGCCCCGTCCGGTCTCGGACACGGCAACGGGGCCCGGCCCGAGCGGTCACCCAGAGGCCAGGCCGCCACCGCGCGACCGTACGCTACTGATCGTTCACCGGCGCACTGCCTCCAGTGGTATCGGCCGGAGCACAGGAAAAGGATGGACATGGGCAAGAAGACGCTGAGGATCGCGGCTGCGGGATGCGTACTCGCGCTGGCCGCCGTCGGCTGCGGCCACGAGAGCGGCACAGGGGCGGCGCCCAGCGCGAAGGCGCAGACCGCACAACCGGGCACCCCGTCGGCCTCGGCTTCAACCTCGGCGGCACCGGTGTCGGCGTCGAAGGTTCTGAGCGAGGGGCAGTTGGAGCAGGCCGGACTCACGGGTTCGGACCTACCGGGGTTCCAGGTCGCCCCGCTGGTCGGAGACGGCTCGGACCAGCAACCGACCGTAGTGGCCCAACGCCCTCCGTCGCCCGCGCAGTGCGCCCCGCTCAACAACATGACGGAATATCTCGGACGGTTCCAGCCGGTCTGGCAGGTGGTGAAGGCGATCGCCGCCCCGGGAAAGAACAACATCCCCAGTACCACGGTCGCCTTGGCCTCGTACAAGGCCCAGGATGCCGCCACCGTCATGACCGAGCTGCACGGCGCCCTGGCCGACTGCACACGGTTCGCACCGCCGCAGCCGAGCGAGGGTTTGACGTTCACGCACATCCAGAAGCTCTCCGCCCCCGCCATGGGGGACGACGCGATCTCCTACCGCATGACGCAGAACACGCCGACCGACAACGTCGCCTCCGCCCTCTCCGTTGTCTACTCCTACCTCGTGGTCCGGACCGGAACGACCGTCACGACCTTCGTGTCGAACTACACCGGTGCCAACAGCAAACCTGCCGATGTACCGCAGGAGATCATTGATACTCAGCTCAAGAAGCTCACCTGATCACCGAGGCGGTATCTGCAGGGGCGGTTCCTGCCGAGATGGTGAACTGCGCGAGGCTGCGCGTACTCAGGCACGAGTGCTTTCGCGCGTCAACTATTTCCCGTTGCCTCGTTGATGGCTGGGACCACTTTGGGACCACACGCCATGCATGCTGACGAACAACAGCAGCGCGAGTGATGGACTCAACGTGAGTAATATACGCTCTGACCTGCGGAAACCCTTGACTCGCCGTTCTGGGGGTCAAGGGGTCGCAGGTTCAAATCCTCTCGTCCCGACTGGAGCTTGCTCCATTGTCGCAGGTCAGGGCCTTGTTTCACGAAAGTGGAGCAGGGCCCTTGATCGTTTTCCGGGTCTGCCTCTCACAACTTCTCACATCGGTAATGATCATGGCCCGCCGAGGAGGTCTCCGTGCTTCTCGGATCCCGCTTTGAGGCTCTGCGGGTCTGGGTGCACGTAGACCCGCTTGGTGAAGCTGAGGTCCGAGTGGCCGGCCCAGGCGGAGACCACGGTGTCGGGGACGCCGTTGTTGGCCATCCAGGAGAGCGTGGCGTTGTAGGTGCCGAGAATTATGTCCGCTCAGGTCAAGCGGCATTTTGGTACTCGTGGAGGATGCCGCGGAGTCGGTCGTGTCTGCGGACGTCGAGGTGGGTGATTTGATCAGATCCGAGGGGTTCCGGGAGGGGGCGTAGGGGAGCGGCGCTTGCGAGGGCTCGGTGGGGTCGATGCTCGTTGTGGAACTGCTCGTACTCACGCAATGCGTACATGAGGTGGGCTCGGTCCCAGATGAGGGTGCGGTCGAGCAGTTCGGCTCGGCAGGAGCGGATCCATCGTTCCATGATTGCGTTCATGCGGGGCATCTTCACCCCGGTCTGAACGACCTCGACACCCTGATCGGCGAGTACGGAGTCGAAGCTGGTGGGGTAGCGCACGTCGCGGTCGCGGATCAGGTATTTGATCCCTGTTTCTGAGTCCTGGATGTCCATGACCAGGTTGCGGGCGAGTTGGGTGACCCAGGCGGCGGTCGGCTGCGTAGTGGTGCCGAGGATGCGGACGCGCCGGGTGGCATGTTCGATCACCGCAAGGACGGTCAGGGTCGCGCCGGTCAGGGTCTTGGTCTCGAAGAAGTCGGCCGCGAGGATGGCTTCGGCCTGGGAGCGAAGGAAGGTTGCCCAGGTGGTGTGCTGCCGGTCGGACGCAGGCGGGATGCCTTGGTCCTTGAGAATGCTCCACACGGTGGAGGCGGCGACCTTGATGCCTAGCGCGGCAAGTTCGCCGTGTACGCGCCTGTACCCCCAGCTGGGATTCTCGCGCACGAGGCGCAAGACCAGGATGCGGATGGATCGGACGGTGCGGGGCCGGCCTGGGCGCTTGGGACGGGAGGCTTTCGCGTGGCGGCGTCGCAGCAACTCGCGGTGCCAGCGCAGGACGCTGTCGGGGGAGACGATCAGGTGGAGTTGACGCAGCCGCCCGCGGGGGATGCGGTGCAGCAGTGCCGCGAGGAGCGCCCGGTCGGGCCAGGTGAGTTGCGGCTTGCCTGTCTGCCGCTGCAAGAGGGCCAGTTGGTGGCGTAGGGCCAGGATCTCCAAGTTCTTCTCGCGGTTGTTCATCGGCTCCGCAAGCGGTGGGCGACGGCGCTGTGGTGAGCGGTGCCGCTGGTCTTCGTCAAGAAGGACATGGGCGCGTAGTCGTATGAGGCTGACGACGGTCGACAGGGCGAGGGGCGGCAGTCGCAACAGCACAGTTGAACATCCTTGGAGACGGCTTGCGGCCGGACACAGAGAGCCTTCCTGTCCGGGGGCTGAGTCGTCAGCTGCATGCAGACGCCTTGAACTCAGGCTTGTGACCAGGACGGATGCAATATTCGGCACCTACACCGTCGTGCGTCCCCCAAATTTCAGCTCAGGCGGCAAGCGTTCGCCGTACTGTGGCGGCATGGCGAATCGTCAAGGCGTCCGCGTGGATCTCAACGGCATCATGCGGCAGTTGGAGGCCAATGGTTTCGATGAGGTCCGGGTGGAGTTTGCTCCGGATGACGGTGGCGGTGGCGGTGCGGCGGCGGTTGTCGACGTGATGCGTCAGGCGGTGGACACGGCCAATGAGGTGGCCAATGAGGCGGCGCCTGACTCCATCTGGGCGTCCTTGCTGACAGCGAGCCTTGCGGGTCTCTCTGTGCGGCTGGGGTCGATGGAGAGTGAGGAGGCGCTGGAAACCTGGCTGGAGGCGTTCGGCGGCCAGGTGCGGGCGGGCGGGCTGTCGGGTGAGCTGCGGGCCACGAAGACCGTCAGATTGCCGGCCTGGGATTCGCCTGATCCGATGATGACGGCGTACATCGCGCTGGGCGCGTTGTCCGCGATGGGCGGTGCCGGTATGTCGGGCTGGGCGGAGCGGGCGGTGCGCTGGGCGGCCGAGGCCGGAGGGGACGCCTACGTTTCCAGTGGCGGGATGAATCAGCTCGATGCCACCGGCGATGTGGCGGCGCACCTGGCGTCCGCCCTGCGCGTCGCTTCGTCCGGTGCGGTGCTGTACGCGGACGAGCAGGCGTCGCGGGCCGCCTTGGTTCAGATCCGCTCGGACGGCCAGGCGGCCTATCAGATCCACGACGCGTCCACCTCCCTGACGGCTCAGGCCGACCGGGCCCGCGCGGCGATCCTCGCCGAAGCGGCATACGCGCACTACGCCTTCGTGGCGCCGACGCCGCGCCAGGCATACGGCTGGGACGCACGCGGCCGGGCCCTGCCGCCGCTGCGCGAAGGCATCCCGGCCCACGCACTGCGTATGCACGCCGACTTGTGGAGCCGGTTCGTCCCCGATGTCCACTGCATGCAGCTACTCACCGACGAACACCTGGACCGCGTCGCGGACCTTTCGCGGTGGACCGTGACGCACGTCACTGCCGGACGCTCCCTCATCGAGGCACCGGATCTGGCCGCCTGGCTCCGTCCCGGAGGCCCCGCGCCCTCGGCCGTTGACCAGGCGAGGGCCGACTTCGGCCGGGCTCTGGTGCCCGCCGACGATGTCCGATAACTGCTGCTCATCGTACTGAACCGTGATTAATATTCGTTGACCCTCCATCACCGCGCCGACAGACTCTTTGAGTCTCGAACTATTGTGTGCGCGGTTCCCGGGGGGGTCTTGTGGTGCCTGTTCGTCGTTCATTAAGCCTGCTCGCCAGCGTAGTTGTGGGAGCACTTTTAGTTACATTGGGTCCCACGGGGACAGCGGCATACGCGGGTTCGCCACCGAAACCCACCACGACGAATGCGGGGAGTCCGGCCCTCACCACGTCGGCGTCGACGTCCAAGGCGTCCTCGCCGGCGCCCTCCGCGGCGAAACTCCCGAAAACGTCATCGGCGGCCCCGCGGACCCGGGCAGTGACGACATATCCGGCGACTGCGAAGTCTTCGGCACCGTCGGCTTTACCTCCGGCTGCGACCTACGCGAGCCCCACCGCGAACACACCCGCGCCGCGCACCGGCACCACCTCACTGCCCGCCGGTGTCAAGCCCGCCGCCGCTGACCCGCCCTGTCCTCCGAACAGCGCCGACGCCTCGGTTCCGGATCCGGGTGGCAGTCGCTGCGTGGCCGGCACCCTGATGTCCACCCGGGGGAAACTCGGCTATGCGTGGAGTCCGGCCACCAGGAGCTACACAACGGTACCGTGCGTTCTCGACCCACGCGCCCTGGTGCCGCACGCCGTCTACAAGAAGCCGGACTGCAAGCCGCTGCGTCTTCAGGGTGAGAACATCGCGCAGACGCGCGTCATCGCCCAGCTGAATGCGGCCGGTGTCTACGGCGACAGCTCGGCCACGGGCATCACGCCCAACATCCAGTGGGAGACGATGATCCCCGGCGGCGGACGGCCGGACCTCGTGTTGTACGACCACACCAGCACGACGGGTCCCGTCGGTCTGGTGGAGATGAAGGGCGACTGGAGCGGTGACAACCCGCTGGACGAAGTCGAAGAGTATGTCCGGGACTGGCCGCAGACCGGGCACACCGTCGTCCCGTACCACTTCGCGAAGCCCTTTAGTGACGACTTCGAGATCCAGTTGGATCCGGCGTGCAAGTGGGATCCGGCGCAGCACTCCGCGTGGCTCTTTCACACCTACAGCGACCCGGCCAACGACGGGGTGATCCGGATCTCCAGGACATTCCGGGACTGCCCCGAGCGCCAGAAGCAGGGCGTCGACGACGAGAAGAAGCAGACCTACCAGGGGACCATCGGCGCCGACGCCGACCACGACGGCGTCGACGACTTCTGGGACTACATCCGGGAGCACCCGGAGCTGTGGTATCTGACCGGCCCCATCGTCGCTCCCGCGTTCCACGCGCTGGCCAAGCCGGTCTTGGTGTCGTTGAACCGGGACGCGATCACGGAGATCGAGGAGGCCGCTGAGGACGCCGCCCCGGACGCCATCGACGCTGAGTGGGCAGCGTTCGTGGACAGCATGCCCGACACGGTTGCCGATGCCGCGGCCGACATCGCGGCCGGCGACGCGGCGGCCCTGGGGCTGGACGCCGAAGAGTTGGCGCTGGCGGAAGCGGCGCTCGACGCCGGTTTCATCACCCTCAGCGCCGCGTTCCTGGTCCCGGTCATCGCGGCGGCGGTGCTCGTCGCAATCTGGGCGGTAATGCACTGGCACCTGTTCGGTGACCCGCACATGACGACCCTCGACGGGCTGGCCTACGACCTGCAGGACGCCGGGGAGTTCGAGGTGGTCAACGTCCCCAGCCTGAATCTCGACGTCCAGGCCAGATTCCTGCCCCCGGGCGGATCCAGGACGTTCACGGTGGTGGACTCGGTGGCGTTCTCGATCAACGGGGCGTTCGTCGAGCTGCACCAGAACGGCGACGCGTTCGTGAACGGCGTGCAGATCCCGGCCTCGCAGAAGCTGACGGACTTCGGCCAGGGCGCGGCGCTGGTCCGCAGCGGCAACAAATTCGTGGCGACCTTCGGCGCGGCAAAGGCCCGGCTGGCGTTCAATGACAGCAGCCTCGGGTTCGACATCGCCCCCGGCGTGCCGACGACCGGCCTGCTCGGCAACAACGACGGCAAACCGGGCAACGACCTGGTGATGTCCGACGGCACCCCGGTCTCCTCTCCCACCGCCTCGGTGCTCGACGGCGTGTACGCGAACTCCTGGCGGCTGACGGACAACCAGTCCGACTTCACCTACCCCGACGACAACACCACGGCGTCCTACACGGACCTGACGTTCCCGTCGAACGTGGTGACACTCGGCGACTTCGCGCAGTCCGACCAGGACATCGCCCGCCAGGCGTGCAACGCCCAGGCGGTGCCCGCGGGTCCGCAGTTCGACGCCTGCATGCTCGACATCGCCCAGACCGGCGACGCGAACTACGCCAAGGACGCCGCGTCGGTCACCGACGTGCTCCAGGACTCGGCCGCGCACACGGTCGACGCCGCCGGCAACGTGACAGAGAACTTCGAAGCCGCGGTCGGCCCCAACTTCCGTCCCGACAGCACCGAGTCGATCGGAGGCACCACCGCGGCCGGACCCGTGTTCGACGGCAGCGGGTACAGCTTCACCGTCCCGTCGCTGCCCAACCACTCAGGCGCCACGGTCGCGTTCGACGTCTACGCGGTGGGCGTCACCAGCGCCAACGCCCAGAACCAGACGCTGACGGTGAAGGTCGGCGACCCCGCGACCTCGTCGGTGGTCGCGTTCACCCCGACGACTGCGAGTGTGTCGTCCGGGCCGGCGACGACCAGCTCCCTCGGCCAGGGCCAGACCGCCCAGGGAACGGCCTACCAGCGCTACCGGATCACTATTCCGACTCCCCAGTACAGCGACCAACTGCGTGTGCAGCTGGCGCCCTCGGGCTTCCGGGGCATCATCGGCACCAGCCTCGCCGTCGACAACATCGCGGTGGGCGTCAGCCTCGTACCGGCCCAGACATTCTCCGCCGCGCTGCCTCTGTCGGTCTCCTCCGGGACCGTCGACGGCACCAACATGACGGGGGCCGGAACCCTGGAAACCACCGGATCCGCAGACGTGTACTCCTTCACCGTCCCGACCGGCGGCCAGCGCCTGAACCTTGACCTGGGCTCGTGCCCGCCCGAGGGCCAGTCGGACGGCGTCCACTGGACCCTTCAGACGTCGGCGGGCCGCACCGCCGCATCCGGATACTGCGACGCGGCCGCCCTGGGCCTCGTGGCCGCGGGGCAGTACACACTGACCGTCCGCGGTCCGGGCGTCGCGGGGTCCTACGCGCTCAACCTGGAGGCCCCGCAGTCGTTCGCGGCGACCATGCCGCTCTCGGTGACGGCGAACACCCTCAACGGAACCGCCACCACCGGAGCCGGCGTCTTCGAGGACGGTGCCTCACAAGACATCTACTCGTTCACCGTCCCGACCGGCGGCCTGCCGCTCGCGCTCAGCATGAGGTCGTGCCCGGCATCGGACAACTACTCCCCGGGCACCTGGACCCTGCGCGACGCCGCGACGCAGACCGCGGTCCGCTCCGGCTACGGCGGTTGCTCGTACGCGGACTTCGGCACCCTCGCGGCTGGCTCCTACCAGCTGGACGTCGCGGCCAACGGCACGCCCGGTCCGTACACGCTCGACATCCTGTCACCGCAGTCGTTCGCGGCGACCCTCCCGCTAACGACAAGCGCGAACACGATGAACGGAATCTCCGTGCCTGGCGCGAGTACCTTCGAGACCGGCGCCTCCCAGGACATCTACACGTTCACGGTGCCGGTCGGCGGCCAGATGCTGAACCTCGACATCTCGGCGTGCCCGACGGCGAACTACTCGACGCCGCTGCGCTGGAAACTGCTCAGCACGGCGACCGGCACGGTCCTGGCCAACGGCGGCTGCTCGTACGCGAACCTGGGCCCGCTGGCGGCCGGCGGATACCAGCTGGTGGTCAGCGCCGGCGGTGTGGCCGGCGGGTACGCGCTGAACCTTGAGGCGCCGCAGCCGTTCGCGGCGACCTTCCCGCTGGCGGCGTCACCGGACCGACTCAACGGGGCGACCGCGGCAGGCGCGGGCCGGTTCGAGACGACGGCGTCGCAGGACGTCTACACCTTCACCGCGCCGTCCGACGGCTCGCCGGTGCTGCTGAACTTCGCCTCGTGTCCGACCGTGAGCTACAGCACCTCGCTGACCTGGCGGCTCCTCGACAGCTCCGGAACCGCGATCGCCCACGGGCGGTGCGGCGTCTCGAGCCTCGGCGTCCTGGCCGCCGGCAGCTACCGGCTGGCCGTCGAATCGGGCGGCCTGCCCGGGACGTACAGCCTGTTCGCCACAGCCGGCGGAGGGGGGACGCCGGCGGCGACCCTGGACGGCACACCGAGCGTGGTGACCACCACCCTCGCGGCCCAGTCGGTGGCGATCGGGTTCGTGAACCCGACGAGCCAGACCGTGGCGGTGACCGGTTCGTCCACGCTCACCTCAGGCGACTGCGACTACTCCTCGCTGGTCTTCCATCTGTACGACCACACCGGCGCCGAGGTGACACACGGCGGCCTCCAGTGCGGCAGCGCGGGGATGCTCTACTCACCGGCTCTGCCACCCGGCTCCTACACGGTGCTCATCGTCCCGCCCGCGCCGGTGACGGGAAAACTGGGCGTCCAGATCTTCGGGGCGTCCACATCGGCGGTGACGGCGACGCTGGACGGCAAGCCCGCGTCCGTGACGACCACTGCCGCCTCCCAGTCGGTGATGGTCGGCTTCACCAACCCGACCAGCCAGGCGGTGACGATCACCGGCTCCTCATCGATCACCACCGGCGACTGCGACTTCAACTCGGTGAAGTTCTACCTCTACGACCAGTCGGGTACCCAGGTGAAGAACGGGAGCCTGAGCTGCGACACGTCCGGCGTGCTGTACTCGCCGACACTGGCGGCGGGGTCGTACACGATGCTGGTCGCCCCGCCGGGGCCGGTGACGGGCACCTACGGCG
>NZ_FMCH01000382.1 GCF_900091855.1 Streptomyces sp. DvalAA-14
GCGGGCAGCCTCACTCGGCCACGCAGACGAAGATCGCGGTGCCCGGCAGCAGCCGGCCGCGCAGCGGCGACCAGCCGCCCCACTCCTGCTCGTTCCAGTCCGGCCACTCCGGCTCCACCACGTCGACCAGGCGCAGCCCGGCGGCGGCGATCTCCCGTACCCGGTCGCCGAGCGTGCGGTGGTGCTCGACGTAGACGGCGAGGCCGCGGTCGTCCTGCTCGACGTACGGGGTGCGGTCGAAGTAGGAGCTGACGGCGGTCAGTCCGTCGGGGCCCGGCTCGTCGGGGAAGGCCCAGCGCACCGGGTGGGTGACCGAGAAGACCCAGCGCCCACCGGGGCGCAGCACCCGGCGCACCTCCCGCTGCACCCGGGCGGTGTCCGCGACGAACGGCAGCGCGCCGTACGCGGAGCAGGCCAGGTCGAAGGAGCCGTCGGCGAAGGGCAGCGCGCCGGCGTCGGCCTGCACCAGGCGCACCGACGCGCCCGGGACCTCCTCGTCGATCCGCCGGGCGTGCTGCAGCTGCCGCGCCGACAGGTCCAGAGCCACCGGACGGGCGCCGCGCGCCGCCAGCCAGCGCGAGCACTGCGCGGCGCCGGCGCCGATCTCCAGCACCGCCCGGTCCTTCAGGGCCGCCGCGGGGCCCAGCAGCGCGGCGTCCGCCTCGTCCAGCCCCTCCGGGCCCCACACGAAGCGGGCGTCGCCGAGGAAGTCGCCGTGCTCCAGCTGGTAGTCGTCCGCGTTGCGGTCCCACCAGTGGCGGTTGGCCCGGCTGCTCTCGGTGCCACCGGCAATACGACGGGTAGCTTCAGGTTCAGGTGCTTGGATCATCGCGGCAGTCGTCGTACTCTCTGCTGAAGACCTGCGGATGGGCGAGTTGCTCCGGTTCGGCCGGTTACGCGCGTCGTGCGCTCTTCGTGCATTGACCCTGCCCGGCTGCCCCCGTATGCTACAAGTTGCGCTGCGAGCCTGCGCGCCTCAGACATAGCAGGTCGCGCTCGACACTGTTGCAGACCTCTCGGCCCCGGTGGCTGTCCGGAATTCGGCAGGAGCGAAAAGGGTTCCCGGCGTAGCAGTACCTACGACTTACTGTCCGTACCGGAGTCCTTTCCCTAATGACGAGCAGCACCGAGGCCCCTCGTACCACCCCGCAGGTGGCGGTCAACGACATCGGCAACGAGGAAGCCTTCCTCGCGGCGATCGACGAGACGATCAAGTACTTCAACGACGGCGACATCGTCGACGGCGTCATCGTGAAGGTCGACCGGGACGAGGTCCTGCTCGACATCGGTTACAAAACCGAAGGTGTCATCCCCTCCCGCGAGCTCTCCATCAAGCACGATGTCGACCCCAATGAGGTCGTCAAGGTGGGCGATGAGATCGAGGCCCTTGTTCTCCAGAAGGAGGACAAGGAGGGGCGCCTGATCCTCTCGAAGAAGCGTGCGCAGTACGAGCGCGCGTGGGGCACGATCGAGAAGATCAAGGAAGAGGACGGCATCGTCACCGGTACCGTCATCGAGGTCGTCAAGGGTGGCCTCATCCTCGACATCGGCCTGCGCGGCTTCCTGCCCGCCTCGCTCGTGGAGATGCGCCGGGTGCGCGACCTCCAGCCCTACGTGGGCAAGGAGCTCGAGGCGAAGATCATCGAGCTGGACAAGAACCGCAACAACGTGGTCCTGTCCCGCCGTGCCTGGCTGGAGCAGACGCAGAGCGAGGTCCGCCAGACCTTCCTCACCACCCTGCAGAAGGGTCAGGTGCGCTCCGGCGTCGTCTCCTCCATCGTCAACTTCGGTGCGTTCGTGGACCTCGGCGGTGTCGACGGCCTGGTGCACGTCTCGGAGCTGTCCTGGAAGCACATCGACCACCCCTCCGAGGTCGTCGAGGTCGGCCAGGAGGTCACGGTCGAGGTCCTGGACGTCGACATGGACCGCGAGCGCGTGTCCCTGTCGCTGAAGGCGACCCAGGAAGACCCGTGGCAGCAGTTCGCCCGGACCCACCAGATCGGCCAGGTCGTTCCCGGCAAGGTCACCAAGCTGGTTCCGTTCGGCGCGTTCGTCCGGGTGGACGAGGGCATCGAGGGCCTGGTCCACATCTCCGAGCTGGCCGAGCGCCACGTGGAGATCCCCGAGCAGGTCGTCCAGGTCAACGACGAGATCTTCGTCAAGGTCATCGACATCGACCTGGAGCGCCGCCGCATCTCGCTGTCGCTCAAGCAGGCCAACGAGTCGTTCGGCGCCGACCCGGCCTCGGTCGAGTTCGACCCGACCCTGTACGGCATGGCCGCGTCCTACGACGACCAGGGCAACTACATCTACCCCGAGGGCTTCGACCCCGAGACCAACGACTGGCTCGAGGGCTACGAGAAGCAGCGCGAGGAGTGGGAGGGCCAGTACGCCACGGCCCAGACCCGCTTCGAGCAGCACCAGGCGCAGGTCATCAAGTCCCGCGAAGCCGACGAGCAGGCGGCCGCCGAAGCCGGCACCGCCGCGCCCGCCCCGGCCTCCGGTGGCGGCGGTGGCTCGTACTCCTCGGAGTCCGAGGACACCTCGGGCGCGCTGGCCTCCGACGAGGCCCTCGCCGCCCTCCGCGAGAAGCTCGCGGGCGGCCAGTCCTGATCCAGGACACCGACCGGTGACCGCGGGCCCGCATCCTTTCCGGATGCGGGCCCGCGGCCCGTTTCAGCCGGTATACGATCCGACGTCCGATGCCGTGTCCGATGCCAGTCCGATGCCAGTCCGATGCCGCGTCCGCTCCAGGAGAGCCCGGGTAGCGCCGAACGCCCAGCCGCAAACCACCCCTTCGGGTGCGGCGGCGGGGAATGGCGAGCAGGTTCCGTTCGTTGTGGGTGACACAGAGCGAGGAGGACGATCACCGTGCTGGATCCGCAAGGACTGTACGAGTACGTGCCGGGCGGGGCCGAAGCCGTCGACGAGGCGGTCGGTGACACCGGGCCGGTTCTGCTCTATTACTTCGAGGGCTACATGGACGCCGGCGAGACCGGCGAGCAGATCGCCCGCCAACTGCTGGACCGCCTCGACAACCAGCTCATCGCCAGCTTCGACGCCGACCGGCTGGTGGACTACCGCGCCCGCCGCCCGCTGATGACCTTCGAGCGCGACCACTGGTCCGCCTACGAGTCGCCGGAGATCGACCTCTACCTGGTCAAGGACACCACCGGCACCCCCTTCCTGCTGCTGGCCGGCTCCGAGCCCGATGTGGAGTGGGAGCGGTTCAGCACCGCCGTGCTGCAGGTCGTCGAGCGCCTCGGCGTCCGGCTGTCCATCAACTTCCACGGCATCCCGATGGGCGTCCCGCACACCCGGCCGGTGGGCCTGACCCCGCACGGCAACCGGGTGGATCTGATGCCGGGTCACCGCGCCTGGTTCGACGAGGCACAGGTGCCCGGCAGCGCCGCCTCCCTGATCGAGCTGCGCCTGGCCGAAGCCGGCCGGGACGTGCTCGGGGTCGCCGCCCACGTCCCGCACTACCTGGCCCGCTCCCCCTACCCGGACGCGGCGCTGGCCGTGCTGGAGACCATCACCGCCGCCACCGGCCTGGTGCTGCCCGAGATCGCGCACGCGCTGCGCAACGAGGCACACACCGTGCGGGTCGAGATCGACCGCCAGGTGGCCGAGGGCGACAGCGAACTCGTCTCGGTGGTGCGCGGCCTGGAAAGCCAGTACGACGCCGTCGCCGGCACCCAGACCCGGGAGAATCTGATCGCCGACCCGGTCGACCTCCCCTCGGCCGACGACCTCGCCGCCGAGTTCGAGCGCTTCCTCGCCGACCGCGAGGACGACGGCCGCTGACCGCCCGCCGGGCACCCCGTAGGCTGTCGCCATGCTGACAGTGGGGCTGACCGGCGGCATCGGCGCCGGCAAGAGCGAGGTGGCGCGGCTGCTCGCCTCCTACGGAGCGGTGCTGATCGACTCCGACCGCATCGCCCGCGAGGTGGTGGAGCCCGGCACCGAGGGGCTCGCCGCCGTCGTCGCCGAGTTCGGCGAGCAGATCCTCAACCCCGACGGCACCCTGGACCGCCCCGCGCTCGGCGCGATCGTCTTCGGCGACCAGGCGCGGCGCGAAGCCCTCAACGCGATCGTGCACCCGCTGGTCGGCCGACGCTCCGCGGAACTCCAGCAGGCCGCCGACCCCGCCGCCGTCGTCGTCCGCGACGTACCGCTGCTCACCGAGAACGGCCTGGCGGCCGGCTTCGACGAGGTCGTGGTGGTCGACGCCGACCCGGCCACTCAGCTGGACCGGCTGGTCCGGCTGCGCGGCATGACCGAGGCCGACGCCCGGGCCCGCATCGCCGCACAGGCCACCCGCGAGCAGCGGCTGGCCGTGGCGAGCATCGTGATCGACAACGACGGACCGCTGGAGGCGCTGGAACCCCAGGTCCGGGCCGTGTGGGAGCGGCTGCGCGCAGCGCGCTGAGCGGCCGCCCGGCGGTCCCGGGGGGCGCCCGGCGCGGGGAATGTGATTGCGATCGGCCGCGTTGGGGTATCTGGAATCGGACGACTGCGTCGTCACCCGTGCCCCGATACAGGGAGGCGGCTTTGCCCAAACGCACGCCGGAAACGCACGTCATCGACTATCGCGCCGCCGAGCAATTGCTCGCCGCCCGCGACCCGCGCGGCGCCGTCAAGCTCCTCGACCCGGTGATCGCGGCCCACCCCGAGAACACCGCGGCCCGTCTGCTGCGTGCCCGCGCCTTCTTCGCGGCAGCCCAACTGCGCCCGGCCGAGCTGGAGTTCCAGATCGTCCTGGAGCGCGAGCCGGACAACGCCTTCGCGCACTTCGCGCTGGCCCGCACCCTGGAGCGGTCCAACCGCGCCGACGAGGCGCAGCGCCACTTCCGGCTGGCCGCCGCGCTCGACCCGCGGCCGGACTATCTGGCCGCGGCCCGCTTCGACCCGAGCTGATCGTCAAAGCTCCCGCCAAGGAATCGCCGTTCCCCATCCACGGCCCGGCGTTCACCAGTATTTTCACACCCTTGTCAGTGAAGGGGAGCGGGACATGGAAATCGTCGTGGTGCTGCTGATCGTCCTCGCGGTCATCGGCCTGATCGTGGTGCCCAGCAGCCTGCGCGTGGTCAAGCAGTACGAGCGCGGCGTGATCTACCGCTTCGGCCGCGTCAACCGGCTGCCCAAGGAACCCGGCCCGCGCCTGCTGCTCCCCTTCATCGACAAGATGACCAAGGTCAACATGCAGGTCATCACCATGCCGGTGCCCGCGCAGGACGGCATCACCCGCGACAACGTGTCGGTCCGGGTGGACGCGGTGCTGTACTTCCGGGTGGTGGATCCGATCCGTGCCTCGGTGGACGTGCAGAACTACCAGTTCGCCATGCTGCAGGTTGCGCAGACCTCGCTGCGGTCCATCATCGGCAAGAGCGACCTGGACGACCTGCTGTCCGGCCGGGAGCGGCTGCACGAGGGCCTGGAGCTGATGCTGTCCACCCCGGCCACCGGCTGGGGCGTGCACATCGACCGGGTCGAGATCAAGGACGTGACCCTGCCGGAGTCCATGAAGCGGTCCATGGCCCGGCAGGCCGAGGCCGACCGCGAGCGGCGGGCCCGGATCATCACCGCCGACGGCGAGCTGCAGGCGTCGCAGAAGCTGTCCGAGGCGGCGCGCACCATGGACGCCAACCCGTCGGCGCTCCAGCTGCGGCTGCTGCAGACCGTGGTCGAGGTGGCGGCCGAGAAGAACTCGACCCTCGTGATGCCCTTCCCGGTGGAGATGCTCCGCTTCTTCGACCGCG
>NZ_FMCH01000307.1 GCF_900091855.1 Streptomyces sp. DvalAA-14
CCCGGGCCGCGGTCCTCGCCGGGACCGTGGTCCCAGCGGCCGCCGTCCGGCCCGTCGGACGAGGCGAACGGGCTCATGAGGAGCATCAAGGTGGCCGGGATCGTCACCCGGCTGGTCACGCCGCCGCCCGGGGTCCGGGTCAAGGTGACGCCGATGCCCCAGCGGCGGGCCAGGCTGCCGACCACGAACAGGCCGAGCACCCGGGTGGGCGCCAGGTCCAGGCGCTCGCGGCGGATCAGCCGGGCGTTCTCCTCGGCGAGGCGCTCGGCGCTCAGGCCCAGGCCGTGGTCGGAGATCTCGATCCGCGCGCCGTCCGAGCCGTTGCGCACGGTCACTTCGACGGGGCTGTGCACCGGGGAGAACGCCACCGCGTTCTCCAGCAGTTCGGCGAACATCAGCGTCAGGTCGGCGATGATGTCCGGCGCGACGGTGACATTCGTCTCGGCGACCAGCGACACCCGCTGGTAGCCCTCGATCTGCCCGAGCGCCGCCCGCACGACGTTGGTGAGCGCGGTGGGGCTGGCGTCCAGGCCGGCCTCGCGGATACCGGCCAGCAGCATCAGGCTGTCGGCGTTGCGCTGCAGGCGGACCGCGAGGTGGTCGATCCGGTAGAGCCGGTCGAGCAGTTCCGCGTCGGTCTCGCCGCGTTCCAGCGCGTCGATGAGGGTGAGCTGACGAGCCGTCAGGTTACTGATCCGGCGTCCGACGTTGCCGAACATCTCGGCGACGTTGCGGCGGCTGAGCACCTGGCGTTCGAGCAGCGCCGCCGCGGTGCCCTGCACCCGGTTGAACGCCTCGGCCAGATCGCCGAGTTCGTCGCGTACGGTGACCGGCACCTCGCTCAGCCGCAGCGGGCCGGAGTAGGCCGCGTCGTCGTCGGCGACCCGGGCGAGTTCTTCCTCCGCGACCTCGGCGACCTGGGTCGCGGCCCCGGTCAGGGCGCGCACCGGGCGCACCACCGAGCGGCGGATCGCCACCGAGAAGGCCAGCCACAGCGCGAATCCGAGCAGCGCCCCGCCGAGCAGCCAGGCCGCGCGCCACCAGGCCGCGTTCGACGCCCGGTCGGCGCGCGAGGCGATCTGGTCGATCAGCCCGGCGGTGATCCGCAGCCGGGCCTGCGCCTGCCGCTGGTAGGTCGGGTACTCCTTGAGCGCCGCGCTGAAGGCCGACCGCACCTGCGCGGGCGACTTGGCCACCAGCGCGCTGGGGTCGATCTGCAGTCCCGCGTACTGCAGCGAGATGGCGTTCCACGAGGGGTTCTGCTCGATCGCGGAGAGCTGGGTGAGCTGCGCCTGGCTGGCGAACCGGCCGAACCGGCCGGCCTGGTAGGTGTACTGCTGGGCGTAGCCGACCGCGCCGACGAACTCGATCAGGGCGTTGGTGTCACCGGTCTGGGCGGAGAACACGCTGGTTTCCAGGGCGCTGTGGGCGGCCTCCGCCCGCAGCAGGGAGTCCAGCAGGCTGCCGGTGACAGTGGCCGCCAGGTTCGAGCGCTGGTCGAGCCCGAGGCCGTCGATCAACTCGTCGACGATGGCGGTGTAGGCCGGGTCGATGTTGTCCGCGGGCAGGTAGCTCTGCTCGATGGTGGACCGCAGGCTGCCCAGGCCGTTGATCTCCTTGAGCGCCTGCGCCTCCGCGCTCGGCAGCGCCGAGCCGAAGGTCGAGCGGACCTTTTCCACCTGGCTGTCCACGGCGGTCCTGGCGCCGAGGTAGGCGGCGAGCGACGGGCGGCGGCCGGTGGCGGCCGATTCGTAGCGCACCGACAGCAGCACCGCCTGCTGGTGCTCGGTCTCGACCCGGTCGATGAGTTCGGCGATCTGCCGGCTGTTGCGGACCAGCATGGCCGCCGAGGCCGCGTCCCGGGCCTGCCCGGTGAGTCCGGTGATCACATAGGCGAGCAGCAGGAGCACCACGACGAGCGGTACCCCGACCAGCACGTTGAGTTTGCGCCGGAAGGGCCACCTGTCGGCGAATCCCCGGACACCGCCGCGGGTACGCGCATCCGGAGCCGGCCGCACCGCAGCGACCACCTCGTCCACGGACACCAAGCCTCCTGCGTGACGTCGCCGACAACCGGACGCAGCAGAGGCACGTCTTGACCGCTTCTGCCTGCTACCGGGCCGAAATGACCGGATCCTCGGCACAGTTGTCCGATCCCCGTGACCAACGTCCGGGAGACTACCTCCTCTTCGCCGCTGTCATCCGACCGGATCATCAAGACTCTGTTACAGACGCCTTCTTGATCGTCCCGGCGCCCGCCGCGGGGGGCCCGGTCGAGGCAACTGCCGGTTCGCGGTGCCGATCGTGATCAGGCCGCGCTTGACGGAGATCGAACCGGCTGGATTGGATCGCTGGGTAACACCTGCCACGAGTGCACACGTTCGACTCCTGAAACGTCCGAAACCTCCGAACCCGGAAGCGGAAACCGTGACTTCTCCCGTGATGAGCGCCTGGTCCAGCCCGAGACGCAACCGCCTGGCGGCGGTCGCGGTCGCAGCTGTCGCAGCGGCGGCATCGCTGACGAGCTGTTCCTCGTCCTCCTCCGACAGCGCGAAGGACCCGCTCGCCGGGTCCAAGGCCAGCGGCGACACCGTGGTCGTCGGTTCCAACAACTATGCCGAGAGCATCCTGCTCGGCGACATCTACGGCGAGGCGCTCAAGGCCAAGGGGATCAAGGTCACCTACAAGCCGAGCATCGGCAGCCGTGAGACCACCTACGGTCTGCTCAAGAACGGCACCCTGACGGTGCTGCCGGAGTTCAACGGCGCCCTGCTGGCCTACCTCGACGCCAAGGCCGCCCCGACCACCGAGGCCGCCACCGACGCGGCGGTCACCGGGAAGCTCGACCCGAAGCTGACGCTGCTCAAGCCCGCCGCGGCGCAGGACAAGGACTCCATCACCGTCAACGCCGCGACCGCCTCGAAGTACCACCTGACGTCGAACTCGACCATCGCCGACCTGGCCCCGGTGGGCAAGGACATCACCATCGGCGCCTCGCCGGAGTTCCAGACCCGCCAGCAGGGCCTGGTCGGCCTGAAGTCCGTCTACGGCCTGACCCCCAAGTCGTTCAAGGCCCTCGACGCGGGCGGCGCGCTGACCGAGGCCGCCTTGAAGAACGGCAACGTCCAGGCCGCCGACATCTTCACCACCGACCCCACCATCACCAAGGAGAAGTTCGTCGTCCTGCAGGACCCGAAGAACCTGTTCGGGTTCGAGAACGTGGTCCCGCTGGTCTACAAGACCGGGCTGTCGCAGGCCGGTGCGGACGCGCTCAACGCGGTGTCCGCCAAGCTCGACACCGCGACGCTGCTGGACCTGGACGCCCAGGTGCAGAGCGACAGCAAGGACCCGCTGGTGGTCGC
This sequence comes from Streptomyces sp. DvalAA-14, assembly GCF_900091855.1. Lineage (GTDB taxonomy): Bacteria > Actinomycetota > Actinomycetes > Streptomycetales > Streptomycetaceae > Actinacidiphila. The sequence goes on from NZ_FMCH01000307.1 coordinate 3,363, forward strand.
CAAGGCCTGGCTGACCTCGGTCGGCCTGGTCTGAGCGTCGGATTCCCGGCGCGGGCGGCGCGATGGGAACGGCGTCCGAGATCCCTCGGCACCCGGCGAAGGCACCCTCCTCGGAGGGGGCCTTCGTGGTGCTGGACGGCGTCGGTCTCGACGCCCACGCGGTGGCCCGGCTGGCCGACGCGCTGGCCGAGCCCACCGCGGCGCCGCGGGCGGTGGCCCGGGCGGAGCGCTCCTGGCACACCGCCCGGCGGCTGGCGGCGGCCGGCCGGATGTACGGGCGCGACACCGGCGTCGGCGCCAACCGCATGGTGTTCCTCAGCGACGAGGACCAGGTCGGCCAGGACCTGCGGCTGCTGCGCAGCCACGCGGGCGGTGTCGGCGCGCTGCTCCCGACCCGCCAGGTCCGGGCCATGCTGGCGGTCCGGGCCAACCAGGTGCTCGCCGGCGGCTCCGGCCTCCAGCCCGCCGTCGCGCAGGCGCTGGTGGAGGCGCTGCGGCTCGGCGTGCACCCGGCCGTCAACGAGTTCGGTGCGGTCGGCACCGGCGACCTGACCGCGCTGGCCCAGACCGGCCTGACCGTCATCGGGGAACGGCCCTGGCTGTCCGACGAGGCCGCGCCGCGGCCGCCGGCCGGCGCCCCCGGGCCGGACGCGCCGACCGGGCCGGCCGTCCCCGCGCCGGTCGTGCTGGAGCACGGCGACGCGCTCGCCCTGATGAGCAGCAACGCCCTCACGCTCGGCCAGGC
>NZ_FMCH01000384.1 GCF_900091855.1 Streptomyces sp. DvalAA-14
TGCACCGCGCCGCGCCCCCGGCCGCCGAGGGCGTGCCCCGGACCCCGACCGCCGACACCCTGGCCACCATGCAGGCAGCCGTCCTGGCCGGCGAGTCCCTCTGGATCGGCTACGTCAACGCCGAGGGCGCCGCCACCCAGCGCGTCATCGCCCCGGTCCGCGTCGAGGGCGGCTACGTCACCGCCTACGACCACAACGCGGACAGCCTCCGCACCTTCGCCCTGCACCGCATCACCGGCGTCTCCGAACTCGCCGACGACCCGGCCTGACGGTCCGGCCTGACGGTCCGAGACGATCAGCGCGGGCGCGGGCTCCAGTTCGAGCCGCCACAGGTGCTCGATCCCGGCTTGCGCGGAGTACGGCGGCTTCAGCGTCACACACCATGGGCCATGGCCCACTGACACCGCCCGCCCGCTCCGGTCACTCCTCCGGCTTGCGCCCGTATCCCATCCGGTGCCACCAGTGGGTGCGGCGCGGGTGGAGGGCCAGGCCCAGGCGGCGGCCCAGCAGGACGTAGCCGATCAGGGCGCCGGTGGTGTTGAGGATGACGTCGTCGATGTCGAAGGCACGGCCCTCGACGATCGCGCCCTGGGTGATCTCGATCATCACCATGACGAGGGCGGTGAGCACCAGGACGCGGACCAGGCCGCGGGCCTTGGGGAAGAGCATCGGCAGCAGGATGCCGAAGGGCACCCCGAGCAGGACGTTGCCGCCGATCTGCTTGACGGTGTCGCGCAGGGTCGGCTGGTCGAGGTAGGCGCGGATGGAGGCGCCCGGGCGGAGGTTGGTGTGCACGAGCTTGACCGAGGCCGGGGAGGGCACCAGCGTCACCTTGGCGAGGGCGACCGCGAAGGCCAGCATGCCGAGGATCGCCAGCGCCATCACCGCGGCCCGGGCCAGCGAGGAGCCGAACGAGCGCCGTTGCAGGACCGGGCGGCGCGGCGGCTCGGGGGGCCGGGGCCGGGGGCTTCGGGGGGGCGGGCGTCGGGCGGGCGGGGGCCGGCGGTGCGGCCCCGGAGCGAACCGAGCGTACGGCTCTTGCGGGCGGGCCGCTCGGGGGCCGGCGCCTTGGCGGCACCGTCCTTCACCCGACGCGGTTTTGGTTCCGGCTCCGGCTTGGGTTCCGGCCTTTTCGACGTCACGCGGAACAGCGTGTCTCGGACGGCCATGAACCGCATCCCCCTCGGTAAGTACCCGCACCCTGTGTGCTCTTGGCGCTTACCCCGAACCGGCCCCCGTACGCACCCCGCGGGCTTCCCTCCTCGGCCGCCCGCGGGATCCCCGTCAGATGTCCTCGCCGGCCCCCGTCAGCAGGTCGTCGGCGTCCACGATCCGGTAGGCGTAGCCCTGTTCGGCCAGGAAGCGCTGGCGGTGCGCGGCGAAGTCCTGGTCGATGGTGTCCCGGGCGACCACGGAGTAGAAGCGGGCCTCGTGCCCGTCGGCCTTGGGACGCAGGATGCGGCCGAGGCGCTGGGCCTCCTCCTGGCGGGAGCCGAACGTGCCGGACACCTGGATGGCCACCGTCGCCTCGGGCAGGTCGATGGAGAAGTTGGCCACCTTGGAGACCACCAGCACCGAGATCTCGCCCTGCCGGAAGGCCTCGAAGAGCTTCTCCCGCTGCGCGTTGGACGTCTCGCCCTTGATCACGGGCACGCCCAGGTGCTCGCCCAGCTCGTCCAGCTGGTCGATGTACTGCCCGATGACCAGGGTCTGCTGCCCGGCGTGCTTGCGGACCAGCGCCTCGGTGACCTTGCGCTTGGTCGCGGTGGTGGCGCAGTAGCGGTACTTGTCCTCGGCCTCGGCGGTGGCGTACGCGAGCCGTTCGGTCTCGGTGAGGTTGACCCGGACCTCGACGCAGTCGGCCGGCGCGATGTAGCCCTGCGCCTCGATCTCCTTCCAGGGCGCGTCGAAGCGCTTGGGCCCGATCAGCGAGAAGACGTCCGACTCGCGGCCGTCCTCGCGGACCAGGGTCGCGGTCAGCCCCAGCCGGCGCCGGGCCTGCAGGTCGGCGGTGAACTTGAACACCGGGGCCGGCAGCAGGTGCACCTCGTCGTAGACGATCAGGCCCCAGTCGCGGGAGTCGAACAGCTCCAGGTGGGGGTAGACGCCCTTCCGCCGGGTGGTCAGCACCTGGTAGGTGGCGATGGTCACCGGCCGGATCTCCTTGCGGGTGCCGCTGTACTCGCCGATCTCCTCCTCGGTCAGCGAGGTCCGCTTCACCAGCTCGTGCTTCCACTGCCGGGCCGACACGGTGTTCGTCACCAGGATCAGCGTGGTCGCCTTGGCCTGGGCCATCGCGCCCGCGCCGACCAGCGTCTTGCCGGCGCCGCAGGGGAGCACCACGACGCCCGAACCGCCGTGCCAGAAGTTCTCCACCGCCTGCTGCTGGTACGGCCGCAGGCTCCAGCCGTCCTCGGCCAGGTCGATCTGGTGCGCCTCGCCGTCGACGTAGCCGGCGAAGTCCTCGGCCGGCCAGCCCAGCTTGAGCAGCGCCTGCTTGATCTGGCCGCGCTCGGAGGGGTGCACCAGCACGGTGTCCTCGTCGATCCGGGCGCCCACCAGCGGCTGGATCCGCTTGGACCGCAGGATCTCCTCCAGGACCGGCCGGTCGGTGGTGGTCAGGACCAGGCCGTGCACCGGGTCCTTGCTGAGCCGCAGCCGCCCGTAGCGGTCCATCGTCTCGGCCACGTCGACGAGCAGCGCGTGCGGCACCGGGTAGCGGGAGTACTCCACCAGCGCGTCGACCACCTGCTCGGCGTCGTGGCCGGCCGCACGGGCGTTCCACAGGCCGAGGGGGGTCAGCCGGTAGGTGTGGATGTGCTCGGGGGCGCGCTCCAGCTCGGCGAAGGGGGCGATGGCCCGCCTGCAGGCGTCGGCCTGTTCGTGGTCGACCTCCAGCAGGAGGGTCTTGTCGCTCTGGACGATCAGACAGGACACGCAGGACCTCCGCGGTCGGGGAGCGTGTTGGACCGGACGTGCCGGGGACCGCGGTGACGCGATCGGCCCGGGGCGCGTTCGGGGGGAACAGAAAATTGTACGTCGAATGGCGGGCATGCCCGGGTGGCCGCCGTCCCGGCCCCGGTGGGGGCGGTGATCGCGGCCCCGGTGCGGGCGGTGATCGCGGCCCCGGTGCGGGCGGTGGTCGCGGCCCCGGCCGGGATGCGCCCGCCGGGCTCGGCGCCGTGATCACCCGGGTGGCGGACACGGCGGTGGGGCGGGTGTGGCCATCCGTGCGAATCTGCCGGGCCACCGTTCGTGGCATACAAGCTGATGAGTCATATGTGATGTTTTCTGCCCCCATGGATCACCAGCAGACGCACCCTCCCGCCCCGCCGCGCCAGCGGAGGACGCTGCGGGCTGTCGCGGCGTCCACGGCAGTCGTCGGCGCGGCGGTCATGGCCGCCGCCGGCCTGCTGCTCCCCGGCTCCGCGTTCGGCGTCAGCCGCACGGACGACGACGGCGTGCCGGGCACCGCGTACACCCAGAGCGACTCCGGCGACTCCGGCGACTCCGGCGGCTTCGCCGGCTCCGACCACGGCCGGCCCTCCTTCGGCTCGGGCGCCTCCGAGCACACCCGGCCTTCCTACGGCACCGGGTACGCCAGCCGGCAGCCGGCTGCCCCTGAGGCCGGGGCGCCGACCACGCGGCCCGTGTACGGCCACCCGCAGCCGTCGGACTCCTGGCCCGCCGCGACGACCACCAGGCCGGTCTACGGGCCACCTCCAGCCGT
>NZ_FMCH01000612.1 GCF_900091855.1 Streptomyces sp. DvalAA-14
CCCGCTGGCCAGGTCCCAGACGCGAACCGTGCCGTCGACGACGCCGCCGCCGGTGACCACAACCATGCGGCCGTTCAGCACGACGGTCGCCACCGCCCTCGCCGAGCCGTTGTGTCCGGTGAGGGGTTCACCGACCGGCTGCCCGCTGGCCAGGTCCCAGATGCGTACGGTGCCGTCGCCGCCGCCGGTGACGGCCACTGGCCGGCCGTCCAGCACCGCGGTGGTCACTGCTCTGACGGGGCTGGTGTGGGTGCCGAGGATTTCGGCGCCGAGGAGACCTGGGGTGGTCCAGTGGATGTGCCAGCCGGTGGGTGTGGTGGGTTCGGTCAGGGGGATGCCGAGGGAGGCGGCCTGGAGTTCGAGCTGGGTGGCGTTGCTAGCGGGACGGTCGAAGTCCCACTGGTGGGTGGCACGGCGGAAGGCGTCCCACAGCCCCGGGGTGGCGTCGACAGGGTCCCAGCCGGTGAGGGTGCGCAGGCGTGCGGCATCCAGGTGGGGCAGCAGGCGGGGGTTGAGGATACGGCGATCCAGCGTCCTGGCGGCGCGGGCGTGTTCGGTCAGATGGCGGCGGATGTAGGCGGGCAGGTCGGGAGGGTCGTGGGTGAGGGCCTCTTCGGTCAGGGCCAGGAGGCGGGCGCTGATGCGGGCCTCGGTTGAGGTGTTTTCATTCGGTTTGTTCATGGTGCCGGCGTGGCGGGTTCGAGGAGGTCGCGCCATTGGTCGCGCAGGGTGGTGTTGAGGGCGTCGTGGAAGAGGCGGTAGACGGTGGTGCCGTCGGCGATGTCGGTGGTGAGGTAGCCGCCGAAGGGTGAGTGCAGGAGGTCGGCGATGTCGCTGTCCCCATAGGTGCGGTCCGGGTCGTCGGCGACGGCGTTGGCGAACGCGGGCCAGATCCGGCGCCAGGGGATGCCACGGCCCCGGGCGAAGGCGAGGGCACGCAGCAGGTGCACCGTTTGCAGCCGCTGTTCCGGGTCGTTGTGGCAGTAGGTGTCAAGGTCCTGGCGCAGGACGCCCCGCACTCCCTCGTCGACGGCTTTCAGCCAGGATCCGTCGGTGGGCGAGACCGGTTCGGGCCGGCGGGCGAGGTTGGCGGCGGCGATGCGGGTGACCAGGAAGCTGGTGCCGGCCCGGGCAGCCAGGGCCTGCGCCACCGCACTGGCGGTGTCATCAGTCTCAGCGACGTCTGGATGCTGGTAGGGGCTGCCGGGGGTGGTGGTGAGGATGGCGGCGGCGTAGTCGGCCAGGTCTGCGGGTGCCCACCAGGGCGCTTCGTCCACGCGGATGCGGCGGGCGACCAGTGTGTATTCGGCGTAGTCGGCGAGCGGGACCCCGCGCTGCGTGCGCGCGTCGGGGGGCGTGTTGTCGTCGCCGCCGGGTGAGCGTACGCCCACGATCAGCCGGAGCCGGGTGCGTCCGGGATCCAGCCGGGCCAGTTCCCCGGTGAGGATCGCCATCGCGTGGGGCGTCTCGTCGAGGGCGTCGACGACCACGGTGATCTTGCTGGTGCCGGTGGTGAGCCAGTTCTGCCAGGCGGCGACCCATTCCTCCAGGGCCGGCTGCGCGCCCTTGGTGGGCGGCGGGGGGACGTTGAGAGCGATGGCAATCTGGGCGATGACGTCGGAGGGGTTTTTGCCGGTGGCCAGGACCGCGACGTCCACCGCGCCTTCGGCCGGGCGCAGGTCCGGCGGGATGTCACCGAGGCGTGCGGCGTACCGCATGCGGAAGGCAGGGTCGCTGAGGGTCACCAGTCGGGCCAGTACGGCGGATTTGCCGCTGCCCGCGCTTCCGGTGACCACCATGGCCCCCGGCTCGCCCGTGGCGGCGGCGATCAGGTCCAGCATCAGCTGCCGGCGGCCGGTGAACAGCCAGCCACTACCGCCGTCCGCGGTGGATCCGCGGGACTTCGGTCCCCAGTGGGCTTCCACATCGGCCTGCGGAATGGCCAGGTCGCTGCGCGGAGCCTGGACGGTTGTGGCGTCCTGGGCACGGTAGTGGGGGTTGGGAAGGCACGGGTGCGGCCCGGAGGTCTGGCTGCCCTGGAGGGGCTCCAGCCGCTGGCCCGGGCGGAGGTGGGCACGTATGCCTTCCAGGAACGCCTGGACGTCGAGGTACTTGATTTTCTCCCCGGCGTAGGACTCGCCCTCCCGCGAGTCCAGTTCAGCGAGGAACGCGGTGACCGCGCCGGTCAGGGCGCCGGTGACTGCCTCCTGGTCGCGGGTCGCGCTGGGCAGCACCAGCCAGGTGGCGGGAATGTCTTTCTCGAACGCGGCGACCTCGGTGATCGTTTTCCCGGCGAAGCACAGGTCCAGCACCAGGAACAGGTGGCGGATCTCGGTCGCCTTCAGCCACATAATCAGATCCGCCGTGCGCAGTGCGGTCGCCGGAAGCCGCAGCGACTCGCTGGCTTTCAGGATCGTCCAGTGCACCCCGTCGCTGGTCTCGCCGTGGCCGGTCACGAACACCACCGCGGCATCCTTCGCCCGCCACCGCGCGTAGGGTTCCGGGTTCTTCAGCGCGTCGGTGACCGCGCGTTCGCTTGGATTGTGAGCGAGTTCCGGATACGCCGGGGCGAAAGCCCGCACTCCTAGGCTCGGCGCGCACAGCCAGTCGGTGAGCGCCCGGACCTCGGCGTCCACCGGCAGCGGCCGGAAGTGCGGGTCGTCGTAGAGTCCGGTCGCGATCGCCACGAAGTGGCGGCGCGTGATCTCGAACCCTTTCGCCGGCCCGGCCGCCCCGGTCACCGGGCGGCCAGCGGCAGCACCGTCAGCAGCGCGGTACCGGTCTCTTTCTTGCCCAGGTAGATGTTCACCGCGTGCGCGTCGCCCTGGTTGTTGACCTTCTCGTCCCTGATCCGCGGCCAGTACCGCGCCAGATCCCCGGCGAACGCCACCGGATCGTGCGGGTCACGCACGTTCACCCACGCCCCCAGGCCCAGCGGCAGGCCTTCCTTGCCGTAACCGGGGTCGGGCATCAGCTCCCGTACGAACCTGGCACCCAGCGGCGACCCGAGCGTCACCAGGAGATCCAGCCGACGCCCGGGGTTGCGCCGGACGAATTCGAACGCCACCACCGACCCCAGCGAATGCCCTATCAGCACCCGCGTATCGCCGTCGACCGCCGCGTCCACGACCGCGTCGACCGCCGCCTTCAGCTTCGGATCCCGCAGATAACGCCGCACCTCACGGAAAGAACCCGCGAACACCAGCGCGGCCCCTGGCCCGAAACGCCAGTCCAAAGCGCGGAACGCCACCCGCAGCACCGAAGGGATCCGCGTATACCCCTTCACCGCCTCCTGCTCCGCTGCCGCCAGTGCCTCTTCGCCCGCCGCATCCCCGGCTGCCTGCGCCAGCTCCGCTTCCTCCTCCGGTGCGAGACCGGTCAACACCTCCTCGTCGGCGCCGCTCTTCGCTCCCGCCCCTTCTGGCTGGGTCGTGTCCAGGAACAGACGCCCGTAGTAGGCCAGGTCGAAGGAGAACGGGAGACCGGGTATGGGCCTTTCAGCCGCAGCTTCCAAACCGTCCAGCAGCGCAGGACCCCACTCTCCCGCCAACTGCGCACGCCCCAATTGCCGCTGTCCGATCCCGTGCACACCCACCACGACCGCCACCACGCACCCCCTGCTCACACTCGTCTGCATATCCCAGCACAAAGACCCGCACACCCACCGGGAAACAGCTTCTCCCGCCGCTCTGGTACACCATCGCCGCAAGCCGGTCGGGGAGTTCGGAGGACCCGCCGCCGACTCGATACCCCGCGCCGACGACAAGGCACAGCCCGCCGGACCAGAAACCAAGCTGCCGCAGCACAAGCACCACGCCAATCGGCGTCAGCGGGCTGGCAGTTGGGCAACAACGACACCTCGATCTGTAATGATCACCATCCAAGGCAGCGCATCGTCCGCCCACACCGCAGCCAGAGCCGACACCCTCACGCGTACAAGGAAGGGTTCGCCGAGCGGCTGGCCGCTGGCCAGCTCCCAGACCCGCACCGTGCCGTCGTTGCTGCCGGCGACGGCGACGGGCCGGCCGTCCAGCACTACGGTCGCCACCGCCCCCACCGAACCGGTGTGTCCGGTGAAGGGTGCGCCGAGCGGCTGGCCGCTGGCCAGGTCCCACACCCGCACCGTACCGTCCTTGCTGCCGGTGACCGCGACGGGCCGGCCGTCCAGCACTACGGTCGCCACCGCCCACACCGGGCTGATGCGTCCGGTCAAGGCTGCCCCGAACGGCTGGCCGCTCGCGACATCCCAGACCCGCAGCATGTCGTCTCCGCCTGCGGTGACCGCGACT
>NZ_FMCH01000251.1 GCF_900091855.1 Streptomyces sp. DvalAA-14
TCTGGCTCGCGGTGGCCCTCGCCACCGGCGCCGCCCTGCTCCAGTTCGCCGGCCAGGACCTGCGCCCGCTGTCCGCCGTGCCCGCGGTGCTCGGCGCGGCGCTGCTCGTGCCGGCGGCGCTGCGCCTGCTGCCGCGCGGCACCTTCCGGGCGGACCGCGGGATGCCGACCGTGGTGCTGATGCGCGGGATCGCCGCGGGGTCCTTCATCGCCGCCGAGAGCTTCATCCCGCTGATGCTGGTCACCCAGCGCGGCCTGTCCCCGACGCTGGCGGGCCTGTCGCTGGCCGGCGGCGGCCTCACCTGGGCGTTCGGCTCGTACGTCCAGTCCCGGCCGCGCTTCGAGGGCTCCCGCGAACGGCTGGTCCAACTCGGCATGCTCTGCACGGCGTTCGCGATCGCGGCGGTGCCGCTGGCCCTCGACCACGCCGTCCCCACCTGGATCGTCGCGATCGCCTGGTGTGTCGGCGGCCTCGGCATGGGACTGGCCATATCCACCCTCGGGGTGCTCCTCCTCCGGCTCTCCCCGCCGGCCGACGCCGGCACCAACTCCGCCGCCCTCCAGGTCTCGGACTCCCTGTCCAACGTCCTCATGGTCGGCGCCGCCGGCACCGTCTTCACCGCCCTCGGCGGCGGCTCGGTGGCCCCCACGGCGGCCGCGCACGCCGCAACCGCCGCCGCCCACCCGGCGGCCTTCGCGGCGGTCTTCCTGCCGGCCGCGGCCGTCGCTCTGCTCGGCGCGGCGGTCGCGGTCCGGCTGCGGCCCAGGGATTCGCTCGCGCGGACCCGCACGATGGGCTCGGCCCCCGCGTCCCGATAATCTGCCCGGCATGACCGAACCGGACGACGTCTACTCCGACGATGCCGAGGTGGCGGTAGCCGCCGCACGAGCCGGGGCCGACGTCGTACGCGCCCTGTACGGCCGGCAGCTCACCCGTATCGACAAGGGCGGCGGGGACTTCGCCACCGCCGCCGACGTGGCGGCCGAGCAGGCGATCCTCGGCGTCATCAGCGCCGCCCGGCCTGACGACGCGGTACTCGGCGAGGAGGGCGGGCAGCAGGGAGCGGCCGGCGCCGCCCGCCAGTGGCTGGTCGATCCGCTGTGCGGCACGCTGAACTACGCGGCCGGCACCCGGCTGGTGGCCGTCAATGTCGCCCTGCGCGGCGGTGCGGCGGCGGTGGCCGACCCCTTCAGCGGCGAGATCTTCTTCACCGGTGGCGAGACCGCCCGGGTACGGCACGACGGGACCGATACCCGGCTGGCGCCCACGCCCGCCACCGGGCTGGTGGACGTCAACCTGGACGCGAACGCGCCCGGCTTCAGCGCCACCGACCTGCTCGCCGACCCGCGCTTCCAGGCGCGGTTCCGGCCACGCGTCATGTCCACCACGCTGGCATTGGCCTGGGTCGCGGCCGGCAAGCGCGCCGCCTACGTCACCGACGGCGGCGACCTGTCCGGCAGCGTGCACTTCGCCGCCGGCATCGCCCTGTGCCGGGCCGCCGGCTGTGTCGTCACCGGCATCGACGGCGCCCCGATCGGCCCGTCCGGCCGCGGACTCCTGGCCGCCGCCGACGCCGAGACCCACGGCCTGCTGCTGTCGATGATCAGCGGCCCGCAGTAGCCCGGCCCGTAGTAGCCCCCGACGAGGCCCGGCAGAAGGTGCCTTCGGCGATCTGGCACGGCGGCTGGGCGAGGAGGAAGTCCGCGATCACGGCCTGCTCGACTCGGCCCTGGCCCGACCGCAGGCCACTGTTTTCGGCCAGGACGCCTACCCGGACATCGGCACAAGGCGGCCTCCCTGATGGAGTCCCTGGCCCGTAACCGCGCCCCCATCGACGGCAACAAGCGCATCGCCCGGTACGCCGCCTGGGTCTGTCTCCACCTCAACGGCCACCCCCTGCACCCCCACTTCGACGTGGACGCCGCCGAACCCTTCGTCCGGATGGGGCCGCTCCCGCTGGGGCGCCCGCTGTGAGCTGAATCGCACCCCCGCCCCGCGGGCACGTCTCGGCGTCCCGCAGCGGAGGGCGGCCGGTAGGCTGAGGCGGTTTTCGCACGACCCCGGGGTTCGCGTACGACCCCGCGGGATGAGCCGCAGCCGTATCGCCGACCCACGACGGAGAACGTGACTACCACCGCTTCGAACGCGCATCACCACCTGTCACCCGCCTTCCCCGGGCGCGCCCCCTGGGGGACGGCGGGCAAGTTGCGGGCCTGGCAGCAAGGGGCGATCGACGCGTATGTGGCCGCGCAGCCGCGGGACTTCCTGGCGGTGGCCACGCCGGGGGCCGGGAAGACGACGTTCGCGCTGTCGCTCGCGTCATACCTGCTGCACAACCATCTGGTCCAGCAGATCACCGTGGTGGCGCCCACCGAGCACCTGAAGACGCAGTGGTCGGACGCGGCGGCGCGGATAGGGATCCGGCTGGATCCGGACTACAGCGCCGGCCCGGTGGGGCGGGAGTACCACGGGGTCGCGGTGACGTACGCGGGGGTGGGCGTGCGGCCGATGCTGCACCGCAACCGGTGCGAGCAGCGCAAGACGCTGGTGATCCTGGACGAGATCCACCACGCGGGCGACAGCAAGTCGTGGGGCGAGGCGTGCCTGGAGGCATTCGAGCCGGCCACCCGGCGCCTGGCGCTGACCGGGACGCCGTTCCGGTCGGACACCAACCCGATCCCCTTCGTGACGTACGAGGAGGGCAACGACGGCATCCGCCGCAGTTCCGCCGACTACACCTACGGGTACGGCAGCGCGCTGGCGGACGGCGTGGTGCGGCCGGTGATCTTCCTCAGCTACAGCGGCAACATGCGCTGGCGCACCAAGGCCGGCGACGAGTTGTCCGCGCGGCTGGGCGAGCCGATGACCAGGGACGCCATCGGCCAGGCCTGGCGGACCGCGCTCGCGCCGACCGGGGAGTGGATCCCCAACGTGCTGCGGGCGGCCGACCAGCGGCTGACCGAGGTGCGCAAGGGCATTCCGGACGCCGGCGGGCTGGTCATCGCCGCCGACCAGGACTCGGCCCGCGCCTACGCCAAGCTGATCAAGGAGCTGACCGGTCACAAGGCCACCGTCGTGCTGTCCGACGACACCGGCTCCTCCCGGCGCATCGAGGAGTTCAGCGCCTCCGACGACCGCTGGATGGTCGCGGTGCGGATGGTGTCCGAGGGTGTGGACGTACCGCGGCTGGCGGTCGGGGTGTACGCCACCACCATCTCCACGCCGCTGTTCTTCGCCCAGGCGGTGGGCCGCTTCGTACGGTCGCGGCGGCGCGGCGAGACGGCGTCGGTGTTCGTGCCGACCATCCCGATGCTGCTGGAGTTCGCCGGCGAGATGGAGGTCGAGCGCGACCACGTGCTCGACAAGCCGAAGAAGCAGGGCGAGGAGGATCCCTTCGCCGAGGAGGACAAACTCCTCGCCGAGGCCGAGAAGGCCGAGGACGAGGCCACCGAGGACGACATGCTGCCGTTCGAGGCGCTGGAGTCCGACGCCGTCTTCGACCGGGTGCTCTACGACGGCGCCGAGTTCGGCATGCAGGCCCACCCCGGCAGCGAGGAGGAGCAGGACTACCTCGGTATCCCGGGCCTGCTGGAGCCGGACCAGGTGCAGATACTGCTGCAGCGCCGCCAGGCCCGGCAGATCGCGCACAGCCGGAAGAAACCGGACGAGGAGGCCGATCTGCTCGAACTGCCCGCGGACCGGCGGCCCGTCGTCAGCCATCGGCAACTTCTCGAACTGCGCAAGCAGTTGAACACCCTCGTGGGCGCCTACAACCACCAGAGCGGCAAGCCGCACGGGGTGATCCACACCGAACTGCGCCGGGTCTGCGGCGGCCCGCCCAGCGCGGAGGCGACCGCCGGACAACTCACCGAGCGCATCAAGAAGGTCCAGGAATGGGCTACCCGAATGCGGTGATGTCCGCCGTATTGTAGGGGAACGATCCCCAAGGGCGGGTCAAGGCAACGCCCGGATTGTGGACGACCCCTTCCGCTGAGCGGTACCCGCTCGCTACGGTGCCGGTCACGCACGCGCCGTGGCAGTGCAGCCGCGGAGCGCAGCCGGTATGCCGACCAGTCCGGCGGCCTCTCCGCGCACTGCCGCGGGACCGGCAGTGCGTCCTTTTGTGAGATGCGCCGCCGATTTCACGAGGAGGGGGCGTCGTGACCGCGGAGACGTCTCAAACGCTCGACCGGGGCCTGAGGGTCCTTAAGCTGCTCGCCGACACCGACCACGGGCTGACCGTGACCGAACTCGCGGCGAAACTCGGGGTGAACCGCACCGTGGTGTATCGGCTGCTGGCCACCTTGGAGCAGCATTCACTGGTCCGCCGGGATCTGGGCGGGCGGGCCCGCGTCGGGCTCGGCGTACTGGGCCTGGCCCATCAGGTGCACCCGCTGCTGCGGGAGGCGGCGCTGCCGGCGCTGCGCTCGCTGGCCGAGGACATCGGCGCCACCGCCCATCTGACCCTGGTCGACGGTACGGAGGCGCTGGCGGTCGCCGTGGTCGAGCCGACCTGGACCGATTACCACGTCGCCTACCGCACCGGCTTCCGGCATCCGCTGGACCGCGGCGCGGCCGGCCGGGCCATCCTGGCGGGCCGCGGTATGCAGCCCACCGCGGACGGCAGCAGTTGGGAGCTGTGCGCCGAGGCGGAGGGCGCCGGGGCCGAGCCGGTGGACGTGTACGCCGCGGCCTCCAACCAGCGCCACGCGGCCCC
>NZ_FMCH01000385.1 GCF_900091855.1 Streptomyces sp. DvalAA-14
GGCCGTGGACGGCGAGGGTGGTGGCGAGGCGTTCGGCGGCCCCCGAGTGGCCGGCCCGCCGCAGGTCCTTCATCAGGGCGCCGGTGTCGATGCCCACCGGGCAGGCGGACTCGCACAGCGAGTCCCCGGCGCAGGTGTCGACCGCGTCGTAGCCGTAGGCGTCCAGCAGTTCGCCGAGCACCGGCGAGCCGGGCGGCTGGCGCAGCATCTCGCGGCTGAGCACGATCCGCTGCCGGGGTGTGGTGGTCAGGTCGCGGCTGGGGCAGACCGGTTCGCAAAAGCCGCACTCGATGCAGGGGTCGGCGGCGGTGCCCAGTACGGGAATGGTCTTCAGGCCGCGCAGGTGCCCGCGCGGGTCCTGGTCGAGGACGACGCGCGGCGCGAGGATGCCGTCCGGGTCGAGCAGCCGTTTGATCCGCCACATCAGGGCGGTGGCCTTCGGGCCCCACTCCAGTTCCAGGTAGGGCGCCAGATTGCGGCCGGTGCCGTGCTCGGCCTTCAAGGAGGCGGTGAAGCGCTCGGTCATGGTGCGGCAGAAGTCGTCCATGAAGGCGGCGTAGCGTTCCACGTCGGCGGGGTCGGCCGCGTCGAAGGCGAGCAGGAAGTGCAGATTGCCGTGGGCGGCGTGCCCGGCGACGGCCGCGTCGAAGCCGTGGCGGCGCTGGAGGGCGAGCAGTTCCGCGCACGCCTCGGCCAGCCGTTCCGGTGGCACCGCGAAGTCCTCGGTGATCAGCGTGGTGCCGGGCGGGCGGTTCGCGCCGACCGCCGCGACGAACGCCTTGCGGGCCTTCCACAGCGCGGCGATCCGGCCGGGGTCGCGGGTGAAGTCGTTGCCGGCCGCCGGCACCGGTTTCACCAGTCCGAGGTCGTCGCAGATCCGGCGGGCGGCCCGCTCGTAGGCGGCCAGCCCGATCTCGTCGGCGGCCCGGAACTCCACCAGCAGCGCGGCGCACTCCGCGGGCAGCTCGGGGGTCCCGGTGGCCCGCAGCACCTGCCCGTCCATCAGCTCGACCGCCTCGGCGCCGGCCTGGGTGAACAGCGGCGCGGCAGCCGCGGCGGCGTTCAGCGACGGGAAGTACAACAGGGCGGCGCTGGCGGCCCTGTTCAGCGGCAAGGTCGCGTAGACGGCCTCGGCGACGAAGCCGAGTGTGCCCTGGGAGCCGATCATCAGCCCGCGCAGAATCTGCGCCGGGGTCTCGCCGTCGAGGAACGCGTCCAACCGGTAGCCGCTGGTGTTCTTGATCGCGTACTTGGCCCGGATACGGGCGGTCAGCCCGGGGTCGCCCTCGATCTCGTCCCGCAGGTCCAGCAGCCCCTGGCACAGCTCGGGTTCGGCGGCGGCCAGCACGGTGTCCGCCTCCAGGTCCCCGGTGTCCACCACGGTGCCCGACGGCAGGACGACGGTGAGCGAGGCGACCGTGCGGTACGAGTCGCGGGTGGTGCCGGCCGCCATCCCGGAGGCGTTGTTGGCCAGTACCCCGCCGACGGTGGCCGCCGCGGCGCTGGCCGGGTCGGGCCCCAGCACCCGGCCGTGGCGGGCCAGCGTGGTGTTGGCCCGGGCCAGTACGGTCCCCGGCAGGATGCGCGCCCGGGTCCCGTCGGTCTCCACCTCGATGCCGCTGAAGTGGCGGCGGACGTCAACCAGGATGTCCTCGCCCTGCGCCTGCCCGTTCAGACTCGTGCCGGCCGCCCGGAACACCAGGTGCCGCCGCTGCCCGCGGGCGTAGCGCATCAGCTTCATCACGTCCTGCACGCTCTCGGGCACCACCACGGCCTGCGGCACGAACCGGTAAGGGCTCGCGTCCGAGGCGTACTTCACCAGGTCCGACACCCGGCTGAGCACCTTCCCCGCGCCCAGCAGCTCCTCCAACTCCCGCTTCAGCCCGGCCGGCGCGCCTGCCGCCCGCGCCTCCTCCACCCGGTCCCCGACGCTCCGGGCGGGCGTTGCGGGGCGCAGCACCTCCTCCCCCTCGTTCTCCTGTACGGGCATCCGGACCTCCGGGAAGGGGATCTCACACCGCTGCCCACGCTAGGCGGGGCCGTCCGCCCGCGCGCGTCCTGCTACGCCGGGTGGGAGCCGGTCAGCACGGCGTAGACGACGACGTTGGCCGAATAGGTCTGCGCGGTGCGGTCGAAGGTGCCGCCGCAGGTGATCAGGCGGAGTTCGGGGCGGCCGGTGGAGCCGTAGACGCGGGCCGGGTCGAAGTGGGCCTTCTGGACGGTCTCGACGGCCTCGACGGAGAACTCCGCCACGGTGCCGTCGGCGCGGGTGATGTCGACCCGGGCGCCGGCGCGGACGGTGCGCAGTGCGTAGAAGACGGCGGCGCCGGTCTCGGTGTCAACATGGCCGACGATCAGGGCGGCGCCGGTGGCGCCGGGGGTGGGGCCGCCGCGGTACCAGCCGGCCACCTCGGGGGTGCTGTACGGCGGCGGGTCCACGGTGCCGTCGGTCAGGCCGCGCGGCACCAGGTCCGCGTGCAGCCCGATGGAGCCGATGTCGACGCGCCGCGGGATGGCGGCGGGCAGCGGGGCGCTGGCGTGGTAGCGCCGCGGCGGGTGGTCGGCGGCCGCCGCGACGGGCAGCCGG
>NZ_FMCH01000562.1 GCF_900091855.1 Streptomyces sp. DvalAA-14
CGGACCGGGACAGGCGCGGTCCCGGCCTGCGGCGAGGACTGCGCCGGCTGCTCGGCGGGCGGCGATCAGTCCCCGATCCTGCGAAAGAGCCCTTCCTGCATCACGGAGACCAGCAAACGGCCCTGGCGGTCGAAGATCTGACCGCGCGCCAGGCCGCGGGCGCCGGTCGCGATGGGTGACTCCTGCTGGTAGAGGAACCACTCGTCGGTCCGGAAGGGCCGGTGGAACCACATCGCGTGGTCCAGCGACGCCATGTCGAAACCGCGCGGACCCCACAGCGGTTCGACCGGCACCCGGACCGCGTCCAGCAGCATCATGTCGCTGGCGTAGGTGAGCGCGCAGGTGTGCACGAGCGGATCGTCGCCCAGCGGTCCCATCGCGCGCATCCACACCGCGCTGCGCGGCTCGGCGCCCTCGATCTCCTCGGGCGTCCAGCGCAGCCGGTCCACGTAGCGGATGTCGAAGGCGACCCGGCGGCCCATCCGCCGCAGTGCCTCCGGCAGCACCCCCAGATGGGCACGCAGCTCGTCGCCGAGCCTCGGCAGGCTCTCCGGGCCCGGCACCTCGGGCATCGGCAGCTGATGCTCGAAACCCGGTTCGGGCCGATGGAAGGAGGCCGTCAATTGAAGATCGTCCGACCCTGCTGGATGGCCACCACCCGGCGGGTGGTGAAGGAGCGCCCGTCGCGGACCCGCTCGACCTGGTACACGATCGGCACCCCGGGGCGCCCCGGGCGCAGGAAGTACGCGTGCAGCGAGTGCACCGGGCGGGTGCCGTCGGTGGTGCGTCCCGCCGCCACCAGCGCCTGCCCGGCCACCTGGCCGCCGAACACCCGCTGCAGGCGCTCCTGCGGACTGCGTCCGCGGAAGATGTCCTCCTCGATCCGTTCCAGGTCGAGCAGCTCCACCAGCCCCTCGGTCGCGTCGCTCACCGCGGTCTCCCCGTTCTCCTCGACTCCCGCACGGTCCGCCCCGGTGCCGCCCGCCTCACAGCTCGCCGACACCGGTCAGCCTGATCACCGCGCGGCCCTCCTCGTCGGAGGCCGCCAGATCGACCTCCGCGGAGATCCCCCAGCCGTGGTCCCCGTTGGGGTCGGCGAAGGTCTGCCGCACCCGCCACAGACCGTGCTGCGGCTGCTCCTCGATCTGGAGCAGCTTGGGGCCCCGCGCGTCCGGACCGGTCCCCAGGTCGTCGTACTCGTCCCAGTACGCGTCCATGGCGTCCGCCCAGGTGTCGGCGTCCCACCCGGCCTCCGCGTCGAGTTCGCCGAGCTGGTCGTACTTCTCCAGCGCGGCCAGTTCCACCCGGCGGAACAGGGCGTTGCGGACCAGCACCCGGAAGGCGCGGGCATTGGCGGTGACCGGCTTGACCTGGTCGGCGCGCTCGGCGGCCTGTTCGGCCGTCTCCACCTCCGGGTTGGCCAGCTGCTCCCACTCGTCGAGCAGGCTGGAGTCCACCTGCCGCACCAGCTCGCCGAGCCACGCGGTCAGATCCTGGAAGTCCTCCGACTTCAGGTCGTCCGGCACGGTGTGCTCCAGCGCCTTGTAGGCGCCCGCCAGGTAGCGCAGCACGATGCCCTCGGTCCGGGAGAGCTCGTAGTAGGAGACGAACTCCGAGAAAGTCATGGCGCGTTCGTACATGTCGCGGACCACGGACTTCGGGGACAGCGGATGGTCGCCGACCCAGGGGTGGCTCTTGCGGTAGACGCCGTAGGCGTGCAGCAGAAGCTCCTCCAGCGGCTTGGGGTAGCTGACGTCCTGGAGACGCTCCATGCGTTCCTCGTACTCGACCCCGTCGGCCTTCATCGCGTTCACCGCGTCGCCGCGTGCCTTGTTCTGCTGGGCGGCCAGGATCTGCCGCGGGTCGTCCAGGGTGGACTCCACCACCGACACCATGTCCAGCGCGTAGGAGGGGGAGTCCGGGTCGAGGAGGTCGAAGGAGGCGAGCGCGAAGGTGGACAGCGGCTGGTTCAGCGCGAAGTCCTGCTGGAGGTCCACGGTGAGGCGGACGATGCGGCCCTCGGCGTCCGGCTGGGCCAGCCGTTCCACCACGCCGCCGTCGAGCAGCGAGCGGTAGATCGCGATGGCCCGGCGGATGTGCCGCAGCTGGGCCCGGCGGTCCTCGTGGTTGTCCTCCAGCAGCCGGCGCATCGCCACGAAGGCATTGCCCGGCCGGGCAATGACCGACAGCAGCATCGTGTGCGTCACGCGGAAGCGGGAGGTCAGCGGCTCGGGGTCGGCGGCGATCAGTTTATCGAAGGTCGCCTCCGACCAGTTCACAAAGCCCTCCGGTGCCTTCTTGCGCACCACCTTGCGCCGCTTCTTCGGGTCGTCGCCGGCCTTCGCCAGCGCCTTCTCGTTCTCGATGACGTGCTCGGGTGCCTGCGCGACCACGAAGCCGGCGGTGTCGAAGCCGGCCCGCCCGGCGCGGCCGGCGATCTGGTGGAACTCGCGGGCCCGCAGCACCCGCACCCGCTGGCCGTCGTACTTGGCGAGCGCGGTGAACAGCACGGTGCGGATGGGCACGTTCACGCCCACGCCCAGCGTGTCGGTACCGCAGATCACCTTCAGCAGTCCGGCCTGGGCCAGCTTCTCCACCAGGCGCCGGTACTTGGGCAGCATGCCCGCGTGGTGCACGCCGATGCCGTGCCGCACGTAGCGGGAGAGATTGCGGCCGAAGGCGGTGGTGAAGCGGAAGTTCCCGATCACCTCGGCGATCGCGTCCTTCTCCGCCCGGGTGGACATGTTGATGCTCATCAGGGCCTGCGCCCGCTCCACGGCCGCGGCCTGGGTGAAGTGCACGATGTAGACCGGGTACTGACGGGTCTCCAGCAGTTCGGTGATCGTCTCGGTCATCGGGGTGGTGCGGTACTCGTAGCTGAGCGGCACCGGCCGGGTCGCGGAGCGCACCACCGTGGTCGGCCGGCCGGTGCGGCGGGTCAGGTCCTCCTCGAACCGCGACACGTCACCGAGCGTCGCCGACATCAGCAGGAACTGCGCCTGCGGCAGCTCCAGCAGCGGGATCTGCCAGGCCCAGCCCCGGTCCGGCTCGGCGTAGAAGTGGAACTCGTCCATCACCACCTGGCCGACGTCGGCCGCCCTGCCGTCACGCAGCGCGATGGACGCCAGCACCTCGGCGGTGCAGCAGATCACCGGCGCGTCCGGATTGACCGAGGCGTCGCCGGTCAGCATCCCGACGTTCTCGGTGCCGAAGAGCTTGCACAGGTCGAAGAACTTCTCCGAGACCAGCGCCTTGATCGGCGCGGTGTAGAAGGTCACCTCGTTCCGGGCCAGCGCGGCGAAGTGCGCACCGGCCGCGACCAGGCTCTTTCCGGAGCCGGTGGGGGTCGACAAGATCACGTTCGCGCCGGAGACCACCTCGATGAGCGCCTCCTCCTGGGCCGGGTAGAGGGTGAGGCCCTGGCCCTCGGCCCACGTCGAGAAGGCCTCGAAGAGAGCGTCGGGATCGGAGTCGGAAGGCAGCTGATCGATAAGGGTCACCCCACCATCTTGCCCGCACCGGGCGATCGGGGCGCAGCCGCGGCGGCGAGGACCTTGATCACCACCGGTAGGGTGTGCCCTCGACACAGTGTCAACTCCGCCTGCGGGCGGTCCAAAAGGGGGACTGAGCAGCACCATGATGGGACCTGCGCACTCACTGTCCGGAGCGACGGCCTGGCTGGTGGTGGGCGGCATCGCAGCCGCCTTGAACCACCCGATGCCCTGGCCGACGCTTGTGGTCGGTGCGCTCATCTGCGCGGGCGCCGCCCTCGCCCCCGACCTGGACCACCACGCCGCCACGATCTCGCGCGCCTTCGGGCCGATATCGATCGGCCTGTGCAAGATCATCGACACCCTGGGCGCCGCCACCTACAAGGCGACCCGGATGCAGGGCGATCCCCGGCGGACCGGCGGACACCGCACCTTGACCCACACCTGGGTGTGGGCGGCGCTGCTGGGCACCGGCTGCTCGGCCGCCGCTGTCTTCGGCGGCCGCTGGGCCGTGCTGGCGATCCTCTTCGTCCACATGGTGCTGGCGGTGGAGGGCCTGCTGTGGCGGCAGGCCAGGACATCCAGCGACATCCTGGTGTGGCTGCTCGGCGCCACCAGCGCCTGGGTACTGACGGACATCCTGGACGACCCGGGCAACGGCAAGGACTGGCTGTTCACCTCGCCGGGACAGCACTACATGTGGATCGGCCTGCCGATCGTGCTGGGCGCGCTGGTGCACTGCCTCGGCGACGCGCTGACCGTCTCCGGCTGCCCGATCCTGTGGCCGATACCGATCGGCCGCAGGCGCTGGTATCCGCTGGGGCCGCCGAAGTTCATGCGCTTCCGGGCCGGGGCCTGGGTGGAGATCAAGGTCCTCACCCCCGCGTTCTTCGTGGTCGGCGGTATCAGCGCGCTGGGCGCCCTGGGCGTCTTCGGCTGACCCCGGCGGCGGCCGGGATGCCCGCCCCGGCCCCCGCCACCTTCCTAGCCGTGCCAGGACCGCCACAGGGCCGCGTAGGCGCCGTCGGCGGCGACCAGTTCGTGGTGGCTGCCCAGCTCGCTGATCCGGCCGTCCTCGACGACCGCGATCACGTCGGCGTCGTGGGCGGTGTGCAGCCGGTGCGCGATGGCGACGACGGTACGGCCCTCCAGCACCCGCGACAGCGAGCGTTCCAGGTGGCGGGCCGCACGCGGGTCGAGCAGCGAGGTGGCTTCGTCCAATACCAGAGTGTGCGGATCGGCCAGCACCAGCCGGGCCAGCGCGAGCTGCTGGGCCTGCGCCGGACTGAGCACCGCGCCGCCGGAGCCGACCTCGGTGTCGAGGCCGTCGGCCAGCGCCAGCGCCCAGTCCGCGGCGTCCACCGCGCGCAGTGCGGCCACCAGCTCGTCGTCGTCCGCACGGGCCCGTGCCAGCCGCAGATTGTCCCGCAGACTGCCGACGAAGACGTGGTGCTCCTGGTTGACCAGCGCCACGTGCTCGCGGACCCGCTCGGCGGGCATCCGGGCCAGCTCGGCCCCGCCGAGCGTGACCTCGCCGGTGCGCGGGGCGTAGATCCCGGCCAGCAGCCGGCCCAGCGTGGACTTCCCGGCACCGGACGGTCCGACCAGGGCCAGCCGGGTGCCGGGCGGGACGTTCAGCGTCACCCCGTGCAGGACGTCGGCGCCGGCCCGGTAGCCGAACCGCACCTGCTCGGCGGCCACCTCGCGGCCCTGCGGCGAGATCCGTTCGTCGCCCTCGGCCTCGGCGACCTCCCGGACACCGACCAGCCGGGCCAGGGACACCTGGGCGACCTGCAGCTCGTCGTACCAGCGCAGGATCAAGTTGACCGGGTCGACGAGCATCTGGGCGTACAGCGCGCCGGTGGTCAGCTCGCCGGCCGTCACCCAGCCGTGCAGCGCGAAGGTGCCGCCGATCATCAGGACGGCGGTCAGGATCAGCGCGTGCGTCAGATTGATCACCGGGAACAGGACGCTGCGCAGCCACATCGTGTAGCGCTCCCAGGCCACCCACTGCCCGATCCGCAGCCGGGACAGCTGCTCGCGGCGGTCGCCGAGGCCGTGGGCCTCGATGGTGCGCCCGGCGTCCACCGACTCGGCGAGCACCGCTGCGACGGCGGCGTAGCCCGCCGCCTCCGACCGGTAGGCCTTCGGGGCCCGCTTGAAGTACCAGCGGCAGCCGGCCAGCAGCAGCGGCACCGCCACCAGGACCGACAGGGCCAGCGGCGGGGACGTCACGGTCAGCGCGCCGATCAGCAGCAGCGCCCACACCACGGCGATCGCCAGTTCCGGCACGGCCTCCCGCATCGCGTTGGACAGCCGGTCGATGTCGGTGGTGATCCGCGACAGCAGATCACCGGTGCCGGCCCGTTCCAGTACCCCCGGTGGCAGCGCCACCGCGCGCACCAGGAAGTCCTCCCGCAGATCGGCCAGCATCCGCTCGCCGAGCACCGCGCCGCGCAGCCGTACCGTCCGCACGAAGACCGCCTGCACCGCCAGCGCGGCCAGGAAGAAGGCGGCGGTCCGCCCGATCGGGATGTGCCGGTGACCCGAGGACAGGTCCTCCACCACGCCGCCCAGCAGGTACGGCCCCACCATCGAGGCCACCACCGCGACGGTGTTGACGGCCAGCAGCATCCCGAAGGCCCCGCGGTGCCGCCGGGCCAGTTCCCGCACGTAGGTCCGGACGGTGGCGGGCGAGCCCACCGGCAGCGTCGTGCTGAGCTGCGGGGCGGCCGGGTCGTAACGCGGCGGTCGCACGCCGATCATGCGGACTCCTCCATCGACAGGGCGGGGCCGAGGCTCGGGGCGGCGGCGTGCCGAACCGGGGTGCCGGCACCGGCGCCCTCCTGGGCGTCGGTCTCGCGGGTGACCACCGCGCGGTACCGCGGATGCTCGCGCAACAGGTCCTGGTGGCGGCCGGCCGCGGTGGCCGTGCCGTCGTCGACGAACACCACCCGGTCGGCCCGGTCCAGTACCAGCGGGCTGGAGGTGAGGACGACGGTGGTGCGGCCGGCGCGGATCCTCTTCAGGCCGTCGGCGATCCGCGCCTCGGTGTGCGCGTCCACCGCCGATGTCGGCTCGTCGAGCACCAGCACCCCGGGATCGGCGACCAGCGACCTGGCGAGAGCGAGCCGTTGCCGCTGCCCGCCCGACAGCGAGCGGCCCCGCTCGGTGATCCGGGCCCGCATCGGGTCCCCGGAATCCGCGTCGGCGCCGGCCAGGGACTGCACGAGGGCGTCCAGCACGTCACCGCACTGGGCCGCGTTCAGCGCCTGGGCCGGCGTGATCGCGCCGGACGAGGGCACGTCGAGCAGCTCGGCCAGGGTGCCGGACAGCAGCACCGGGTCCTTGTCCTGGACGAGTACGGCGGCGCGCGCCACAGCCAGCGGCAGGGCGTCCAGCGCCTGCCCGCCCAGCAGCGCCGAGGCCGCGCCCTCGACGGCGTCCGGACTGTGCCCGCCGAGGCGGTCGGCCAGCAGGCCCGCGGCGTCCGGGTCCCCGCACACCACCGCGGTGAACAGCCCGGCGGCGGCGCGCAGCCCCGTCACCGGGTCGCACAGCTCGGCCGTCGCCGGATCGACCGGGTCCGCCTGCGCAGCGGGCTCGGGCGCGACCGCGGTCGCGCCCGAGCCCGCCGTCGGCCGCGACAGGGCCAGCACCCGGGCGGCGCGTTTCGCGGACGGCCGGGAGAAGGACCAGGCCATGGCGATCTCCTCGAAGTTCTGCAGCGGGAACATCAAGAAGGCCACCGCGCCGTACACCGTGACCAGTTCGCCCACCGAGATCCGGCCGTCGAGCGCGAGCCGCGCCCCGTACCAGGCCACGCCGACCAGCAGCAGCCCGGGCAGCACCACCTGGACCGCAGAGATCAGCGCCCACATCCGGGCGCTGTGCACGGCCGCGGTGCGCACCTGCTGGGAGGCCTTGCGGTACCGGTCGAGGAACAGCTCCTCACCGCCGATCCCGCGCAGCACCCGCAGCCCGGCCACCGTGTCGGACGCCAGCTCGGTGGCCCGGCCGGCCTTCTCCCGCTGCAGATCGGCCCGTTTGGTGGCGGCCGGCAGCAGCGGCAGCACCGCGACCGCCAGGACGGGCACCGCGGCGGCGACCAGGACGCCGAGAGCGGGCTCGTACAGCAGCAGCGCGACGGCCACACCGACCGTGGCCAGCAGAGCGGAGGTGAAGCGGGCGAACGCTTCCACGAACCAGCCGATCTTCTCGACGTCACCGGTGCTGACGGCCACCACCTCGCCCGCCGCGACCCGCCGGGTGAGCACCGAGCCCAGCTCGACGGTCTTGCGGGCCAGCAGCTGCTGGACCCGGGCGGCGGCGCCGATCCAGTTGGTGACCGCGGTGCGGTGCAGCATCGTGTCGCCGAGCGCGGTCAGTACCGCGAGCACCAGCATCAGCCCGCCGGCCAGCGCCAGCCGGCGGCCGGAGTGGTCCACCACCGCCTGCACCGCGATGCCGACGGCCACCGGGAAGGACGCCACCGCGGCCATGTGGAGCGTGCCCCATGCGGCAGCGGCCAACTGCCCGCGCCACTGGCGTACTTCCAGCCAGAGCAGGAAACGGAAACCCGAGCGGACGTCTGGCACGCCCGGGTCGGGAAGGGGAAGGCTGCTGAGGGACGGCATGATGTCCTGGGATCGGTACAGGGGCGGCGGAGCCCGGACCGGTAGGGCGTATCCGGAGAAACCGTGCCGGGAGCGGTCAGGAGCCGTGCAAGGGTCGCGTCGCCGCCCGCGCCGGGTCAACCGGTTTTCCGGCGGCCGGTGGGAACGGGCCACGACCGGCCGGACGTCCAAGAACCCGGGTGACCCGGGTGACGCGAACGGAAAGTTGGGGAGCGATGCGAGGAACGGCCACCATCCGTACGGCGACGCTGGCGGCGGCGACGGCGGGCGCGCTGCTGCTCACCGGCTGCGGCGCCGCCCACGACTCGGCCGGCTCCACGAGTCCGAAGGCCGCCGCCCCGCCGGCCGGCGGCTCCCCCGGGAAGAAGCCGGCCGCCGCAGCCACCCGCACCCTGCCGGGGGTCGGGCCGGACATGTCCGCCGCGGTGCCTGCCTCGGCCCGCCAGGCGATCGTCGTCTACGGCGCCGGGCCGGCCACCTCGAAGTCCACCGTGGCGCTGTTCACGCGGGCCGCCGACGGCCTGTGGCACGGCGGACCGACCTGGCCGTCGCACAACGCGATCCACGGCTGGACCACGGCGCACCACGAGGGCGACCTCAAGAGCCCGGTCGGCGTGTTCACCCTGCACGACGCCGGCGGCCTGCTGGCCGACCCCGGCGCGAAGCTGCCCTACCACCAGTCGACGGCGTTCACCACGCCCGCGTCCTGGCCGAAGGGGTACCACCACGACTTCGACTATGTGATCGCCATCGACTACAACCGGGTCGTCGGCACCTCACCCGCCGATCCGACCCGCCCGCAGGGCGAGTCCAAGGGCGGCGGCATCTGGCTGCACATGGATCACGGCGTCGGCACCTCCGCCTGCGTGACCGTTTCCAAGGACGCGATGCGTTATCTGCTGCGCACCCTGGCACCGTCCGACCACCCGGTGATCGTGATGGGCGACACCGCGCACCTGGCGGGCTGAACAGGACCGGCGACGGGCGCGGGCCCGCGCACCGGTTGGCCTCCCGGCGGTGGGACACGGCACACTGTGGCACCGCAGGGCCTGAACGCTGACCCAGAAACAAAGATCCTGAACCACAGAGGGGACCCCCCACCCATGAAGGGCTTTCGTGCCTTCCTGCTGCGCGGCAACGTCGTCGATCTCGCGGTCGGCATCGTCGTCGGCGCCGCCTTCACCAGCCTGGTCAACGGCTTTGTGAAGGCGTTCTTGACCCCGATCGTCGGCCTGGTCTCCGGAGCCTCGGGGGACTACAGCGCCAAGACGTTCAAGGCGTCCGGCGTGACCTTCCCCTACGGCCTGTTCATCGACGCGGTGATCAGCTTCGTGATCGTCGCCGCGGTGATCTACTTCCTGGTCGTGCTGCCGATGAACCGCCTGCAGGACCGCTTCTTCCCCAAGGCGGCCTCGGCCCCGATGCGGGAATGCCCGGAGTGCCTGACCCCGATCCCGGCCGCGGCCAAGCGCTGCAGCGCCTGCACCGCGGTAATAGGCCCGCGGATCGTGGACCAGGACCCGACCGGCTTCGACCCCCGCAGGTAGCAGCCGCTACGGCGTCCCGGGCGTACTGGACGGCTCCTGCTCGTCCAGTACGGCCAGCAGCGCCGTCAGTTCCACCCGCTGCTCGTCGCTGAGCGGCCCGAGCAGCTCGGCGGCGGCGGTGCGGCGGGCCCGGCGCAGATTCAGCAGTGCCTGCCCCCCGTGCTCCCGCAGCTCGATCCGGATCACCCGGCGGTTCTTCGGATCCGGCACCCTTCGCACGAGCTCGCGCTCCTCCAGCGCGTCCACCAGCGTGGTCACCGCCCGCGGCACCACACCGAGCCGCTGCGCGAGGTCGGCCATCCGCGGCGGCTCCTCGCAGTGCGCGAGTGCCCGCAGCAGCCGGGCCTGCGCCGGCGTGATCCCCAGCGGCTCCATCAGCTCCCGCTGGAAGCGGTGCAGCCGCCGGCTCAGCTGGAGCAGCTGATCGGCCAGCCGCCCGGTGACCTGGTCCGGAGTGGCTTCGTCCGGCGTGGCCGCTCCCGGAGGGAGCTCCTCCGGTTCGGCCTGCGGCGCGACGGCGGTGGTGCGCGATTCCATGGCTCCAGCGTAGCAGGACGGTATTCATTGTGAGCATAGGTAACAATGACCTATACTCCCTATGAGCCCGTCGTCCGCATGCCTCAAGGAGTCCTTTGCGCCCCGAAAACGATCTCGTGAACCGGTGGACCCCACCGAAGAAGAAACCCGGTGGCCCCACCGACGTCCGCCGCATCGTGCGGCTCTTCCGCCCCTATCGCGCCCGCCTCGCCGTCGTCGGACTGCTGGTCGGCCTCTCCTCCCTCGTCTCGGTCGCCTCGCCGTTCCTGCTGCGCGCGATCCTCGACACCGCCATCCCGCAGGGCCGCACCGGGCTGCTCGCCGTGCTGGCCCTCGGCATGATCGCCACCGCCGTGGCCAACGGCGTCTTCGGCGTCGCCCAGACGCTGATCTCCACCACGGTCGGCCAGCGCGTGATGCACGACCTGCGCACCGCCGTCTACGAGCGGCTGCAGCGCATGTCGCTCGCCTTCTTCACCCGCACCCGCACCGGCGAGGTGCAGTCCAGGATCGCCAACGACATCGGCGGTATGCAGGCCACCGTCACCTCCACCGCGACCTCCCTGGTCTCCAACCTCACCGCGGTCATCGCCTCCGTCGTGGCCATGCTGGCGCTGGACTGGCGGCTGACGGTGATCTCGCTGCTGCTGCTCCCGGTCTTCATCTGGGTCGCCCGCAAAGTCGGCCGCGAACGCAAGAAGATCGCCACCGACCGGCAGAAGCAGATGGCGTCGATGTCGGCGATCGTCACCGAGTCCCTGTCCGTCAGCGGCATCCTGCTCGGCCGCACCATGGGCCGCGGTGCCTCGCTGACCCGCGACTTCTCCACCGAGTCCGAGCGGCTGGTGGACCTCGAGGTGCGCTCCAACATGCAGGGCCGCTGGCGGATGGCGGTGATCGGGATCGTGATGTCGGCGATGCCCGCGCTGCTCTACTGGGCGGCCGGCCTCACCGCGGGCCACGGCGGCCCCGCCGTCTCCATCGGCACCCTGGTCGCCTTCGTCTCGCTCCAGCAGGGCATGTTCCGCCCCACCGTCTCGCTGCTCGCCACCGGCGTGCAGGTGCAGACCTCGCTCGCGCTCTTCCAGCGCATCTTCGAATACCTCGACCTGCCGGTCGACATCACCGAGCGCCCCGACCCCGTCCGCATCGAACGCGTACGCGGCGAGGTCCGGTTCGAGAGCGTCGACTTCGCCTACGAGGCCGACAGCGCCGAGCCCACCTTGCGGGGCATCGACCTCGCCCTTCCGGCGGGCGGCAGCCTGGCCGTGGTCGGCGCCACCGGCTCCGGCAAGAGCACCCTCAGCTACCTGGTGCCCCGGCTCTACGACGTGACGGGTGGCCGGGTGACCCTCGACGGCCACGACGTCCGCGATCTCAGCTTCGAGACGCTGTCGGACGCGGTCGGCGTCGTCTCCCAGGAGACCTACCTCTTCCACGCCTCCGTCGCCGAGAACCTGCGGTTCGCCAAGCCGGACGCGACGGACGCCGAGATCCAGGCCGCCGCCGAGGCCGCCCAGATCCACGACCACATCGTGGGCCTGCCCGACGGCTACAACACCCTGGTCGGCGAGCGAGGCTACCGCTTCTCCGGCGGAGAGAAGCAGCGGCTGGCCATCGCCAGAACCATCCTGCGCGACCCGCCGGTGCTCATCCTGGACGAGGCCACCAGCGCACTCGACACGCGCACCGAGGCCGCGGTGCAAGACGCCATCGACGCGCTGTCCGCGGGAAGGACCACCATCACCATCGCCCACCGGCTGTCCACCGTGCGGGACGCGGACCAGATCGCGGTCCTCGACGCCGGCCGGATCGTCGAGCGCGGCACCCACGACGAACTCGTCGCCCGGGACGGCCGCTACGCCGCACTGCTGCGACGCGACACCCAACTCGCGACCACCGCGCCGTGATCCGCCGCGCCGTGATCCCCGGCGCGACGGGCCGGGACGTGGTGGGCCGGGACGTGGCCGCCGCGCGTCGGACCTTGCGGTGCCGGGCCTTGCCGCCAGGACATTACTCACCGGTAAGGTGAGGTCCGGCGGGAAGCGCCCGCCCCGCTGATGGAGGTCCCCGGTGCCCGCACGCTCCGCCCTGCTGTTGGCCGGCCTGCTCGCCACGGCCGGCGTCACCCACTTCGTACGGCCCAAGCCGTACGACGCGATCGTGCCCGCGTCCCTGCCCGGCAGCCCGCGCACCTGGACCCGGGCCAGCGGCGCCGCCGAACTCCTGGTCGCCACCGCCGTCGCGCTGCCCGCCACCCGGCGGGCCGGCGGCCTGCTCGCGGCCGGACTGTTCACCGCCGTCTTTCCGGCCAACGTCAAGATGGCCTACGACTGGCGGCACCACCCCACCCCCTACAAGGCCGCCGCTTACGGCCGCCTGCCGGTCCAGGTCCCGTTGGTCCTGTGGGCGCTCAAGGTCAGCCGGGCGGCCCGGGGTTCACGCTGA
>NZ_FMCH01000386.1 GCF_900091855.1 Streptomyces sp. DvalAA-14
TCACTGGCCGCGGCGCCCTGCGCCAGGTTCGGGTTGCCGGTCGGCGGGGCGTGGTGGGCGGCGCGGTGGTGGGCGGCGGCGTGGTGGGCGGCGCGGTGGTGGGGGAGGCGTGGTCGAGCCGCCGTCGGGCGCGTAGACCTCCAGCTCCGAGAGCTGCGCCGCCGTCCAGCCGGTGTTGGCGGTGACGTTGAGGCGTACGTAACGGGCGTTGGCGGCGGTGAAGGTCAGCGTCGCGGTGTTGCCCGAGGCCGGGTTGAGGGTGACGCCGCCGGCCGCCTTCAGGGTCGACCAGGTGGCGTTGTCGGTCGAGCCGAGGACGCTCAGCGTCTCGGTCCGGGTCGCCCAGTCGCTGGACGGCGGAAGCTTCACGGTGACCTTGCCGACGGACTTGGTGGCGCCGAGGTCGACGGTCAGCGTCTGCGGGAAGGCGTTGCTGTTGGACTCCCAGTACGTACTGGCGTTGCCGTCCACCGCGTTGGCCGCGGTGTAGGTCTGCACCGAGGAGGACGCGGAAGCCGGGTGGCCCTGCGCCAGGTTGCCGCCCGCCGGGACCGTCGGGGGCGTCGTCGGCGGGGTGGTGGGCGGGGTGGTCGGGGGCGTGGTGGGCGGAGTGGTGCCGCCGCCACCGGTCGTACCGCCACTGCCGCCGGTGGGCACACCGCCGTTGGTCCAGATCGGCGCCGGCCAGGTGCCGGTGCAGGTCTGGCCGGTGTTCCAGCCGGAGTTGCCGCCGCCGTCGGTGATCTGCAGGCTGCTGCCGACGCAGTTGTGGATCGGCGTGGCCGCCTGGCCGATGTTCTTGGCGGTGACATTGATGAAGGTCATGTTCGCCGCGGCCTGCGCCTGGATGGCGTAGGTGCCCGCGCCGTCGATATTGACGTTCTTCATGGTGACGCCGGTGACACCGGTCTCGATGGACTGGATCGCCTCGTAGGAGCTGTCCAGGATGTCGGTGTCACTGATCTGGATATTGGCGTTCACCAGCCCCTGCAGGCCGTCGAACCAGATGGCACCGACGCCGAACTGCCAGTTGTAGTCGCTGTTGCCGGTTCTGATCAAGGTGTTGCGGGCCGCGGTGATGGTGCCGGAGACCCCGTTGGGACCGCCGCCGTTGACGCCCGGGTAGCGGTTGGCGATGTGCAGGCCGCCGCCGTTGGTGATGGTGTCCGCCATCACGTTGTCGGACAGATTGAAGTCCTTGCCGCCGTACGTGACGATGTTGTTCGCCAGGATCGGCAGCACCACGGTGTCGTGGTCGAAGCTGTCGCCCACGTTCGGCGCCTTCTCCGGCCAGGAGGCCAGACCGTCGTCACCGACGTTGCGGACGAAGGTGTTGGTGACGGTCGAGTTGGTCACGCCGGAGTGGAAGTTCACACCGTCGGCCGTGGTGTCCAGGATGCGGCTGTTCTTGATGGTGAAGTGGTCCATCGGACCGTCCATCCAGGCGCCGACCTTGACGTGCTGGATCCACAGGTCGTCGACGGTGGAGTTCGACATGGCGCCGCCCAGGCCGTTGACCTGGTCGTCGTCGACCCGCTCGGTGATGTCGCCGATGATGGCGAAGTCCTTGAGCGTGACGTTCTGACTCGGACCGCCGGCCTCCTGCGGGCGGATCGCCCCGCCGTAGCCGCCGCCGGACACGTACTTGCCGTAGAAGCCGGCCGCGCGGTTGCGGTTCACCGGGTCGCGCCCGCCGAACACGGTGTACCAGGGGCCGGCGCCCGCGACGGTCACGCCGTCCACGATCACGTGGTCGTAGAGGGTGTAGGTGCCCTGCGGGACGTATACGACCTTGCCCTGCGCCTGGCCGGCGTTGACCGCCGCCTGCATCTTCGCGGTGGAGTCGGTGGCACCGGTCGGGTCGACCCCGAAGTCGGTGACGGCGTTGATCGAGCCCGCGGGCTGCGCGATCGGTGCCGCGACCTGCTCGAAGTCGGCGAGGTCGATGGTGAAGGTGGGGGACTGCGCCGTCGAGGTCACCTGCACCCGGATCTTGGTGCCCGCCGGGTAGCTGGTCCCGAACATCGTCCGGGCCTCGTCGTACATGTGGTGGGGGTTGGTGTCACCCGGGTTGTTGTTGAACGGGTAGCCGCCGTAGTACCAGCTGTAGCGCGAGGTGACCGGCAGCGTCTTGATCGCGGCGCCGTTGGCCTGGATGCTCAGCGTGGCGTCGCGGCCCTTGCCGTCCGCGGTGTCCGGCAGGCTGTAGCGCAGCGACATCGCGTTGGCCGGCTTGGTCAGCGTGAACTCGACATACTGGCCGACCGCGTTGAGGGTGACGGCCTGCCGGCCGGACGCCTCGGAGGGCAGGTGGCCGTAGAGCCGGTCCGGCCCGATCAGGGTGCCGTTGGTGGTGGCGTACTCCGCCTCCAGTTCGCTGAACGGAACATTGGCGCCCCGGCCGGCGATGCCGATCGGCGAGGGCGCGGGCACGCCCGCGGCGCTGGCGGTGGGGGCGCCCGCCAGCGTCACGGCGGTCAGCGCCGCGGCGGCGGCGACGGCGAACGACAGGACGGCTGCGAAGCCGCGTCGTCCGGCGCGGCGATGGGGTCGGGGACTTCGGTCATCACTGCGAGGTGAGTGCGACACAGGCACACGTCCTTGCGGGTCGGGGGTGAGGGGAGGGTGGAGCACCCGGCCAGGCGTGGAGAGACTACGAGCGCGACCGCAGTAAGTCCATGAGTCTGCGCAAAACAGCGATGGTTCCTCGCAATATCCTCGACACCTGCCCGTCATAGAGGTCCCTGAAAACAGAGATTCCCGTACACAGGTTGCGTGCCGGGAGTCAGGGGCAGGGTGTGCCCAGGTCGGCGGCCGGGGAGCCCGGGGTCGGGGCCAGGGGCTGGGCGGCCGGCCAACGGGGCGCCGAGGAGAGTCCGTTGATGGCAGGGCCCGGCGTGCTGCGGCCCGGCGGGGCTCAGCGCCGGGGTGAGGCCACCAGGTAGGACTGCCCCTCACGGGTGCGGTGCCCGGTGCACTGCCAGCCCCAGGAGCCGAGCAGGCTCGCGCACCGGGCGAGGGCCGCTGCCGCGCCGGCGGATGCCGACCAGCGGATCTCGGCCATGCCGGGCTCCGGCGCGGGAGTCACCCGGTAACCCGGCGAAGCGGGCCCGGCGGGCGGGCAGTTCGCCGCCTCCAGTGCCAAGGCGACCGCGTGCACCGGGCGTTCGCGCTCCCAGGGCGCCGGTACGTCCGTCACACCGTCCAGCAGGACCGC